>DASRVA010000068.1:0-9417 GCA_035687745.1 Gemmatimonadota bacterium
CGGGACCGGGCGGCGTCGATCGGGACGACGCGGGCCCGGCCCTCGAGCCGCCGGGCGATCCCGGGCCAGAGGTCCGCGGCCGGCTCCCGGTCCTCGAGCTCGCCGGCGGCACGCGCCAGACGATCGAGGTCCTCGAGAAGGGCGGCACACTCCCCGCAGACGGCCAGGTGGCGCTCGACCGCCTCCCGGTCGGGCGCGTCCAGATCCCCGTCCAGGTAGGCGCTCAGACGTTCGGTCGCGTGCTCGCTCATGGGCTCCTCTTCAGGCCGCCAGATGCTGCCTCAGGAGCATCCGCGCCCGGTGCAACTGCGACTTCGACGTGCCCACCGCCATCTCCAGCATCTCGGCGATCTCCTCGTGCCGGTATCCCTCGACGTCGTGCAGGACGAACACCTGCCTGGCGCCGTCCGGCAGCCTGGCGAGCGCCGTCTCCAAGTCCATCGAGGCCCACTCGTGGGCGGGACCGGTCGAAGCTCTCAGGACCGCCTCCTCGTCGTCCACGATCCAGGCGCCATGCCGCTTCCGCGATCGGGCACGGGTCAGGATCAGGTTGACCGCCACCCGGTGGAGCCAGGTTCCGAACGCCGCGTCGCCGCGGAAGGTGTCGAGCTTCTCCCAGATCCGCACGAACACCTCCTGGGTCGCGTCGTCCGCTTCCTCCGGGCCGATCATCCGACGGGCCAGGCTGTGGACCCTGGCCGCGTGCTCCCGGTAGACGCGCTCGAACGCCCGCGTGTCGCCGCCGGCGGCGAGCTCGACATCCTTTTCGGTCCCGGTCGACCGGGGCTGGTCCGTGGCCAGGATCGTTCCTCCGCGGCCGAAGTTCCTGCATACGTCGGGTTGGACGCCCGGGGGCCGTCCAGGGTTGGAATCGACCGGCGTGGGGGTCAGGGCGCTCCGAGCGCCTCCCGGTAGACCGCCAAGTCGCCCTCGCCGAACAAGACGAACCGGACCAGGTCGAGCTCATCCGGATGCCCGGCCAGCCAATCGGCGACGACGTCCACTGCTACCGGCGCAGCTTTCCCGATCGGATACCTGTAGGCGCCCGTCGAGATCGACGGGAAGGCGATCGAGCGGAGGCCGTGCTTCCCGGGCGCCTTCAACGCCCGGAGGGCAGCCATTCCGGAGGGAACGGGTTTCCCTCCCGCTCCTGGTCCCAGGCGATCGACGCCACATACCAGCGGGCGCCATCCGTCACCAGCGTGATCGTGTTGACGCCGCGGGCGAAGGGCTCCTCGCCCGGCGCCCGGCGCGACTCGTAGGCGCTCATCGCGTTGGCGACGTTGCCGTAGCGGTCCAGCGTCCGGCCGGCCTCGACCTCGTAGAACGCGTTCTCCCCGAAGAATGGCCCCACCCGCGTGATGTAGTCCTCGGCGGTCAACACGCGCACCGGGGTCGACCCGTCCGGCGCGGGGACCATCGGGATGAGGATCGCGTTCGGCGTGAAGAGCGACCGGAAACGGTCCCAGTCCCGCTCCCCCGCCGGGCCGGAGATGACGTCGTAGAGGGCGGCCAGGATGGCGTCGATCGATTCGACATCCGCGGGGTGGGCGGCCGGGGCGGCGGGTGCCCCCGCCTCCTGGGCGGCCAAGGGCGCGGCGAAGGCCAGGATCAGCGCGAGCGAAAGCATGATGAGTCGGCGAAGCATCGGGACCTCGGTCGTTGGGGGAAGGATGGATCGGCGGAGACCCAAGGTACGACGCCCGGCAGCGGTCGTCCGTTCATCGGCGGCCGGCTTCGCGCAGGCCGGACTTGCAGGTCGCGGAATACGAAGGCGGGATGCCCGGCGTCGCTACAGCGGCAGCCAGTACGTGAACTTCAGCGCGAGCACGTTCTCGCCGTCCGCTCCCAGGCTCTCGACCAGCTTGCCCGGGCCGACCAGCCGCCCCCGCTCCTCGTTCTCGGAGCGGTTCTGCTGCCAGACGACGAAGAAGGTCGAGCCGGGCCGCCATTCCCAGCGAAGGACCAAGTTGGAGCGGAAGGAGAGAACGTCGAAATCGGGGTTCTCGATCTCGAACGTCGCGCCGTCGGCGGTCACCGTGTAGTCGCCGTTCTCGGGGTCGCGAGCCAAGCCGGTCTCGGTGCCGTCTTCTCCGTACACGACGACGTCGCGGGTCCGCGGAGCGGCCAGCTCGCCGATCCGCGCGTAGCGACCGCTCGAGGCGAACGGCTCGGCGTAGAGCTCCAGGTTGAGATCCGGCGAGAACGCGTAGTTGGCCCGGATCTGGGCCGCGATCTCGCTCTTGTCGATCATCCCGAAGACAAAGCGGCGACCGAACGTCGCGTCGCGGCCGCCGTCGAACGCGCCGATGAACTGCCGCGCCTCGCGGGTCCGGATCCAGCGCGGCGTGAGCGAGAGGCCGAGCCGCTCGGTCGCCTGGAGGTGGAGCTCCGGATCGATCCGGTACTCCCAGCCGCCCTGCTCGTCGCGCCAGCCGGCCGCCCGGGTGCCGATCCGGTTCGGGCTGTTGTAGTTGCTGAACACGCCCCCCGCGACCCACCAGCCGGTCGGGTACTCCATGAGCGGCCCGCCGCGGGTCAGCTCGTCGTGCAGGCTGCGGAAGTCGCGCCCCGTCTCGAGCCAACCGTTCACGAAGTTGAGGAGCGTCCATTCGGAATAAAGGAAGAGGTTCGAGAACCGGCGCTCACCGCCAAAGTTCCAGTGATTTTCGTTGAGAATGCCCGCGAACCAGTTGCGGAAGACCTTTCCCGGCTGGGTGTCGTGGTAGTAGAGCTCGAGCCAGCCGGCGATGTCGTCCGACCGGGTCTGGATCCCGACATCGTTGAGCTCGAATCCGGGCGAATCCATCCAGACGCCGTGGTTCCAGCGCCAGGTGCCGGTGCGCTTTCCGCCACGGAGGGCGGCGGACCAGCCCGAGAGAGACGTCCGCGTCGGATCCAGCTCGATGTGGTCGGCGTCGGGGCGCTGGAAGAAGTGGGCGCTGCTCCGCTGGATACGGGCGATCGCCGCCGTGTCCCCGCCGACGCGGCTGAACCCCACGTGGCCCAGGATCTCGTACCAGCCGTCGTCGAACCTCCGGTTCCAGTCGAGCCCGCCCGCGAAGGCGTGCTCGGGCACGCGGGGGGCCAGCTCCTCGGCCTCGGCGAAGTCGCGGTTCATGGCGGTCAGCGTGAGGCCCAGGGTGGAGGCGTTCTCGCCGATCTGCTGCTGGAGCCTGAGGACGCCGTACTCGGTCAAGGGCTCGACGACGATCTCGTCCACCACGCCGGTCTCCACGTCGAACGTCCGGGCCCGCTCGTCGTCGGTGATCCCCGCCAGCGCGCCGACCGTCAGCCCGGAGGGAAGCCGCCCGGTGACCTTGGCGGCGCCCAGGATCGTGGTCGTCTTGGGCGTGTCCACGAAGTCGCCTTCGACGGTCCCGTGCGGCTGGGCGCCGACCCGCCGCGAGTAGTACCACTCCGGACCGTACCCGACGAAGTTCTGCTGTCCCTGGGTGAAGAACGGCCGGCGCTCCTCGAACACGGTCTCGAACGCGGTCAGGTTGACCTCGGCCGGATCGGCCTCGACCTGTCCGAAGTCGGGGTTGACGGTCGCGTCCAGGGTCAGGTTGGGTCCGAGCCCCATCCGGAAATCGACGCCCGCACGCAGCTCGCCGTCCGTCCGGTCGGTGAACGGGTCGTCCTCGTCGAAGATGCCGTCCGACCGGATCCGGGCCGAGCTCGCCACGTACGGGATCACCTCGATCCGGCGCGAGCCGGGCACGTCGCGGATCCCGACCAGCTCGCCGAAGCGGGACGCCCAGCCGGTCTGGTCCCGCGGCACGACGATCCAGAAGTCGTCCTCGTTGATCGTCGGGACGTAGCGGTTGACGTTCACGCCCCACACGAGCTCCGCGCCCGGGTTGAACCGGAGCTGGGAGAAGGGGATCCGCATCTCGGCCGTCCAGCCGTCGGCGGTGACCTCGGTCCGGGCCGACCACACCGGATCGAACGTGAAGTCGCGCTCGAACTCGTTGTCGATGGGATGGAAGTAGTCGATCCGGACTCCGGCCGCGGTGACCGCGAAGCTGTACGCCGTCCGGCGGTCGTGGAAGGTGTCCAGCGAGACGATCAGCCGCTCGGCCCGGCCCGGATCGTCCCGGCGGGTGATCAGGTCCGCGAGGCCGGCCCGGTCGGAGCCCGTCATCCGGCCGGCCACATACAGGGCCGACTCGTCGTAAAGAAACGCCACCTGGGTGCCCACGGTGGCGGGGGCGCCCTCGACCGGATCCTTCTGGATGAAGCCGGTGATCCAGCGCGCCGTCTTCCACGCCTCGTCGTCCAGGTTCCCGTCGACCTCGACCGACCCCGCCGTCACCTGGACGGCCTCGGCTCGCCGGACTTCCGGATCACCGCCGTCCGCGCCGCCCGGGAAGGGCTGCCCCGAGGCCGGCTCGGACGCTCCCGAGAGCCCGGCGGCGAGGAGGAGGCCGGCCAGCCTGACGGTCATCGTGGCCGATCCCGCCGCATCAGGGGGTCACGACCGGTTGCGGAGCGAAGGCCTGCGTCGTCCGGCCGGGGACGATGGGTGGGTTTTCGCCCCCGGATTCCATGCCTACCGACCCTCCTTCCTGGCGTCCTCGATCATGCGGGCGAGACGGTCGAGCTCCTTCTTCGACAGGTTGGACGCCGAGACGTCCAGGAGGGTTGCCACCGCCTCCTCCAGCGAGTTGTCGAAGAACGTCTTCAGCACGCGCTTCGCGGCCGAGCGCCGGGCCGTCTCGACGGGAACCGTGGCCCGGTACTGATAACGGGGCCCGTCCTGCCGGTGTTCAAGGTGCCCCTTTTCCTCGAGCACCCGGAGCATGGCGCGGACGGCGCTGTAGCCGGGCGGATCGGGCAGACGCCGCTGGACATCGGCCGCCGTCGCCTCCCCCATCTCGTACACGATATCCATGATCTGCCGCTCCCGGCGGCTCAGATCGACGTGCGGACCCCTTTTCATCTCGACCTCTCGGGTGGCGTTGGGCACTGTGCTGCATTTTTAGCACTGCTATCTTTCTAGCATGCCCGGGGACCGCCTGTCAACCCCGGCCTCTGTGCGGGGCCCCGGTACCTCTCCCCGGGCGCGTGGGTCGGCGGCGGCTCTCCCTGCTATCTTCCCGCCGATGGTCTACTTCCTGATTCCGGCCTTCGACGAGCAGGGGACGCTCGGCCTGGTCCTGTACAAGCTGCGCCAGGTCATGACGGGCGTGCGGCAGGAGTTCCTGGCGATCGTCCTGGACGATGGCTCGACCGACGGGACCGGCAAGGTGGCCGAGGCGTACCGCCGGCTCGTGCCGCTTAAGATCCTCCGCCACGCCCGTAACGAAGGGTTCGGACCCAGCCTGGACCGGCTCCTCCGGGAGGCGGTCCGGTTGTCGCAGCATCCCGAGAGCGACGTGGCGATCCTGGTCGAGGCCGACTTCTCGATCACCCCCGACGTCGTGCCGCAGATGATCCGCGAGATCGAGGCCGGCGCCGACCTCGTGATCGGGGCGCGCTCACGGCCGGCCCGCGAGGAGGAGGCCATGCCGCGCCGGCGGCGGTTCGGCGACTGGCTCGCTTCCTCGATCCTGAGGGCGACGATGCCCATCCCTGGCGTCACCGACTACACGTCCACGCTCAGAGCCTACCGCGTGGGGACGCTCAAGAGGGCCGTGACCGATCATCAGGAGGAGCTGATCACCTCCCGCGATACCGCAGCCAACGTCGAGCTCCTCCTCCGGCTCGGCCGTTTCCACCCGACCATCGTCGAGGTGGAGGCCACCACCCGCTGCGACATCCGCCCGCGCGAGTCGCGGCATCGCCTGAAGCGCGCGCTCCGTGGCGAGCTCAGCCTGACCGGTCGCGTGGACCGCGTGGCCGCCCCACCGCGGTGAGCTCGCGCGTTCCCTGAGAGGGGGAACACGGAGCCACCCCGGGCCGTATAACGTTTCCGATGAATCGTTCTTACGCATACGCCTTCGCTCTGCTGGCGCTCCTCGCCGCCGTTCCGGCCTCGGGCCAGACCCGGGTCGCCAACGACCGCGAGGTGGGGTTCAAGCCCGGGGAGCGTCTCGAGTACGCGATCTCGTATGGGCCGGTCCCCGCCGGCTCGATGGAGCTCCGCGTCGTCGAGCTGGGCCCCTTTGACGGCCGCACGGCGTACCACTTCGCGTCCGAAGTCGAGAGCAACCGCGCTGTCTCTTACGTCTACGAGATCCAGTCGAGGGAGGAGGCGTGGCTCGACGCCGACCGGCTCCACTCGCTCAAGTACCGCCGCGATGCGGTCGAGAACGACAAGTCCCGCAACCGCGACTACACCTTCGACCAGGACCGCCAGGTGCGGGTGGACGCCGACGGCGAGGCCAAGCCCGCGAGCCCGGACGCGGTCGACCAGCTTTCGATGATCTACTACCTGCGGCTCCTGCCCTACGACCAGGGGAGCAAGTTCACGCTCCGGAATCAGGCGGATCCGGGTGACAACCCGCTGACCGTCCGAGTGCTGAAGCGGGAGCGGATCAAGGTCCCGGCCGGGACCTTCGACACGTGGGTCCTGGAGCTGGGCCTTCAGACCGACAGCGGCGTCTTCAAGAAGGGCGGCGACAACCGCCTGTGGCTGACCACCGACGCGCGGCACCTGCCGGTGAAGATCTCGAGCAAGATCGGTATCGGGAACTTCGTGGCCGAGCTGGTGAGGTACGAGCCCGGCCAGGCGGTGAGCGCCCGGTAAATCGACGGGTGCGTTGACGAACGGCGCGCGCCGCCCCTAAACTCCCCCTCGCGTATCCTGCGCGGCGCCGCCGCGCTCTCACCAACTTCCGGACCAGCCCGACGACCGTGACGTCACGCTACGAGGCGGCGGACCTCGGATCGGTCGCGCCGATCCCCTTCTCCGCCCGCGAGAACAAGGTCTCCGTCGGCCAGTTCGGCGAGGTTCTGGACCCCGCGCCGGCCATCGCGCCGCTGATTGCGGCCCTGCCCGACGTCCTGGCGGCTGCCGACCTGCGCCGCGTGGTGGAGCGGTGGTCGGCCTCGCTGGACGGCTCCCGGGCGGTCGTCCTCCTGGTAGGCGGACACGTCGTCAAGACCGGCTGCTCGCCCTTCCTGATCGACCTGATCGAGCGCGGGTGGGTGACCCATCTCGCGTTCAACGGGGCGACCGCGATCCACGACTTCGAGATCGCCTGCTTCGGGGAGACGTCCGAGGACGTGGCCGGGAACCTCGCGGACGGCACTTTCGGTCTGGCCGACGAGACCGGCCGGTGGATGGCGGAGGCGACCGCGCTCGCGGTCCGGGAGGAGCTGGGCCTCGGCGAGGCCCTCGGCCGCTGGCTAGTCGAGCGCGATCCTGCCGTCCTGCATCGCGAGTCGAGCGTGCTGGCGGCCGCCTTCCGGAACCAGGTTCCGCTCACCGTCCACGTCGCGATCGGCGCCGAGATCGTGCACCAGCATCCCGCCTGCGACGGGGCGGCGCTCGGAGCGGCCAGCCACCGCGACTTCAGGGTCCTGGCCGCCAGCCTGCGCGAGCTGGACGACGGCGGTCTGGTGGCCAATCTGGGGTCCGCGGTCGTGCTGCCCGAGGTGTTCGTGAAGGCGCTGAACGTGGCCCGGCGGCTCTGGGCCCCGATCCGCTCCTTCACCGCCGTCGATCTCGACATGATCCGCCACTACCGCCCTATGGTGAACGTGATCGGCAGGCCGGTCCTGGAAGGCGGCGAGGGGATCCACCTGACCGGGCATCACGAGATCACGATCCCGCTCCTTTACTACGCTCTCCGCGCGCGGAGGGATCGGTGACGCGACACGGTCGCGCGTGGATCCTGGGCGGCGCGGCGCTGGCGGGCCTCCTCGCACCAGCCGCCCGCCCGGCCGCTTCCGCCGGCCCTCCCGCTCTCCAGATCGCCCAGGCGTCCGACTCCCTGCCGGCGTGGCTCGAGGCCGTGGTCGATGGCCGGCTCGACCGGGCCCACTGGGGAGTCGCCGTCTACGACCTGGAGGCGGCGCGTTGGGTGACGCTCTACAACGCCGACCGCTGGTTCGTCCCGGCCTCCAACCTGAAGCTCGTGGTAAGCGCGACCGCGCTCGAGCGCCTCGGCCCCGACTACGCGTTCCGAACGAGTCTCTACGGGACGGGGCCCATCGAGGACGGCGAGCTGGAAGGGGACCTGGTCCTCTACGGTCGCGGCGACCCCAACCTGTCGGGACGCCACGCCCCCGGGATGCTCTCGATCTTCGAGGGTCTGGCGGACTCGCTCGCCGCGCGCGGGATCGAGCGGATCCGGGGCGACCTGGTCGCCGACGAGAGCTTCTTCGACGACGACCGGACGCGCGGGGACTGGTCCGCGTACGACATCCTCTGGTGGTACGCGGCCCCTGTGGGGGCGCTCGGATTCAACGACAACAGCATCGACTTCCACATCCGGCCAGGGGCCGGAGTCGGGGAGCGCCCCGTCGTGGAGGGCGAGCCCCGGAGCGCCTTCTATACGCTGGAGAACCGCGCCACGACCGGTCCGGGCGGCTCCGAGGTCACGTTCGACCTGACCCGGGATCCGGGGACGAACCGGATCGTGGCCTACGGCTCGCTCCCGCTCGATGCCGAGCCCCGCATCGAGTACTTCGCGGTCGTCGATCCCGCCCGCTGGGCAGGGACCGTTTTCCGGGAGGTCCTCGAGGCGCGCGGGGTCGAGATCGAGGGGAAGACCCGCACCGTCTCCTCGCCCGGCGACTCACCGGTGGCCGCCGGCGACGCGATCCACCTCGTGTCCCACACCTCCGTCTCCCTCGGAAAGGTCGTCGAGGCGATCAACGGGCGGAGCCAGAACTGGCACGCCGAGCAGGTCCTGAAGACGCTCGGCCGGGAGCTCCGCGGCGAGGGGTCGTGGAAGGCGGGTCTGGCCGTCGAGCGGGAGACCCTCCAACGACTGGGCGTCGACACGCTCGACTTCGAGCTCAAGGACGGCTCGGGCCTGGCGAGCACGAACCTGGCGACCCCGCGCGGGCTGGCCACCCTCCTCGCCCGCGCGGTCGACCGGCCGTGGGGAGAGGTGTTCGCGGCTTCGCTTCCGGTCGCCGGCCGGACCGGGTCCCTCCGGCGGCGCTACCTCGGCACCGAGGCGGAAGCCCGCGTTCGCGCCAAGACCGGCTTCATCGAGAACGTGTACGCCCTGTCGGGCTACCTCACGACGACCGCGGAGCGCGAGTATGCGTTCAGCGTGATCGTCAACGGAACCGGCGCGGGGATCGAGGAGGAGGCTCAGGACGCGATCGACCGGCTTGTCGTGGAGCTCGTCGAGGGTCGCGCCCCCTGAGCCGACCGGACGCCGGCGGCCCTCCCCCCTTCCCGCCGCCCGGGTATCGTCGCTGGCGCCAGGGACGGCGGGACGTGGTGGCCGCTCTCAGCGTGGCCGAGGCGGTGCGCGCCGCGCTCGAGGCCGCGCCCTCACTGGCCGCGTG
>DASRVA010000069.1:0-11591 GCA_035687745.1 Gemmatimonadota bacterium
GTCCGGGCGCAGCGCCCGGACACGGGCGAGAGCTTTCAGCGCGCCCCTCGAGCCCGGCTCGGCGATCACGAACTCGTCGATCTCGGGGAACGGCCTGAGGAGGGCGTCGTACCCCGGCTGGACCAGGACCGTCAGGCGCGCGTGCGGCGCCCACCGCTTGAAGAACCGGACGCAGGCACCGAGCACGATGGTGTCGCCGAAGCGCCGGAGGCGGACGAAGAGCGCGGAACGGATTTCCCCTGGTTCCAGGGGAAGGGTTGGAGGCTTCACGCCCGGACGCCCGCTCGTCTCAGGCGGGCATCTCGGCGAACTGGAGCTCGTAGAGCTGGCTGTATCGACCCTCGCGGGCGAGGAGCTCCGCGTGGGTTCCCTGCTCCACGACCCGCCCCCGGTCGATCACCACGATCCGGTCGGCGTGGAGGACCGTCGACAGGCGATGGGCGATGACGACCACGGTGCGGTTCTCCATGAGACGGGCGATCGCCTGCTGGACCAGGGTCTCGCTCTCGGAGTCGAGCGCCGAAGTCGCCTCGTCGAAGATCAGGATGGGCGGGTTCCGGTAGATGGCGCGGGCGATCGCGAGGCGCTGGCGCTGGCCGCCCGAGAGGCGGATGCCGCGCTCGCCGAGCGGGGTCTCGTACTGCCGGGGCAGCTCCTGGACGAAGTCGAGCGCGTTGGCTGCCCGGGCCGCCTCCTCCAGGCGCGCCGGATCGGGCTCGACGCCGTAGGCGATGTTCCTGGCCACGGTGTCGTGGAAGAGGATCGTCTCCTGGGTCACGATCCCCATGAGCGCGCGCAGATCGGCCAGCCTCACCTCGCGGAGGTCGTGCCCGTCGAGGAGGATCCGGCCGGCCGTCGGGTCGTAGAACCGTGGCAGCAGGTCGACGATGGTGGACTTCCCGCCGCCCGAGGGTCCGACCAGCGCCACGACCTCGCCCTTGCCGATCGTGAACGTGACGTCCTGGAGGACCCGGCCCCCGTCCTCGTCGTAGGAGAACGAGACGTGATCGTACCGGATCTCGCGATCGAACGAGGGGACGGGGACGGGGTGAGCGACCTCCTTCACCTCCGGCTCCTCGTCCAGGACGGCGAAGATCCGCTCGCAGCCGGCCAGCGCCGGCTGCACGTCCTCGTTGAAGCGCGAGAGGTACTTGATCGGGCTCGAGAGCTTGAGCGAGGCGACGAGGAAAACGAAGAAGGTCTCCGGCGTGAGCGTGCCGTCCACGAGGATCATGCGTCCCCCGATGTAGAGGATCAGGACGACGGCGCCGGCCAGAAGGAACTCCGAGAGCGGGGTTCCCAACCGCGAGTACTTCTTCGACCGGACGAGGTTCCGCTGGTAGGCCGCGTTGTCCCGTCCGAAGCGCTCCTGCTCGAACCGCTCGGCGCCGAACGCACGCACGATCCGGATCCCGGCGATGTTCTCCTGGAGGGCGCTGGTCACGTCTCCCAGCTTCCGGAGGAGCTCCCGATTGACCCGCCGGAGCTTGCGCGCGATCAGGACGGCGATCCAGGCGATCGGTGGCAGGATGAGAAGCGCGAGCAGGGTCAGGCGCCACGAGATAGCGACCAGGATCAGCACCGTCACCATCACCTCCAGCACGTAGCGCGTGACGTTGATGACACCCGTCGAGATGGCGTTGCTGAGAAGCTGGACGTCATTAGTCAGGATCGACATCAGGTGTCCGGCCCGCGTCTGCTGGAAGTAGCGGAAGGAAAGGCGCTGGAGGCGGGCGAAGAACTGGCCGCGCAGGTCCCGCAGCGATCGCTCCAGCACGACCTGAGGAAGGAAATCCTGCAGGTAGCCGAGAATCGCCTTCAGGAAGTAGATCGCCAGGATGATCAGGCAGACGTTCCTGAGCGTGCCCAGCGCCGACGGCTCCTGGAGCCACGCGAAGAGATCGTACCTGACGAAATGCTCGGCCCGCCCCATCAGCCCTTCGGGGGCGGGCGGGATGGCGGTCTCCGGTCCGCCGAAGAGAACCTGCAGGAAGGGGATCAGGAGTACGATCGAGAAGCCGTCCACCAGCGCGAACGCGATCATCAGCAGAAACGATACGCTCAGAAGCCAGGCGTGGGGACGCAGGTAGCCCAGGACGCGCAGGTAGGTCCGCATGGCGACGAAGATATTAAACTCCCCCGATTCGAGCCTTTCGATCGATCCGTCCTCGATGAAGGAGGCCCCCGCATGGACGAGATCCTCACAGGAGTCTTCCACTGGACCACGCATCACGATGGGATCGGAGCACCGGTCCACTCCTATTGCCTCGAGGACGCGCACGGCGCCGTGCTCGTCGACCCGCGCGTCCCCGAGGAGGGGATGGACTGGTTCCGGGATCATGGCGTCCCCCACGACATCCTCCTGACCAACCGTCACCACTACCGGCACAGCGGCCGGTTCGCCGATGCCTTCGGCTGCCAGGTGCACGGCCACGCCGCCGGGATGCACGAGTTCACGAAGGGAGAGGCGGTGGAGCCGTTCGAGTTCGGAGCGGCCCTCCCGAACGGTTTCCTCGCGGTGGAGGTCGGCGTCCTGTGTCCGGAAGAGACTGCCTTCCACACGGTGCGTGAGGGCGGGATCCTGTTCCTGGGTGACTCGGTCGTTCGCTGGGGGAAGGACCTCGGGTTCGTGCCCGAGGAACACATCGGCGACGATCCGCCGGCGATCAAGAAGGGGATCAGGGAATCGCTGGCGCGGATCCTGGACGAGCTGGAGTTCCAGCATCTCTGTCTGGCGCACGGCGAGCCGATCCTGGGCGACGGGGCCAAGCGGCTCCGGGCGTTCGTCGAGGCGGAGTAGTGCCGCCCGAGGGGACGACGCCTCAGGGCTCGCCGCCGCGCGAGATCGCGCCCGGTCTCTTCCACTGGTCGGCGTTCCATCCGGAGCAGCGGGTCGTGGTGAGCTCCTACTTCGTGGAATCCTCGCACGTCCTGATCGACCCGATGGTCCCCGACGACGGCCTCACGTGGTTCGAGACGCGGGCCCCCGAGCACGTCCTCATCACCAACCGCTATCACTCCCGCGGGAGCGCCGCCTTCGCGGAGGCGTTCGGCTGCCCGGTCCGCTGCCACCGGGCCGCCGTCGAGCACGTCCGGGAGCGGGTGGCCGCCGAGCCCTTCGAGCACGGCGAGGTGTTGGCGGGTGGGATCGAGGCGCTCGCCGTCCCGGGCTACACGCCGGACGAGACCGCGCTCCACGTGCCCGCGGCGGGGGGCGCGCTGACGTTCGCGGACAATCTGATCCGTGAGGGAGACGGCCCCCTCGGCTACGCGCCCGACGGGTGGTACGGGGACGATCCGGAGCCCGCCAAGGCGCGGGTCGTCGAGGCGTGCCGCCCGCTCCTCGCCCTCGACTTCCGGCATCTCCTTCTCACCCACGGCGAGCCGATCGTGGATGAGGGCAAGGAGGCGCTGCGGGAGTTTCTCGAGCGCGAGGGGTAGGAGCCAATGCCCATCGAGGTTCTCCACAAGGATGAGCACATGAGCTGTTTGTGAACGAGATGCGTCCAAAGCAGAGTACGACGGCACAGCTTGCGCCGCAGATTGTACCTCGCACCCATGGGGGTTGAGTCGGCATCATGACCGTCGACCTGAAAGCCAAGCGCGCAGCCTTCCGGTCGCTCCACGGGGAAGGCTGTTTCGTGTTGCCGAATCCCTGGGACCTCGGCAGCCTCCGGCGGTTGGAGAAGCTTGGTTTCGTGGCCGTGGCGTCGACGAGCTCCGGGCTGGCATGGACGTTCGGACGCGAGGACGGCGAGGTGTCGCGGGACGATGTCCTGAGCCATCTCGAGGTCCTTTGCGAATCGACGGATCTTCCGGTGAACGCGGATTTCGAGGCCGGCTTCGCCGACCGGCCCGAGGAGGTCGCGGCCAACGTACGGCTGGCCATCGAGACCGGCGTGGCCGGCCTGTCGATCGAGGACCGGACCGGGAAGGAGCTGTACGAACTCCCGCTGGCGGTCGAGCGGATCGAGGCTTCCCGTGAGGCCATCGACGGGACCGGGGAGGACGTGATTCTGGTCGGCCGGTCGGAGGGCTTCCTCATCGGCCGGACCGGCATCGACGCCACGATCGAGCGTCTGACCGCGTACGCGGATGCCGGAGCCGACTGCCTCTACGCGCCGGGAATTCACGATCCTGCCCACATCGACGCGGTGGTTGCGGCCGTCGCGCCCAAGCCGGTCAACGTTCTTCTTTTCGGTCCGGCCATGTGGGTCGAGGACCTGGCCGCGCGCGGCGTCCGTCGCGTGAGCGTCGGCGGCTGCCTCGCGCGCGCCGCCTGGGCCGGCTTCGAGGAGGCGGCTCGGCTGCTTCGCGACCGGGGGGCGCTTCCCGCCGCGTGCTTCCGCTGAGCCGCCCTTAACATCGGGAGGTGGAAACGCGTCCAGAACCAGACGCAGGCGTTTTGCCCCACGCGGGAGGATACCCGTGAGCGTGAAGCTCCCGACCATCCGGATCGTCGCCGTCGCTCTGGCGACGGCGGTCATGGGCCAACCGGCGCCGTCCGGCGCCCAGGATTCCGGCCTCCGGACGGATCCGCACATGAAGACGACCGCTCCGCGGAGCGCCACACCCGAGGACTCGACCCGGGCGTGGACGGTGGTCGAGACCCTGCGCCGCGAGCTCGCGTGCGTTACCTGGGCGTCAGCGTCGCCACCGGCAGGATGAGCTCCTCGAGCGAGATCCCGCCGTGCAGGAAGGCCCCGTAGTAGCGGGCCTGGTACTCGCGCAGCTTGGTCGGGTAGACGAAGTAGTAGTCCTCGACCGCCATCAGGGCGGCCACGTTCGTTCCCTGGTCCGGGAGGCCGATCGAGGCCAAGTCGATGACGCGGTAGGCCGTCTCCTCGCTCTCCGCCCGGATGTCGTTGCCGAACTTGTAGCGCAGGTTCTGGGACGCGTCGCGCCGCGCGTACACGGTGGCCGGGCGGAGACAGTGGACCGAGCCATGGTCGGTCGTGAGGACGACCCGCACCCCGTGGCGCGCCGCCTGCCCGAGCAGGTCGATCAGCGCGGAGTGCATGAACCACGAGCGGGTGAGCGAACGGAACGCCTCCTGGTCGGGCGCGATCTCGAGCAGGATCTCCGACTCCGAGCGCCCGTGCGTCAGCACGTCGATGAAGTTGAACACGAACGCGGACAGGCGGCTCTGGAGGCACTGCGGCAGCCGCTTGAGCGCACCCGCCGCGTCATCGGCCGTATAGACCTTGGTGTACTGGACGGGACAGGCGTCGGCGAGTCCCTTGCGCCTGAGCTGGAGCTCGAGGAGCTCCCGCTCGTGCGGGTTCAAGGACCCTTCGATGTCGGCGTCCCCGATCCACAGGCCGGGCTGCCGCTCCACGATCTGGCGCGGAAACCAGCCGCTGAAGATGGCGTTGCGCGAGTAGGGGGTGGCCGACGGCAGGATCGATCCGGCGTGGGATTCCTCGATCGTGAAGTGGCGCTCGAGGACGTCGCGGATCGCGATCCACTGGTCGAGCCTGAGGCAATCGATGATGACGAAGAACACGGGCCCCGGGTCCGCCTCGAGCAGCGGGACCACGTGATGCCCGACGAGATCCGGCGACAGGGTCGGCCGTTCCCCGGGCCGGGCGGCGACCCACTGGGGATAGCGCTCGATGACGAACCGCGAGAAATCCGCGTTCGCCGCGCGGTGCAGCTCCTGCTGGCTCTCGAGGAGCCCGCGCTCGCCGGCCTCGACGAGCCGCATCTCCCATGTCAGCAGCTCGCGGTACAGCTCCACCCAGTCATCCCATGAGCTGCAAGCCTTCCGCTCGTCGTCCAGCTCCAGGTACCGGCGGCTGAACTCCTGGGCGATCGTCTGGTGGCGGATCTGGGACCCCTCGAGGAGCCGCTTGAGGACCGACAGGACCTGATTCGGGTTGATCGGCTTGACGAGGTAATCGTCCACCCGCCGGCCGATCGCCTGGTCCATGAGCCCCTCCTCCTCGCTCTTGGTGACCATGACCACGGGGAGACGGGGATGGTCGTCCCGGATCCGCTGGAAGACCGTCATGCCACGCATCCCCGGCATCTGCTCGTCGAGGAGGACGCAATCGAAGCCGTTGTCCGAGAGGACCGCCAGGGCGTCCTCGCCGTTGGGCGCGGTGACGACCCGGAAGCCGCGCTTCTCGAGGAAGAGGATGTGGGACTTCAGGCCGGCGATCTCGTCGTCGACCCACAGGATGCGGCGAGCGTCGGGCATGGTCATGAATGTAACCCGCACGTGAACGACGGTTCCGCCGAGGGGTGGCATGAGCGCCCGGCCGGATGGCGGAACGGGTTGTCAGGGCTTAAGTTGACTCCGAATTTCAGATGCCATGGAGGTGACATCCAGATGCCGGACCTGAAGGATATCGAATTTCCGGAAACCGAGCGCAACGCCGCCGGTGCGACCGAGGCCGGAGTCGGCGCGGCCGGGTACGACGAAGAGGCCCTGCGCGGGCGCGTCGAGGAGGCGCTCGACACGATCCGGCCGGCCATCGCGATGGACGGCGGGAACGTCGAGCTGCTGGACATCGAAGGCGGCGTCGTCACGCTGCGGATGATGGGCGCCTGCGGCGGGTGCCCGATGTCGACGATGACGCTGAAACAGGGGATCGAGCAGCGGTTGAGGGAGATGGTGCCCGGGATCACGCGGGTGGACGCGATCTAGATCTCCGAGGGCAGCCGATCTCCGAAACGTGGAGCCGGGTGAGAGCCCGGCTCCTTGCGTTGGGGCTCAGCCCCCCGTCGAGTCGTCGAGGAGGGCGTCGAGCTCCGTTCGGCCGATCGCACCGGTGCGGCGCCCGGCCTCGTGACCTTCCCGGAAGACGATGGTGGTCGGGATCCCGCGGATCTCGAACCGGTTCGCGGTGGCCGGATTACGGTCGGTGTCGAGCTTGCCGACCAGCGCCCGCCCGGCCCGATCGGCCGCCAGCTCGTCGATCGTAGGGGCCATGACGCGACACGGGCCGCACCAGTCGGCGTAGAAGTCGACCAGGACGGGCACTCCGCTCCTCTCGATCACGCGGTCGAAGTCGGCGTCGGACAGCTTGACGGGCCGGTCGAGGAGGATCGGGCGGCCGCACTCGCCACAGCGGGGACGGTCGTCGATTCGTGACAGGTCGACGTCGTTGACCCGCCCGCAGAAGGGGCATGGCACGACGGCGCGGGGAAAGGGCGGATCCGGAGTCACGGCGCCGTCCAATCTGCGCCCAGGCCTGCCGCCCGCAAGTCGCATCTGCGCCCCCGAGCGAATGGATGGATCGTTTTTCGCCTCCCGCGGGACGGCGCCCCGGACCCCTCTTAGGATGTCCCTCCATGTCGAAGCTCTGGCGGATCGCCTACAACGGGATCGTGGTCCCGGCCGCAGGCGCGGCGCTGCCGCTCGCCCGGCGCGCCAGGCCGGCGATCCAGCGTGCCGCGGCGGGAAGGGAGGGCCTCTTCGAGCGGTGGGAGGCGGCGCTCGAGCCCCTCCGGGAGCGCTCCCCCAGGATCTGGCTCCACGCGGCCAGCGCGGGGGAGACCCTCCAGGCCCGGCCGCTGGCGGAGGGGATCCGCCGCGCCCGACCGGGAGCCGCCATCCTCTACACCCACTTTTCGCCCTCGGCGCGGCGCTGGGCCTCGGACCTCCCGTCGGTGGACGCCGCCGACTACCTGCCGTTCGATTTCCCCCGAGGGATGGGGCGGTTCCTCGATCTCACGGCACCCGATCTCCTGCTCCTGGTGGGGGGCGAGACGTGGCCCAACCTGGTCTGGTCGGCCGCCGACCGCGGCGTCCCGGTCGCCCAGGCCTGCGCCCGCCTGGTAGGCGCGGACCGGATGGGGTGGCCGGTACGCGGCCTGACCCGGGAGCTCTACCGCCGGCTCGACGCGGTGGCCGCGGTGGGCGACGAGGACGCCGCCCTCGTGCGGGGCCTGGGGGTCGCCGAGGACCGGATCCGTGTGGCGGGAGACACCCGTGCCGACGTGACGCTTGAGCGGGCCCGGGCGGCCTGGGCCGAGGGGCCTCCGCGAGCCCTCCCGGAGGGCCGGCGGCCGGTGATCGTCGCCGGGAGCACCTGGCCGTCCGACGAGGAGGTCCTGCTGCCGGGGCTGGCCGGCCTCGCGCCGGGACGGCCCGGGCTCCTCGCGTTTGTCGCGCCCCACGATCCGACCGAGGACGCGGTCCGGGGATTGGAGGAGCGGGCCCGTCGCCTGGGCCTCGTGGCCGCGCGCTGGAGTTCGTGCGGGGGCGAGGCCGCGACCGTGACGATCGTCGACCAGGTCGGGGTCCTTTACCGGCTCTACGCCCTGGCCGACCTGGCCTTCGTGGGCGGCGGCTTCGGCGGCGCCGTCCACAACACGATGGAGCCCGCCGCGATGGGGGTGCCGGTCGCGATCGGCCCGCGCCATGGGGGTCCCCACGAGATCGCAGCGCTGGCGGAAGGGGGCGGCCTCCGCGTCGTCGGATCGGCGGCCGAGCTTCGGGCGTGGTGGGAGACGCTCCTGGAAGGCGATCGCGCCCGCCGCTCCGGCGAGGCCGCCCGGCAGGCTCTCCTCGGGCTGGCGGGCGCGACCGGGCGGACCCTCGGGTTCCTCGCCGATCGGGGCCACCCGGTGGCGTGAGCCCGGGATTCACCTGCCCTGGCCGTGATGACGCCCGAACGCCGATCGGCTAAGATTGACGTTCTTCAATCCCCAAGGAGGTGAAGCATGGCGCAAGCCGCCACCAGGAGCGATGTCGAGTCCATCGACGCGCGCGGTTACGCCCATCCCGAGGCTCTCGTCTCCACGGAGTGGGTCGAGGAGCATCTGGACGACGAATCGGTCCGCCTGGTCGAGTCCAACGAGGACGTCCTCCTCTACGACACGGGCCACATCCCCGGCGCGGTCAAGGTGGACTGGCACACCGACCTCAACGACGAGCTCGTCCGCGACTACGTCGATCCGGCGCACTTCAAGGATCTGATGGACCGTCTCGGGATCGGCGCCGACACGACGGTCGTCTTCTATGGCGATAAGAACAACTGGTGGGCGACCTACGCCCTCTGGGTGTTCAAGCTCTTCGGCCATTCCGACTGCCGGGTGATGGACGGAGGCCGGGCCAAGTGGGAGGCGGAGGGTCGGGAGATGACGAAGGACGTCCCCGACTACGATAGCCAGGACTACCCCGTCCCCGAGCGGTTCGACGCCCCGATCCGGGCCTTCCGCGACGAGGTCCTGGACCACATGCGGGCCAAGGGCCAGCTGGTCGACGTCCGGAGCCCGCAGGAGTTCCGGGGCGAGCTCCTGCACATGCCGGACTACCCCCAGGAGGGCGCGCTTCGCGGCGGCCACATCCCCGGCGCCAAGAGCGTCCCGTGGGCGCGCGCGGTGGATCCCGAGTCCCACACGTTCCTGCCGACCGCGGGACTCCGGGCGATCTACGTGCAGGAGCAGAAGCTCGACCCGAAGAAGGAGACGATCGCCTACTGCCGGATCGGCGAGCGGAGCAGCCACACGTGGTTCGTGCTGACCTATCTGCTGGGCTTCGACAAGGTCAGGAACTATGACGGCTCGTGGACGGAGTGGGGCAATGTCGTGAGGGCGCCGATCGAGAGGCCGTGATCGAAGGGCTCCGGGAGGAGCTGCTCGGGATGGCGCGGCATGACGGCGAGGTGCGGGCCGAGCTGGCCCGGTCGGGCGCGCTCTTCGACGGCTATCACCCACGCATGGAGGCGCTTCACCGGGCCAACGCCGGGCGGCTCGCCGCGATCCTCGACGAGCACGGTTGGCCGGGGCGATCGCTCGCCGGCGCCGACGGCGCCGAGGCCGCCTGGCTCGTCGCCCAGCACGCGATCGGCGTGCCCCCTCTCCAGCGGCGCGCACGGGAGCTCCTCGCCCAGGCCGTTGCGGTGGGCGAGGCCGAACCCTGGACCCTCGCCTACCTGGACGACCGCATCCGCACCCTCGAGGGACGCCCTCAGTTGTTTGGAACCCAGTTCGACTGGGACGACGAGGGGATCCTTTCACCCCTTCCCATCGAAGATCCGGAAAGGGTCGACGAGCGGCGGGCCGCGGCCGGGATGGGGTCGCTGGAGGAGCGAATCCGCGCGATGCGGGAGAGCGCCGCTCGCGAAGACGAGCGACCGCCGGTTGACCGTGAGAAACGACACCGGCGGCTCGAGAGGTGGCTCCACGAGGTGGGATGGCGCTGAGACCCGCGCGCGCTTCCCTGCGACACACGACGTGATCACCGGCGGTTGCCTCTGCGGCGCGGTCCGGTACGAGGTGACGGGGCCGTTCCTCCGGGCCGGCCACTGCCACTGCTCCCGATGCCGGAAGCACTCGGGCGCGGCCGTCTGCACCCAGGGCCGGGTTCGGAGCGCGGACTTCCGCTTGCTCTCGGGCGAGGAGAGCCTGCGCGTCTACCGGCCGGCCGAGGGCGCGGCGGTCAAGGCGTTCTGCGTTCGCTGCGGCTCGAGCCTCTTCGGCGGGACCTGGCCCGATGGGTCCGAGGTCTCGATCCGGCTGGGGAGCGTGGACGGCGACCCCGGGATCCGGCCGCAGCACCACACGTTCGTCGACTCCCGGGCACCGTGGGACGAGATCACCGACGATCTCCCGCAGTATCCGGGGCCGCTGCCGTAAGGCCTGTGCACTTGCGATGGACGACGGAGGAGCCTCCATCGGTGGTGGGTCAGTTCAAACCGGCTCTAGGGATGACTCGCCCAGATGGATTTCGCGTCCCCGAATTCGCGTTGATGTCAAGCACGTTTCGGCATCGCGTTCAGCCCGGCCGCTATGGGTTGCCGACGACCGTCGTGATTCAGCGCGGTCCGGCCCCTCCGGGAGCGTCTACGCCCCCAAGGGCTGCGCTCGGAGAGCATCGACGCCCAGGCGGATCAGAAGCTCATCGACGCCGCTTCGGGGTTTGACGATCCTTGAAGCGGAACGAAAACTCGAACCACTTCCCCACCTCGCGCGCGACTGCCCGCTCGTAGACCAGACCCGCCAGCGCGGCGTCCTGAAGCGCCGTCCCCGTCGAGTCGAACACCACAGTTTCGTCGGCTGACCTCCGCCCGGGCCTGAGCCCGGCCACGACCTGTCCCAGCTCGGCGTGGACGTCCGCCCGTGTCATGAGCCCCGCCTCGATCGCGTGGTGGAGCTCGCCGATCGTCGCGCACTGCTCGAGATGGTCGACGACCAGGGTCGACGCCGCCACCAGCCGCGCGTCCAGCTCCTGCTTCTCCTCGCTGTCCGCCCCCACAGCGGCTACGAACGTGCCAGGCGCGACATCTCCGATCTCCAGGAACGGCTCCGTCGAAGGTGTGCAGGTAACGACCACCTCGCTCTTCCCGACCGCCGCCCTGAGATCACGGGCGGGGAGGGCCTCCAGGCCGGACGCTCCGACCTCTTCGGCGAGATTCTCCGCGCGCCGGCGGCCGATGTCGTAGAGTAAGACGCGGCGGATCGGCCGCACGGCCGCCACCGCCGCCAGCTGGGCGCTCGCCTGGGCTCCGCAGCCGCAGATCGTGATCGTGGCGGCGTCCTCCCGGGCCAGCCACTTCGCGGCCACGGCGGTGGCCGCGGCCGTTCTTTGGATCGTGATCTCGATCGAGTCCATGACGGCGAGCGGAAAGCCGTTCGCC
>DASRVA010000070.1:0-2552 GCA_035687745.1 Gemmatimonadota bacterium
CTCTCCCTCGTCACTGAGGACGAAAGGCTCCTGACCGGACGGAGCTGGAAAGTGCTCTCCAATTCGTGCGGGTTCGCGAGGGAAGCCTTGACGCCGACGCGACACCGCTGTACAGTATTGCTGTACAGGAGAAGGACATGACCATCCGCACGTCCTACACTCACGCCCGCGCCAACCTGGCCAAGCTGCTCGACCGGGTCGTGATGGACCGGGAGACGGTCATCATCGAGCGGCGAGGAGCGAAGGAGGTGGCACTCATCTCAGCGGAAGAGTTGGCCGGGCTCGAGGAGACCGCGCACCTGCTGCGTTCGCCCGAGAACGCGGAGCGGCTCCTGGCGGCTCTGGCTCGCGCGCTGGGCCGGACCGTAGAGCCTTCGAGCGTGGAAGAGTTCCGGCGAGCGTTGGGGCTTGAGCCCGAAGAAGCGGCGTGACGCAGTCTTCCATCCGGAGTTCCTGGAGGACCTCCGGTGGTGGGTCGAGACGGATCGACGGACAGCATTGCGGGCACTGCGGATCGTCGAGGAGATTCTGCGCGATCCCTCCCGCGGGATCGGCAAGCCCGAGCCCTTGAAGTACCTGGGGGAAGGTCTCTGGACCCGCCGTCTGACTCAGGAGCATCGGGTGGTCTACCTGGTCCGCGAGGACCGGATCGACTTCCTGCAGGCACGGTATCACTACTGATAGAGCTTCCATTCGATCTTCGCGATCGCTGACCAAGGATGGATCAGGTGCCAGAGACGACCACCAATATCGCCGCGCTACCACGGGTCCTTGCGCCGGGCCGGCTCTTCATCGACAACGAGTGGGTGGACGCCGCGAGCGGGAAGACCTTCGAGGTCGTGAATCCGGCCCGCGCCGAGCTCCTGACCGAGGTCGCCGAGGGCGACCAGGCCGACATCGACCGCGCCGTCCGCGCGGCGCGGCGGGCGTTCGAGTCGGACGAGTGGCGCCGGATGACTCCTCGGAAGAGAGCCCGGGTCCTCCTCCAGATCGCCCGCATCATGGAGGAGCGGAAGGACGAGATCGCCCGCGTCGAGACCCTGCAGAACGGGAAGCCCCTTTTCGAGAGCGGGATCGACGTCGACATGACGATCGAGACGTTCGAGTACTACGCCGGCTGGACCACCAAGATCGAGGGCGGCACGGTCCCGCTGTCGGTCCCCAACCAGTTCGGCTACACGCTCCGCGAGCCGGTCGGGGTGGTGGGCGCGATCGTGCCCTGGAACTTCCCGCTGAACCTCGCCTCTTGGAAGGTGGCCCCGGCGCTGGCCGTCGGCTGCACGGTCGTCCTCAAGCCGGCCAGCGAGACCCCGCTGACCGCGCTCTTCCTGGGCGAGATCGCCGCCGAGGCGGGCCTGCCGGCGGGCGTCCTCAACGTCGTGCCGGGCGAGGGGCGGACGGCCGGCGAGGCGCTGGTCGCGCACCCGGACGTCGACAAGATCGCCTTCACCGGCTCGACCGAGGTCGGCAAGCGGATCGCGAAGACGGCCGCCGACACGATCAAGAGGGTGACCCTGGAGCTCGGGGGAAAGAGCCCGAACATCGTGTTCGCCGACGCGGACCTCCCGATCGCGGCCAAAGGCGCCATCAACGGGATCTTCTACGGGAAGGGTGAGGTGTGCGCAGCCGGGAGCCGGCTCCTGGTCGAGCAGTCCGCCCACGACGCGCTGGTATCGCAGGTCGCCGACGGGGCCGGCAGGCTCAAGATCGGCGATCCGTTCGAGAAAGGGGTCCGGATCGGCGCGGTCGTGAGCGAAAAGCAGATGCAGACCGTGCTCGGCTACATCGAGAAAGGGCGCTCCGAGGGCGCGAAGGTGGTGGCGGGCGGGGGACGCGCGGAGGACGCCGGACCGGGCTACTTCGTCCAGCCGACCGTGTTCGACGAGGTGACTCCCGGGATGACGATCGCCCGCGAGGAAATCTTCGGGCCCGTCCTCGCGACCCTCACCTTCGGCGACGTCGACGAGGCGATCGCCCTGGCCAACGATTCTCCGTACGGCCTCGCGGCGGCCGTCTGGACACGGGACATCAAGAAGGCCCATTACGTCGCCCAGCGCCTCCAGGCGGGGACCGTGTGGATCAACACCTACAACCTGTACGACGCGGCGCTGCCCTTCGGCGGCTACAAGGCGAGCGGCTATGGGCGGGACCTGGGCAGGGTCGCCCTGGACGGCTACACGCAGACGAAGTCCGTCTGGGTCGATCTGCGCTTGTGAGCGCGCCTTCGATGAAGCGATACCTGCTCGATACCAACGTCCTCCTCCACGATCCCAAGGCGCTGACGTCCTTCGAGGAGAACGCGGTCCTCCTGCCGATCTACGTGATCGAGGAGATCGACCGGTTCAAGCGCCAGCTCTCACGCCTGGGAGAGCACGCCCGGCGGATCAGCCGCTTTCTGGACGACCTCCGAAGGAGCGGCCGGCTGGCCGAGGGAGTGCCCCTCTCGACCGGTGGCACCCTGCGGGTGGTCTTCGATCCGGACGAGCCCGAGAGATCCGCGAGCGGCACCAACGGTTTCGTGGACACCGCCATCCTGCGGATCGCCCGCCGCC
>DASRVA010000071.1:0-24171 GCA_035687745.1 Gemmatimonadota bacterium
CCCAACCGCTCGACCTCTCCGCGGGCGGCCCGACCGTCGAGGCCGCGGCCGCCGTGAACGCCCCGGCCGAGAGCCTGGCGTCGGCCGGCACGGAGATCCCGCGTGGCGTCGACATCTCGAACGACCCGCGACTGGGGGACGCGTCCGCGCCCGTGACGGTGGTCGAGTTCTCCGACTTCCAGTGCCCGCATTGCGCGACCTTCCATGGCGAGATCTTCCCGGCGCTGCGACGGCTCTACGGAGATCAGGTGCGGTGGGTGTTCGTGAACCGCTTCTTCCCGCAGCACGACATGGCCGAGCGGGCTGCCATGGCGGGGGAATGCGCCACCCGGCAGGGGAAGTTCTGGGAGTTCGCCGACCCGGTGTTCGAAGGTCAGGCGGGCCTGAACCGGGCCCTGCTGGACGGCGTCGCCGAGGACATCGGTCTCGACATGGCGGCCTACGGATCGTGCATGGAGAACGCCGAGACGGCGAGCGAGGTGTCGGCCGATCAGGCCGAAGGGGAACGGCTCCAGGTCGACGCCACGCCGACCTTCATCGTCAACGGCCGGCGCGTGGTCGGCGCCCAGCCGGTCGACACCTGGAACGAGATCCTGGCGCCCTACTTCGGGCGGTAGCGGGGAAGCCCCGAGGCGGAAACGCCTTGTGCGGCATCGGGCAGGGTCCTACCGTACCGCGACCCCGGCGCGCGAGAGTTGCTTGACGAGCTCGCCCACCACCTGCTTGGCGTCCCCGAACAGCATGTAGGTCTTGTCCAGGAAGTAGAGCTCGTTGTCGATGCCGGCGAAGCCGGTGCCCTTGCCCCTCTTTATGGCGAACACCGTGCGTGCCTTGTCCGCCTCTATGATCGGCATGCCGTAGATGGGGGTCGCCTTGTTGTGGCGGGCCGCCGGGTTGACGACGTCGTTGGCGCCGATCACCAGCGCGACGTCGCACTGGGGCATGTCGGGGTTGATGTCGTCCATCTCGACCAGGTCGGTGTAGGGAATGTCGGCCTCGGCCAGCAGGACGTTCATGTGGCCCGGCATGCGGCCGGCGACCGGGTGGACCGCGAACTTGACCTGGATCCCGCGCCGCTTGAGCTGGTCGTACAGCTCGCGCACCCGGTGCTGGGCCTGCGCGACCGCCATCCCGTATCCGGGGATCACGACCACCAGCGACGCCTGCTCCAGCACCTGGGCGGCGCCCTCGATCGTCTCCGCCTTGTAGACCTTGTGGTCGGTGCCGGCCTCGACCGCCTGCACCTTTCCAAATGCCCCGAAGAGGACGTTGGTGAACGACCGGTTCATGGCCCGGCACATGATGATGGAGAGGATGAGGCCGCTCGCGCCGTCCAGGGCTCCAGCCGTGATGAGGAGCTTGTTGTCGAGGACGAACCCCATCGCGACCGCCGAGAGGCCAGCGTACGAGTTCAAGATGGAGATCACGGTCGGCATGTCGGCGCCACCGATCGGGATGATGAGGAGAACCCCGAACGCCAGCGCGAGAACGATGATGGCGGGGAAGACGACAGCGGACCACGGTCCGGTCGGGTCGAGAACCAGGAAGATCCCCAGCACGATCGCCAGCGCGAGCAGGGCGATGTTGGTGACGTTCTGGAGCGGATACGTGACCGGTCGCTGCGGGATCCACCGGACCTCCTGGAGTTTTCCGGCCGCCATCAGGCTCCCGGTGAAGGTGAGGAACCCGAGGATGATCTCGGCCACGATGGCGGTCGTCCGGAAGGTCGTGAGCTGAGCCGGATCGTGGCCGGCCCAGAGGTAGTACTTGGCCGTTCCCACGAGACCGGCAGCGAGGCCGCCGAAGGCGTGCGAGAGCGCGGTTCGCTGGGGGACCGCCGTGAGCGGAACGCGCGAGAGCGGTACGCCCACGATGAAGCCCGCGATGATGGCCAGGATGATCCAGCTGTGATGGATGATACCGGGCTGGATCCAGGTCGCTCCGACCGCGAGGATCATGGCGATGACGCCGGCGATCACGCCGCGGCGGGCGGTGCGCACGCCGTTCATCCAGTGGAGCGCGAAGACGAAGAGCAGGGTCGCCGCCAGGTAGGCGAGCTGGACGATGTCCGTCATCGCTTTTCCGCGCGCGGGGTCTGCTTGAACATCTTCAGCATCCGGTCGGTGATCAAGAAGCCGCTGACGATGTTCGTCATCGAGGCAAAGAGCGCGACGGCGCCCAGGAAGCGGATCTCCGGCGGGTAGTCGGAGCCGGTCACGATGATGGAGCCGACCACGGCGATCGCCGAAATCGCGTTCGTGAGGGACATGAGGGGCGTGTGGAGGAGCCGGGAAACGCGCAGGATGACGCCGAGACCGATCAAGGTCGCCAGCGCGAAGACGTAGATCATCGGCCAGTAGTCGACGGCAACCGGCGCGTGCTCGGCCTGGGCCGCGATCAGGATCGCTTCCCGCACCATTCGGTACCTCGTCCGCTCAGGGTTCGCGTGGCGGCCGCAACATAATCAAGACCCGGCTGGCGGGGGAAGCCGATCCTGCGGTGGGGGTGGCCGGGGGACGGCGGGATTCGTCCGGCTCGCGTTGACGGCCCGTCGGAGCGGCCGTAGCTTTTCCTTCGCTTTCCGCCTGGGTAGCTCAGTTGGTAGAGCACGTGACTGAAAATCACGGTGTCGGCGGTTCAATTCCGTCCCCAGGCACCATATCCGCGCGTCGCACGACGGCGACCCGCGTCCCGCCCGAGCCACCGTAGCTCAGATGGTAGAGCAGCTCACTCGTAATGAGCAGGTCCGCGGTTCGAGTCCGCGCGGTGGCTCCATCAAGCCCACCCCGTCGTGATCCGGGGGGGCCGGTGTGCAGGCCTAGCGGGCGGAATCTGCGATCGTGCCGAGATCGGGCACGTGCATGATGAGCCCGCCGTCGGGCTGGAGCTTCGCGTACCCGGCCTGTAGCTGCTCGTTGAGTCGATCGACGGAGAAGTCGAAGGGGTCATCCGGCTTCTCGTCCAGGATTCGCAGGTCCGCGTCGTGCATGGTCATCTTGCCGATCCTGATCGTTCCTCCGCGATAGTAGAGGTAATTGCCGCCCCCCTCGTCGATCGATCCTCCCGAACCGTGGTTGCCGAGCCGGATCAAGAGCCCGCTCGAGAGGACCTGCACCTCGCTCGCGCGGCCCGACATCCGGGGTGGGGGCATGAGGCGATCCAGAACGAGCACGACATTGTCGCCCTCGACCCGCACCCCTCTCTCCTCCAGGGACGGGATCATGTCCTCCGCCTCGAGCCCGAGCAGATCGAGCAAGCCCTCGACCTCGATGTCGAAAGCTTGGATGTCGGTGGTTCGAATTCGCAGGTCCCCGTCGGGAGTGACCTCGGGCCGGCCCTCGATCTCAAAGGGTGTCCCCAGGGCTGATGTCAGGTGCCCGTTCAGCTCCACGAGGTCCCGCTGATCCTCGTCCTCCTCCTGGGTGATCTCCAGATCCCGGATCGGCGCCCCCTCGAAGGCGAAGACGTACTCGTTCATGAGGCGGGAAAGGCTTTCGTAATCGACGAACGTCTCGGCGTCATCGACCTCGATGAGGAAGGAGTTCTTGTCGTCGAGGATGACGGGGGTATCCGGTCGTACGCGGACCGACCAACCGTTCAGATAGCGGACGCGAAGACGTACACCTTCGGCGATCACGAGGTCGAGATTCCGCATCTGGGTACGGGTCTGGGACGACGAACCGGAGGTCTCCTGCGGCGGGACGGGCTCCGCGGGAGCGTCTTCGGGACGCCCCCGCGGGCCCCGCCCGCAGACGGCCAGCGCCAGGACCGAGACGACGAGCCAGCCGACGTGGGAAACCGCGTGAGTCCGGCCCCGGAGAGGATGCACCATCCCTCGTTTCTGCTGAGCCGGGAGGGAGAGCTCAGCCATCCAGGGACTGCTACACTCCGGGACGCCGCCGGGTTCTCTTCAGGCGCCGATGATCAATCGACGCCATTCCCATGGTCGATGTGTCCCCGGATCTCGCCGACCGGGTTCACGAGCGTGTGCACGTTCGCGTAGGTTCCGCCGCTCTGCATGCGCTCGATCAGCTCCTCGAAGTCGGCGATGCCGCCGGGGCATTCCGGCGAGTCCGGAAGCGGGATGAGCTCCCCGGCGGTGAGGGTCCCTTGTGCCAGGATGCCGTTGGAATCTACCCCCTCGGGGTCGAATCCGAATAGGAAGATCACGATCGGGCCGAGCACGCCCGGAGCGCCGCAGTGGATGTGAGCCTGGGTGACGCCTTGGATGTTGGATGCGATGAGCTTGTACCCGAGCTCCGTACCGTCCTGGCTCAACTTGAACTTGGCCAGTCCCGTCGCCTTGGTATCGACCGGAGGAACTTCCTCGCGTCCCTTGAGGGAGGTGACGAAGTTGGCGACAGGGCCGGCGCCGGCCAGGATGATTTCGGCGCTCGAATCCAGCGGGGAATCGGACTCCGTGCAGGCGAGCAAGACGGCGAACGCGGTTGTGAACAGGGTGAGGCGACTCATGAAGCCCTCCTCCTTGGTCGTCGAGGCATTCTCGTTTTCCGCGGGAGGGGAACTCTCAGGCTAGCATGGCCGGCTAGGACAAATCAAACTCCGGGGCGGGTGATCTACCGCAGGCGTGGTGGTGTCCGCACAAGGGCCCGTCCGCACGTTGTCGAGAGCCGGAGTATTGATTTTTGGAGTGAGACCACGCATCTAGGGGCGCGCGAGGCTTGAGGCACGTGACAGAGGGTTGGATCGGCGAGACCCTAGACAGGAGCCGAGGAGCATGAGAGCCGAAGTCCAAGCGCCCACCGCGATCTCCCCGGATCTCCTCGCGCTGGAAATCGCGCGACGGGCGCCGTCCGAGGCGATGAAGGTCCTCCAACCGCATTCGGAGGAGATCGTGGTCGCCGCCCTCGAGCAGGTGAATCCGGCGATCCGGCGGTCGCTGTTGAAGGCGATGCCGGAAGAACGCAGGTCGGCGATCCTGGACGCGGCGCATCCCGAAAGACGCCTGACATGGCGTCGCAACCTGGAGTACCCCGAAAACAGCATCGGCAGCCTGATGGATCCGCCGGTCGCGGTGTACCGTCCTGACACCACGATCGGGGAAGCGGTGGACGAGCTGCGTACGCTCGTGAAGCGCGCCTTCGTGACCTACCTCTTCGTCGCGGATCGCGACGGGCGGCTGGTCGGCGTCGTGGTAATGCGCGAGATGCTCCTGGGCCGGCGGTCGCAGCGTCTCGACGAGATCATGCTCCGCGACCCGTTCTTCCTGACGCCTGAGATGACGCTCACCGAGGCGATGAGGTCGGTGTTGAACCGGCACTATCCGGTGTACCCCGTGTGCGAACCCGACGGGACGCTGATCGGGCTGGTGCGGGGCCAGACGATGTTCGAGGCCCAGGCGATCGAGATCAGCGCCCAGGCGGGAAGCATGGTCGGCGTCGAAAAGGAAGAGCGGCTCGCGACCCCCTGGCCGCGGAGCCTGAAGTTCCGTCATCCCTGGCTTCAACTGAACCTGTTGACGGCGTTCGTGGCGGCCGCGGTCGTGGGGGTCTTTCAGGACACGATCGACGAGATCGTCGTGCTGGCGGTCTTTCTCCCCGTGCTCGCCGGCCAATCGGGCAATACCGGTTGCCAGGCGCTGGCGGTGGCGCTGCGGGGGATGACGCTCGGGGAGCTCAAGCCCGGTCGCGAGAAGGTGCTGGTGCTCAAGGAGGGTCTCCTCGGCCTTCTGAACGGCGGTCTCGTAGGAGTGACCGCGGGGGCCGGGATGTTCTTCTTCGCGAGATCGCAGCAGAACCCGGACGCGTGGCTGCTGGGATTGATCGTCTGTTTCGCGATGATGCTCAGCTGCGTGATCAGCGGCGTGTCGGGCGCTCTCGTACCGCTCACGCTGAAAAGGCTGGGGGCCGATCCGGCCACCGCGTCGAGCATCTTCCTGACGACCGCCACGGACGTGGCCAGCATGGGCATCTTTCTCGGCCTGGCGACCTGGCTCGTGCGCTGACCACTCGGTCGGTCCCCGAGCCCGTCCGGGATCGGGCATCAGCCCGCTTGCGGGGAGGCGGGTGCGCCGGCCCTGCCGAGGGGCAGTCGGAGAGCGAACGTCGTTCCGTCGGGGGCGTCCCGGACGACGCGGAGATCGCCGCCCGCGCGATGGACCAGCGCCCGGCAGAGCGCCAGACCGAGCCCCGACCCCGGCTCGGTCACCTCCGGATCCGGCCCCAGTCCGGGGCCCTGGTCCGCCACCTCGAGCCGGACTTCCCCACCTTCGATCCTTCCGGTGACCGTGATCCGCCCAGGAGAGGCGTGGCGGACGGCGTTGTCGACCAGGATCGCGACGGTCTGTCGGAGCACAAGCCCGTTGGCCTCGTAGAGGTCCTCACACCCCTCGATCTGTACGCCCAGGACCTTGTCCCGAGCCGTCGCCTCGCGCTCGAATGCCGAGACCTCGGCGGCGAGCTCCCGGGCCAGCTCGAGACCGCTCCGGGCCGGCTCCGGGGCTAGCAATTCGCCCGACTTTGGGCGCGCCACGGACAGGATTCCGTCGAGGGCACCCAGGCCTCGCCGGAGGCGCGTGCGCGCATCGCTGACGAGGTCGAGGTCCAGGGGCCCAGCCCCACCGACATAGTCCAGGCACTGGAGGGCCACGGCGAGGCCCGATCGGAGGTCATGGGCCATGAGGGACAACAGAAGTCGGTTCAGGTCGCTGGCTCGCTCCGATGCCTCCGCAGAGCGCCGAGCCTCGATGCGGCGCCGCTGGAGGATCAGAGCCAGGGCCCCGCTCGCCGGGAGCGAGAGCGCCGCCAGGATCCGGTTCGGCACCCATACCTCGGCCGGGGAGATGGGTCCTCGGCCGAGCGCCGCGGCCGCCACGAACCCGACGATCGCCGCGGTGGTCACGAGCCAGACCTCGCCCGGGTCCTCGGACATCGAGCTCAGCACGATCGGAACGCCCAACAGGATCCCGACGACGACGCCCGCGGGGGTCAGCCAGTCGAGGGCCGAGATGCCTGCCGCGAGCACGAGGCAGAGCCCGGCCAGCGGGGAGACGAGGCGCCTGGGGTTCCGCGCGCCGCTCACAGCCCGTAGCGCCGGCGTTTCTCCCAAAGAGTCTTGCGCGAGATCCCGAGGGAACGGGCGACCTGTTCCAGACCGCGATCCCCGGCCTCGGCCAGCGCCGCTGCCAGGTAGCGGCGCTCGGTCTCGTCGAGGGTCAGCCCGGGGGGGAGTCGTACGCCGCCGGGTCCCTGGTCGCCGTCTCCAGACCACACGGGCGGCTCGACGCGCAGCGGTCCCTCAGAGTGGAAGATGAGGGAGCGCTCGACGGCGTTTCGGAGTTCGCGCGCGTTTCCCGGCCAGGCGTGCTGACCGAGGCGGGCGAACGATAGATCGTCCAGCATCGGAACCGGCCGGTGGAACTCGGCGCAGAGGTCGTGGACGAAGCGCGTGGCCAGCTCGGGGATCACCGAAGGCATCTCGCGCAGGGAGGGCATCCGGATCGAGGTGACCTCGAGCCGATAGTAGAGGTCGGCCCGGAAGACACGTTCCCGAACCTGCTCCCTGAGCTCCATATTCGTCGCGGCGAGGAAGCGACACGTCACCGGCACAGGGCGTGTGCCCCCGATTCGCCGGATCTCCTGCCTCTCCAGCACCAGCAGAAGCTTTGCCTGGAGCTCGAGCGGCATCGCCCCGATCTCGTCCAACAGCAAAGTGCCGTTGTGCGCGTGCTCGACCAGGCCGCGCTTGAGCGTCTTGGCGTCCGTGAAGGCGCCCTTCTCGTGGCCGAACAGCTCGGACTCGAGGAGCTGGGCCGGAAGGGCGGCGCAGTTGACCTCCACGAAAAGCCCCGGCACGCCCGACAGTTCGTGGATGGCGCGCGCAAGGAGGCTCTTGCCCGTTCCGGATTCGCCGATGACGAGGACCCGTGCGTTCGGCACCTGCGCTACCTGACGTGCGCACCGGCGCACCCCTTCGAGGAGAGCATGGGTCCCCACGACGTACTCTGCGGGCATGCGCGCGTCCGCGCTGGTCAGTTCCTCCCTCAGCGGGCGTTCGGCGACCGCGCGATCAACCAGGGCGAGAACCGCTTCCACGCTGACGGGTTTCGGCAGGAAGTCGGTGGCTCCGACCCGGATACCCATGACGGCTTTCTCCAGGGTGGCGTAGGCGGTGAACAGGAAGACCGGCAGGCCGGCGTCGGTCTCCCGTATACGACGGACCAGCTCGATTCCGTCCACGTCCGGCATCGACACGTCGCTGAGGACCGCGTCGTACGGCTGGGACGAGAGACGTTCGAGGGCCTCCAGGGCAGACGCGCACACGTCCACACGAAGGCGTCCATGCCGGTCCAGATTGGCCTTCAGCAGACGCGCCTGGAGAAGATCGTCATCGACGACCAGGAGGCGGAGAGGGCTTGTGCGCATGGTACCCCTGTTCGTATAGCGCAGAACGTGCCAACATGGGCTGAACCGCCTCGCTGCTTGGCACGGAAACTCAGCTTTGAACAGGAGCCTAAGGGTAATACGGGGCCTGGAGGAGCCTATCGGCCCGAGAGGGGACCTCAGCCCAAACGATCGAGTGCGGCCGCGGCCTGGCGGGATGCGACGCGCAACATGTCCCAGTCCTGGGGACTGAAATCACGGCCCGTTCGCCGCTCGGCCACGACGGCGATTGCGGCGTCCTCGATTCCGGCGCAGGCGAGGCGGATCGCGGAAGTACGGTCGAAGACTGCTCGACCCAGGGTCGCCAGGGGATCTTCGGATTCGGCAACCGCCTCCCGGTCGAGCAGCGCCACGGCCGGGAGGGGCTGACCGGAAAGGCCTTGCCACCGGGCCTCCGCCAGACCCAGTTCCTCTCCCCCGATGGCACTCAGCGCGATCGGATTCCCGCGGTCCGCCGGCCGGTGGAAGACGACCGCCTTCCACGCGGGGACGATCCCAGGCAGGTGCTCGACCAGTGCCTCGAAGACGTCCGAGCGGGACTCGGCGCCGGCCAGGAGGTCGGCCAGGACGACGAAGTGCTCGCAGCGGCGGAGACGGTCCAGATCACGCTGGAGCTCACTCTCCGCGGCGGCCGCCAGGCCCGCTGCCCTGGCGAGCCGACCCGAGCCGTTCGGGCCGATCGAGGTCGTGGTGGAGGGCGTAGTGAGCAGCGCCCGGTCCCGCTCGAGCTCGAGGAGGACGGCGGTATGGACCCCCGGCTCCAAGCAGGCGTCCGCGCGAGTCCAGGACCCGGCGGGATCGACGTCGTACTCATCCCGCCGCCACGTTCCCTCCCTCCCGCTTTCTCGAGAGCTGGTCGAGAGGACATGGATCAGGCGCACAGGCCGTTCGTGCGATCGTCGGGTTCTCAAAGCATGCGCCTCCGGTCGCTGGCCGATGTCATCGCCTCCACGTGGCACGGTACTCCGAAGCCGGAGCGGGCCGGGGGTTTCCCCCGGCCCGCGCACGTGGGCGGGATCGCTAGTTCTTGAACTGGAAGAACGCGTTATGAGTCGTACCCTCGCCGAGGTTCAGATTCAAGGACTTGCAGGCCCCTGCATAGCCCTTCGGCGACTTCCAGTTGTACTGGTAGTACCCGTCACCCAGGTTCTGCAGGCCCGAGGCGCCCGTGTACTGCTCGACCTGATCCGTCCCTTCGCCATTGGAGCAGTTCAAGGTCTTCACCTCCACGTCGGCGAGACTCAGGTTGAGAACGGGGGCGCCAAAGAAATCCTGCAGCCGCCACTTGAGCGGCACCGCTTGCCCGGCTTTGGCCACGTTCATCGTCGGTATGTTATCCACCGGCTGGTAGAAGCCGGAAAACGCGTACAGGACCGAGTATCCGCAGTTCTTGTTGCCAGTGTTCCCGACCGCGTCCGTGGCCGACAGCCCGACCTGATGGATTCCCACCGAAGACGTGTTCGCCGCCGCGGAGACGTTCTGGGTCGCGGGGCCGGAACCGCCATCGCCGGCGGTCGCGTTCACGTTGGCGGGCGTTTGGTTCAGGGTGAAGGAGGGGCCCGGGACCTGACAGCTGATCTCGGGGGCCTTCTTGTCGACCATGTTGCCGTTGATCGGGCCGGCGGTCCCCGCGTTGCCCACCAGGTCTGAGACCGTCTTCGAGTCGGTGGCGGCGTTGCTGGTCTCGGTGCCGTCGGGGACGTTGGTCATGAGCGAGAAGCTCTCGTCGCTCGAGGGCGTTACCCCCGAGCCGCCATCCGTGGCCGTGCAGGCGATCGAGACGTCCGTGGCGTGCCACAGGCCGTCGGGGGCAGCGCATGAAGTCGACGGAGCTTTCTTGTCGACCTGGAAGGTGTAGGGGCCCGCGGTCGTGCAGTTCCCGAGCGTGTCGCAGACCTCCCTGCTTTCCGTCTGTGCGCTCGCGGTCTCGGTGCCGCCGGGGACGTCTGTCGACAGCGAGAACGCCACGTCCGCCGGGTTCTGGAGCCCGGAGGGATCCGCGGCCGTGCAGCTCACGGTGACGTCGGCGCCGTACCATACCGAGGCATCGGGAACCGTGCACTGAATGTTGGGAGCATCATCATCCGCGGCGGTGACGGTGAAGGTCGCGGTCCCCCGCTGAGTGCCCGCCGGCTGACAGCCGGTGGTGGATCCAAGCGGCTCTATGCTCTGGCACACCAGGGCGGTCCATGTGCCCGTCGCCGTAGGGGTCGTGCTGGCGGCGAATGCCCCGCTCGTCGTCCCATTCGGGAAGCCCGGCGAGCGGCTCTGCGTCGCGGCGGTTACGATCGTGCCGCTAGGGTTTCTCCAGCGGATTTGAACGTTCGTCGCTCCGGACCCCGTGATCGGGAACGAGGCGCGCACGCAGATCTGCGTTCCGCTCGAGACGGAAGGCGTCGCACCCAACGAGGATCCGGTGCAACCGTTAGGCGGAGATCCACTCGTCGTTCCCTGATGGAAGCTGAAGGTGACGGCTCCGATCGTTCCGTCGTTGAACATGGTGGACGCGGTCATGCCCGAGGACTGTCCGACAGCGATCAGGGTGAAGACGACCCCCGCATGAATGTCGCTGACGGCGAACTCGGAATTAGCGAAGGATCCCTCGGCGTCGGCGACCGAAGTCAGCACGAGGTCCTCCTGCACCTCCGGCTCCTCGGTGATGGTCATGACCACCGTCTCGCCCGGCTCCCAGCCACCCCCCAGGACGGTGATCGTCTCGCCGGGGACGTAGTCGTCCTTGTCCGTTCTCACGGTGCCGTTTCCGCTCGAGATTTCGTTGTACGCGCGGACGACAATGCGCGAGCCGGGTTCCTCAAGGGCCGTCGGTCCGGAGTCTTGGCTGCAGGCCGCGAGAAGGATCGCGGCCAGCGCGAACGAAGCGAAGCGTTTCATCTCGGGAATCTCCTCAGATTGGGTGCCGGTCTTGGCTTTGGGAGCGCTTTCGGTGGCCCGGCGGTCTCGAGGAGACCCGTGGCTTTGCGGACCGGCCTCGCGGCCGGGGTGCCCTTCTCGTGCGGTCGAGCGGCGTCGACCGGGCCTGGTCGGTACGCCGGCTCGCTACCAAGCACGTCTCATGCCGCCGTTGTCGATCCATTGCAAGTCGTGCTGCATCTATGATTTGAACAATTCATATAAGAAAGGTTCTCAGGTGCGGGACGTTTCGTTCGGTAACGCGTGTTTCCTCTCGTAACGGACGGCCTCTCGGATGCGGTGCACCCTCGGGGTGGCCCCCCAGCCGGTCGCGAGCGCATGTAGATTGCAATTCCATGAGCGAAGGCGGAGCGACGAGCGAGCTCATCGTCAGCGTGTCGGGGATCCGGGGGATCGTCGGTGAGGCCCTGACCCCCGAGGTCGTGGCCCGCTACGCCGCCGCCCACGGTGTTTGCCGTCTCCAAGCGACAGAAAGACAGGCGATCGTCCTCGGTCGCGATTCCCGGACGAGCGGGGCCATGTTCGTCGCCGCGGCCGAGGCGGGGCTCCTCTCGGTCGGCTGCGACGTCGTGCACGTCGGGATGGCGTGCACCCCGACCATCCTGCTGGCCGTGGAGCGCGCCGGAGCCGCCGGGGGGATCGCGGTCACCGCGAGCCACAATCCGGCCGAGTGGAATGCGCTCAAGCTGTCGAGCCACCGCGGCATCTTCCTGACCCCGGCCGAGGCCCGGGCCGTTGTCGCCCTGGCCGCGAAGGACGCGATCCCGCGCGCATCGTGGGACGGGCTGGGCGAGGTCTCCCGCCTGACCGACGCTACCGAGCGCCACGTCGAGGCGATCCTGGCCGACTCGCTGGTTGACGTCGAGGCCGTTCGCGCGCGGGCGCCCAGGGTCGTCCTCGACGCCTGCGCCGGAGCGGGCGCGCTGGCCGCGATTCCGCTCCTCGAGGCCCTGGGAGCCCGCGTGGAGGGCCTCCACCTCGAGCCGACCGGGCGCTTCCCGAGAAACCCCGAGCCGGTTCCGAAGAACCTGGAGGAGCTCGGGCGCCGCGTGCGCGAGGTCGGGGCCGAGCTCGGCCTGGCGGTCGACCCGGACGGGGATCGCCTGGCGCTGGTGGACGAGCGGGGGCGTCCCATCGGCGAAGACCTGACGCTGGCCCTGGCCGCCGACTACGTGCTCGGGCGGGCGGCCGGAGAAGGGACGACCACCGGTCCGGTCGTGACCAACCTGTCGACCAGCCAGGTCGTCGAGCGGGTCGCCGAGCGGCACGGCGTCCCGGTCGAGCGGACCGCGGTCGGCGAGGTGAACGTCGCCCTCCGGATGATCGAAGCCGGCAGCCGGATCGGCGGCGAGGGGAACGGCGGCGTCATCTACGGGCCTCTTCATCACACCCGAGATGCGCCGGTCGCGATCGCGCTCGTCCTCTCCTACCTGGCGCGATGGGAGTGCTCGCTGGGGGAGGCGGCAGGCCAGCTTCCGAGCTACGCGATCGCCAAGGCGAAGCTGTCGCTGGACAGGGTCGATCCGGAGGCGCTCCTCGAGCGGGCGGCCGCGGCCTTCGACGGCGCCGTTCCCGACCGGTCGGACGGCCTCAGGCTGAGCTGGCCGGACCGGGAGGAGTGGATCCAGCTCCGGAAGTCGGGGACGGAGCCGGTCGTCCGGCTCATCGCCGAGGCCCCCGACCCCGAGCGGGCCGAGGCGCTGCTCGACCGGGCCCGCGAGCTGGTGGCGTAACGACCGGGGAACCTCCGCCGTGGCAACCGGTAGGAGGATCGTCTACACTTCGATCGGCTTCTTCCCGTCCGGCCGAACCGGCCTCAACCAGGGCTTTAACATGTGCGGCATCATCGGATACGTGGGGCTCCGTCAGGCCACCCCTATTCTCATGGAGGGGCTTCGGAGGATGGAATACCGGGGGTACGACTCGGCCGGACTGGCGGTGATTAACGGCGCGGGCCTCCACGTCTCCAAGCTGCCCGGCCGGATCGAAGAGCTCGACCGTGAGGTGGACGCGAACCCCCCGCAGGGGACCCTCGGGATCGCGCACACGCGATGGGCGACCCACGGCCCGCCGACCCGGATCAACGCCCACCCCCACACCTGCTGTCACGGGAAGGTCGCGGTCGTCCACAACGGCATCGTCGAGAACGCGGGGCCGCTGCGCCAGGCCCTCCAGGCCCGCGGCCACACGTTCCTGAGCGAGACCGACACCGAGGTGTTCGCGCACCTGATCGAGGAGGAGCTGAACGGGGACCTCGGAGAGGCCGTGCGCCGCGCCCTGCGCCACGTCGAGGGAACCTACGGACTGGCGGTGATCTCGCTCGACCACCCGGACCATCTGGTGGCCGCGCGCATGGGGAGCCCGCTTCTGGTGGGGGTGGACGACACGGAGCTCTTCGTGGCCTCGGACGCCGCGGCGGTCGTGGGCCACACCCGCAAGGTGATCTACCTGGACGACGGCGATCTGGTCGAGCTGTCGCGCGATGGCTACCGGCTGAGCGACCTCGAGAACACGCACGTGGACAAGGCGATCGACGAGATCTCCTGGGATCTCAAGGAGATCGAGAAGGGCGGCTATCCCCACTTCATGCTCAAGGAGATCTTCGAGCAGCCGGAGGCTATCCGCGACGCGATGCGGGGCCGGCTCCTGCCCGCCGGGGGGACCGCCGTCCTGGGCGGGCTCTCGGAGATCCCCGATTCCGACTGGGAGGCCTTCAACCGGATCGTCCTGACCGGTTGCGGAACCTCCTGGCACGCCGCGCTCGTCGGCGAGCACATGCTCGAGGAGGCGACCCGGCTGCCGGTCGAGGTCGAGTACGCGAGCGAGTTCCGGTACCGGAATCCGATTCTGGACAGCCGCACGGTCCTGTTCGCGATCAGCCAGTCGGGGGAGACCGCGGATACGCTGGCCGCGCTCAAGGAGGCGCGTCGCGGGGGCGCGCGGGGGCTGGGGATCGTCAACGTCGTCGGCTCGACGATCGCTCGCGAGTCGGACGGCGGCGTCTACATCCACGCCGGCCCGGAGATCGGCGTCGCCTCGACCAAGGCGTTCACCTGCCAGCTCACCGTGCTGGGGCTTCTAGCTTTGTACCTGGGCCGGCGAAAGGGTCTGGATCCGGAGCGTGGCCGGTCGCTCGCGCGCGCGATGGCGGCGCTCCCCGACAAGGTCGAAGAGGCGCTCGAGCGCAGTGACGGGATCCGCCGCCTGGCCGAGGAGTACGCGGGCGCTCACAACTTCCTCTATCTGGGCCGCGGGCTGAACTTCCCGGTGGCGCTGGAGGGGGCGCTCAAGCTGAAGGAGATCAGCTACATCCACGCCGAAGGCTATCCGGCGGCCGAGATGAAGCACGGCCCGATCGCGCTGATCGACGAGAACATGCCGTGCGTCGTGGTGGCAACGCGCGACTCGGTGTACTCGAAGGTGCTCTCGAACGTCGAGGAGATCAAAGCTCGCCGCGGCCGGATCCTCGCCGTGGTCACCGAGGGCGACACCGAGGTCGCCGCGGTCGCCGATCACGTCATCGAGGTGCCCCCGACGGATGACCTCCTGACGCCCATCCTGAACGTGGTCCCCCTCCAGCTCCTGGCGTACCACATCGCCGTCCTGCGCGGCTGCGACGTCGACAAACCCAGGAACCTCGCAAAGAGCGTGACGGTGGAGTGACCGGCTGCGGCGTCGCCCGGCGAGCCCCAGGTCGACGCCCATCCCGAGAGGAAAGGAAGAACGGGGATGCGGGTCGTCCTCCAGCGGGTAGCCGAGGCGTCGGTTCGGCTCCCGGACGAGTCGCCGCCTCGCGAGGCGGGTCGGATCGGGGCCGGGCTCCTGGCTCTGGCCGGCTTCACGTCCGGCGAGGCCGAAGAGGCTCTCTCCTGGATGGCCGCGAAGATCGCGGATCTCCGTGTCTTTCCGGGCCAGGGCGGCGCAATGGACCGCTCGCTCCGCGACACGGGCGGCGGCCTCCTCCTCGTCAGCCAGTTCACGCTCTACGCCGACACCCGCAAGGGCCGCCGCCCCGACTTCACCGCGGCCGCGCCGTACGCGGAGGCGGAGCGGCTCTTCGAGCGCTTTCAGGAGGCCTGCGAGGCCGAGCTCCCGGGCCGCGTGGCGAGCGGTCTCTTCGGGGCCAGGATGGAGGTCAGCCTCGTCAACGACGGTCCGGTCACGCTGGTGCTCGAGCGGTGAGCGGCGCGTCCGCTCCCCCGATCGTCCTGGCCTCCGGCAGCCCCCGCCGCCGGGAGCTCCTGGCCCGCCTGGGACTGCGGTTCGAGGTGGACCCCCCGCGGCGCGCGGAGGACGCATGGAGCGCCGGCGAGGACCCGGACGTCTACGCCGGACGGATCGCCGCCGCCAAGGCGGCCGAGGTCGCGGAGCGCCGTCCCGACGCCCTGGTCGTCGCCGGCGACACGATCGTCGTCCTGGACGGGGACGTGCTCGGGAAGCCAGGCGATGCCGTGAGCGCGCGGGCCATGCTGGCCCGTCTCTCCGGCCGGGAGCACGCTGTCCACACGGCGCTCACCGTGATCGCGCCGGGTGGGGTCCGCGCGACCGGGACGGAGATCACCCGGGTCCGCTTCCGAACGCTCGGAGCGGAGGAGATCGATGCGTACGTGGCGACCGGCGAGCCGCTCGACAAGGCCGGCGCGTACGGGATCCAGGCCTTCGGCGCAATCTTGGTGGAGGGCGTCCGTGGCTGCTACTTTAACGTCATGGGCCTGCCGCTGGTCCGCCTCCTCACGCTCCTGGACGAGGTCGGATGGGCGTACCGGCTGCCCGGGCGGTTTCGGGCGGTGGGCCCGGCGGCCGCCCCTCCGCGTTCGCTTCCGAGCCGCTGACCCGCGAGACGAGAAAGCGCCATGCCTGTCGAAACGATCCGCTGGAAGGGCGACCACGTCCGGATGATCGACCAGACGCGGCTTCCCTCCGAGAAGGTCGAGATCGAGATCCGGACCGTCCCCGAGATGGTCGAGGCGATCCGGAGCCTCAGGATCCGCGGCGCTCCGGCGATCGGGATCGGCGCGGCCATGGGGCTGGTGGCGGCGCTCGTGCCGCACCGGGACTCCGAGCCGGACGCCTTCCACGAGCGGCTCGAGGCGTTCGCCTCCGAGCTCGCGGTGGCGCGGCCGACGGCGGTCAACCTCAGGTGGGCGATCGACCGGATGCGGAGGGTCGCGCGGGAGCACCGGGAGATGGCGGTGCCGGCCCTCTGGGAGCGTCTCGAGGAGGAGGCGCTGGCGATCTTCGAGGAGGATCGCGAGATGTGCCGCCGGATCGGCGAGGCCGCGCAGGGTGTGATCCGCGAGCGGGCGGGGATCCTCACCCACTGCAACGCCGGCGGCCTGGCGACCTCCGGGTACGGAACGGCCCTCGCCTGCGCCTACGTGGCGCACGAGCAGGGTAAGGCGATCCGTGTCTATGCGGACGAGACGCGGCCTCTCCTCCAGGGAAGCCGGCTCACCGCCTGGGAGCTCATGGAGAGCGGCGTCGACGTCACCTTGATCTGCGACGACATGACGGCGGCCACCATGGCTCGCGGCGAGATCGACCTGGTGATCGTCGGCGCCGACCGGATCGCCGCCAACGGTGACACTGCGAACAAGATCGGGACCTACGGGGTGGCGATCCTGGCCCGCGAGCACGGGATCCCGTTCTACGTCGCCGCGCCTCGCACGACCTTCGACTTCGACACACCGACCGGCGCCGAGATCCCGATCGAGGAGCGTTCGGCGGAGGAGGTAACCCACGGCTTCGGACCGGCCACCGCGCCGGCAGGGGTCAAGGTGTTCAGCCCGGCCTTCGACGTGACGCCCCACCGCTACATCGCCGGGTTCTTCACCGACGCCGGGCTCCTCGAGCCGCCGTTCGGGAGATCGCTCGAGGTCCTGAGGGAGACGACGCCGGCGGCCGTTCGTTAGCGGCAGGAGGTTGTCGGCCGCCGGGAGAAGGCGTATTTTCCCATCTCTCGTCAGAGGCCCACCGGCTCATCTCGTTGACGGGTCGGGCGGGCTTTTTTACCTTTAAAAGCTGGACTGGAAGCAGCTTCCGGCCGGTGGGACCCACGGTCGGCGATCCCGGAGAGCCGCATGCGAACACATTCCGTCACGCCCGATCAGATCACCAGGCGCTGGTACCTGGTCGACGCCGAAGGGCAGACCCTGGGCCGGCTGGCGAGCCGTGTCGCCCAGATCCTGCGTGGCAAGCACAAGCCGATCTACACCCCGCATCTGGACACCGGCGACCACGTCCTGATCGTCAACGCCGAGAAAGTCCATCTGACGGGCAGGAAGGCGAGCCAGAAGACCTACTATCGCCACACCGGCTACCCGGGCGGGCTCAAGGCGACGCCCATCCGTCGCGTGCTCCGGGACCACCCCGAGCGGGTCGTCGAGAAGGCGGTCTGGGGGATGATGCCCAAGGGCAAGCTTGGGCGGAGCATGTACAAGAAGCTCAAGGTCTACGCGGGCCCGGAACATCCCCACCAGGCCCAGCAGCCGCGGCGGATCGATCTCGATCGCTGGCCGCCCCAGACCCAGGAGGACACCGAGTCATGAGCAAGCAGACCGTCGGCATCGGGCGCCGCAAGACCTCGGTCGCGCGCGTCTACCTGCGGCCGGGCAAGGGACAGTGGACCGTCAACGGGCGCCCGCTGGGCGAGTACTTCCCTCGGTCGCTCCACGTCACGCAGTGCCAGAAGCCGCTCGAGATCAGCAAGATCGGCCCCCAGTACGACGTCGTCGTGAACGTTCAGGGCGGCGGGTTGACCGGGCAGGCCGGAGCGATCCAGCTCGGCCTTTCGCGGGCGCTCGTCCTCGCCGACGACACGCTGCGCACGCCGCTCAAGGCGGCCGGGATGCTGACCCGCGATCCGCGCATGGTCGAGCGCAAGAAGTACGGCCGTCCGAAGGCGCGCAAGCGCTTCCAGTTCTCGAAGCGGTAAGCCCAGGACGAGCTCGAGGCCGACGGCGAGCGCCGGTCGGCCAGAATCCACACACCGGCGGAGGGGTCCGCGGGTGTCCGGAGCCGCAACCCCGCGGCCTCCGGATAACGGAGCCCCGTCGAAACCGGTGGAGGCTGAACCCAAGAAGGAGGCACCGCCCATGGCGGTCAGCGAACAGCTCCGCGCCCTGCTCGAGGCGGGCGTGCACTTCGGCCACCAGACCCGCCGCTGGAACCCCAAGATGCGGCGGTTCATCTTCGCCGAGCGCAACGGCATCTATCTCATCGACCTGAACAAGACCCTGCGCCAGCTCGAGCGCGCCCGGGAAGTCGTGTCTGAGATCGTCGGGCAGGGCAAGCGTGTCCTGTTCGTCTGCACCAAGCGGCACCTCACGCACATCGTGCGCGAGGAGGCGGAGCGGTGCGGCCAGTTCTACGTGACCAACCGCTGGCTGGGCGGCACGCTGACCAACTTCCGGACGATCAAGAAGAACCTGAAGCGGCTGAAGGAGATCGAGCGCATGCGTACCGACGGCACGTTCGAGCTCCTGCCGAAGAAGGAAGTCATCGAGATCGAGCGGGAGTACGACAAGCTGTTTCGTAACCTGTCCGGCATCGCCGACATGGAAGAGCTGCCGGGCGCCGTCTTCGTGGTCGACGCGCGCAAGGAGCGGATCGCGGTCAACGAGGCGAACAAGCTGGGTATCCCGCTGATCGCCATCGTGGACACGAACGCCGATCCCGACCTGATCACGGTGCCGATCGCGGGGAACGACGACGCGATCAAGTCCGTCCGGCTGATCGCCGGGCAGATCGCCGACGCCGTCGTGGACGCTCAGGCCCGGCTGGTCAAGGAGGAGGCCGCGAGCGAGGAGGGCGAGAAGGCCGCGGTGGCGGCGCCCGACATGCCCCGCCGGCCGCGTCGCCGCGTGCGCGCCCGCCTGCCGGTCGAGACGGACGGGGCCGAGATTGAATCCGAAGAGGGAGAGGCAGCAGGATGACCACCGTACCAGCATCCCAGGTCCAGGAGCTCCGGCAGCGGACCGGGGTTGGCATGATGGAATGCAAGCGCGCTTTGGAGGAGGCCGAAGGTGACATCGACCGCGCCGTGGACCTGCTGCGTCTCAAGGGCCAGGCCAAGGCGGCCAAGAAGGCCGGTCGGGTCGCGAACGAGGGCCGGGTCGAGGCCTACATCCACCTGGGCGGGAAGATCGGCGTCCTGATCGAGCTCGATTGCGAGACCGACTTCGTCGCCAAAACCGACGACTTCCGCGATCTGGCGCGCACGCTCGCCATGCAGGTCGCGGCGACGAGCCCGCTCGCGGTGCGTCGCGAGGAGATCGACGCGGAGGTGGTCGAGCGGGAGGTCGCGATTTACCGTCAGCAGGCCGAAGAGTCGGGCAAGCCCGCGGAGATCGTCGAGAAGATCGCCCGCGGCCGGCTCGACAAGTGGTATCAGGAGGTCTGCCTGCTCGAGCAGGCATTCGTCAAGGATCCCGACCGGAAGGTCTCGGATGTCGTCACCGAAGCGGTCCAGCGACTCGGAGAGAACATCATCGTCCGGCGCTTCGTCCGGTTCGAGGTCGGCGGCGAGTAGCCCGCCCGACCAGGAACGTCCGGACGTGCGGTCCGGGCTGCGGTACCGGCGGATCCTCCTGAAGCTCTCAGGGGAGGCGCTGGCCGGCGACCGCGGCTTCGGCATCGACCCGCCCACCGTCGACCGCCTGACCGACGAGATCGCCGACATCCTCTCCAGCGGTGTCGAGCTGGCCCTCGTGGTAGGAGGCGGCAACATCGTCCGCGGCACGGTGGCGAGCGAGCACGGCATGGACCGCGTGTCGGCCGACTACATGGGCATGTTGTCCACCGTGATCAACGCGCTCGGCCTGCAGGACCTCCTCGAGCGCAAGGGTGTCGACACCCGGCTTCTCACCGCCATCCGGATGGACGAGATCGCCGAGCCGTACATCCGGCGGCGGGCCATCCGGCACCTCGAGAAGGGGCGCGTGGTGCTGTTCGCCGGGGGCACCGGCAACCCCTACTTCAGCACCGACACGGCCGCCGTCCTGCGGGCCATCGAGGTCGGGGCCGAGGTCATCCTGAAGGCCACCAAGGTGGACGGGATCTACTCCGCCGATCCGGCCACCCATCCGGACGCCCGCTTCATCGATCGCATCACGCATCAGGAAATTCTGAACCGCGACCTGAAGGTCATGGATGCCACGGCGGTCGCGATGAGCCGGGAGAACGACCTCCCCATCATCGTGTTCAACATCAGCGCCAACGGTGCCGTCCGGAGCATCCTCGCCGGAGAGGCCGTCGGCTCCGTGGTGATCGGCTGAAGACGACGGCTCGCGCGATCGGGAGAGGAGGCAGCGAAGGGGCATGGAGGGCAAGGACTTGAAGGACGTCAGCGCGCACATGGACAAGTCGGTCGAGGCCATCCGCCACGAGCTGGGAACGGTCCGGACCGGGAAGGCCTCGCCGAGCCTGCTCGACCTCGTCAAGGTCGAAGCGTACGGGCAGCAGATGCCGCTCAACCAGTTGGCCACGATCTCCGCCCCCGAGCCGCGTTTGCTGGTGGTATCGCCGTACGATCCGAGCCAGACAGCGGGCATCGAGAAGGCGCTGCTGGCCAGCGACCTCGGCCTCACGCCGTCCAACGACGGCAAGGTGATCCGCCTCCCGATCCCGGCGCTGACCGAGGAGCGTCGCAAGGAGCTCGTCCGCGTCACTCACAAGATCGCCGAAGAGGGAAGGATCGCGGTCCGGAACATCCGGCACGAGGCGAACAAGAAGATTCAGGCCTCCCGCAAGTCGGGCGACATCAGCGAAGACGAGATGCATCGTCGGCTCAAGGAGATCCAGGACCTGACCGACAGACACATCAAGACCATCGACGAGATGCTGGAGAGAAAAGAAAAGGAAGTGATGGAGGTCTAGCGCGGGCGGTTCGAGCCGCGTCCCACCCGCCCTCCGACGAGGTTCTTCCAACGGATAGAACGATGACCGATCGGACCCGAGAGATCGCTGCCCAGGGCAATCTGCCGAGGCACGTGGCCGTGATCATGGACGGCAACGGTCGCTGGGCCGAGCGACGGGGCAAGCCGCGCATCTTCGGCCATCAGGCCGGAATGAAGGCGGTCCGCGAGGTGATCGAGACGACCGCCGATCTCGGCATCCCGTATCTGACCCTGTACGCCTTTTCCCAGGAGAACTGGAAACGGCCCCGGACCGAGATCGAGGCGCTGATGGGCCTCCTCAAGCGCTACATCCGCACGGAGCGGAAGGAGCTGATCGAGAAGGGGATCCGGGTGAGAGCGATTGGCGACATCGAGCGGCTCGCTCATGGTTCCCGCGAGGAGCTCGACGAGCTGATCACGGATACCGCGGCCAACCAGCGGCTGACCGTGACGCTTGCCCTTTCGTATGGGGGGCGCAGCGAGATCGTCGAAGCGGTGCGGCGGATCGCCCGGCAGGTGCGGGCGGGGGAGCTGGATCCCGAGGCGATCGACGAGGAGGTGTTCGCCGACCGTCTCTACACCGCCGACCTGCCGGATCCGGATCTGCTCATCCGGACAAGCGGGGAGTTCCGGATCTCGAACTTCCTCCTCTGGCAGATCGCCTACACCGAGCTGTACGTGACCGAGGTTCTCTGGCCCGACTTCGACCGCGACGCGTTTTTGGACGCCGTCGCCGCGTACCAGGGACGCGAGCGGCGGTTCGGCCGCGTGCTGGTTTGACCCCCGATCGGGGGCTCGGCCGCCGGCTCGCGACGGCCGCGGTCCTCCTTCCACTCTTCGTCCTGACGATCGTCGTCGGCGGCTGGCTCTTCCTGGCCGCCGTGACGGTTCTCGTCGCGGTTGGGATCGTCGAGCTCTACGGCTTCGCGCGCGAGAAGGCGTACAGGCCTCGTTGGATGCCGGGCCTGGCGCTCGGCATCGTCCTGCCGGTCCTCCTCTACGCCGGTCCCGGCGACCCGTGGGTCGCGATCGCGGTCATGACGGCGGGGGTGGCCGGGATCGCAGCCGCCCAGATGCTGGACCCGCGGGGAACGGAGGCGATGGCGAGCGTCGCGTTCACGCTCCTCGGGTCCCTCTACGTCGGGCTCCTGTTCGGTCACATGGTGCTCCTGCGCGAGGTGGCCCGTGAGATCCCCGGGGCGCCGTACCGCGTGGGGGCGGTCCTCCTCGCGGTGCCGCTCGTCCTCACCTGGCTGAACGACACGGTGGCGTACTTCGCCGGCCGAAGCTGGGGACGCCGCCGGCTCCTGGCCCGGGTGAGCCCCGGGAAGTCATGGGAAGGCGCAATCGCCGCCCTGGCGGCAACGGCCGTGGCGGCGACCGTTCTGCTTCCCTCGTTCGACCTGTTCGACGCGCGGCATGGCTTCGCGGTGGGCGCCCTGGTCGGCGTCGCCGCCCCGCTCGGCGACCTGGTGGAGTCGGCGTTCAAGCGCGACGCCGGCGTCAAGGATTCCTCGGGGCTCGTTCCCGGCCACGGGGGGATTCTCGACCGCTTCGACAGCGCGCTCTTCAGCGTACCGGCTTTCTACTACTACCTCAAGTGCTGGGTCCTGTGACCGGCGAGGGCCTGGTCCTCCTGGGTGCGACCGGCTCGATCGGCGCGAGCGCGATCGAGGTCGTCCGCGACCTCGGCGACCGCTTCCGGATCGTCGGGCTGTCCTGTCTCCGGGGATGGAGGAAGCTCGACCGGATCGCCAGGGAAACGGGTGCCGAGGCGGTCGCGGTCGCCGATCCCGAGGCGTGGGGCGAGGCGCGCGCCGCGGGTGCCTTCGCGGACATCGAGTGCCTCGGGGGGCCCGAGGGCGTCGTCGAGCTGGCGCGGCTGGCGTCGGCCGGAACGGTCCTGAACGGCATCGTGGGAGCGGCCGGCCTCGGCCCCACTCTGGCCGCGCTCGAGGCAGGAAAGCGGGTCGCGCTCGCCAACAAGGAATCGCTGGTCGTGGGCGGCGAGCTCGTCGTCCGGGCCGCCGGCGGAGGAGATCGCCTGCGGCCGGTCGACAGCGAGCACAACGCGATATGGCAGCTCCTGGACGGCCGGCCCGAAGGGTCGGTGAGGCGGATCGTCCTGACCGCGAGCGGAGGACCCTTTCGCGGTTTTTCCGCGGATCGGCTCGCCCGGGTCACCCCCGAGGAGGCGCTCGCCCACCCGACGTGGTCCATGGGACCCAAGATCACGATCGATTCGGCGACCCTGGCCAACAAGGGGCTCGAGGTCATCGAGGCGCACCACCTCTTCGGCCTCGACTACGACCGAATCGATGTCGTGATCCATCCCCAGTCGATCGTACACGGGTTGGTCGAGTGCATGGACGGCACGCTCTTTGCCGAACTGGGGGAGCCCGACATGCGCTCTCCGATCCGGGCCGCCCTGACCTGGCCGGAGCGGGTGGCGAACGGGGAGAGGGTGGATTTGACGCGGCTCAGCGGACTCACGTTCGAGGCACCGGACGTGGAGCGATTTCCTGCACTCGGGATCGCCCGGGCCGCAGGCAGAGCGGGTGGAACCGCCCCCGCCGTCTTCAATGCCGCCAACGAGGTGGCGGTCTCGGCGTTCCTTGCCGGGAGCATCGCTTTTCCGCAGATTCCGGCCATCTGTGACCGCGTCCTCGGCGAGCACGACGTGCGACCCGCGGACTCGGTGGAGACCCTGCTGGACGCCGACCGGTGGGCCCGGGAGAGGGCCGGCCGGCGAGCGGGCTTCGAGTGGACCGCGATCGGAACACGGGAGTAAAGCGGACATGCAGACCTTCCTCCTGACCGTCCTCGTGCTCGGCCTTCTCGTGTTCGTCCACGAGCTCGGCCATTTCATGACCGCCAAGTGGGCGGGGATCGCCGTCCCCCGCTTTTCGATCGGGCTGGGGCCGAGGCTGGTCGGCTTCCGC
>DASRVA010000072.1:0-4745 GCA_035687745.1 Gemmatimonadota bacterium
ATCGTGAGGAAGTAGCGCGTGCGGCCAGGCCTCGCCAGCGGCAGCGCCAGAAGGCCCAGCAGCTCGATTCCGAGCGAGCCTGGAAGCTGCTCGTAGAAGGCCATAAAGTAGCCGAATGAATCGGACCCGGAGCTCGTCTCCTCCGTAAGGGTAATCAAAGAGTAGTAGGGCCACAGCAACCCGAGCGCACAGCCCGCGAGGACGCAAAGGCCGCCGGTAAGGAGCTCCCGGCGCGTGGGGGGGCGCAGGACCAGCGACTTGAAGAACAGGAACATCAGGAGGAAGCTGGCCGTGATCGCGTGCGTGGCGACGATCACGGCGAGGGCGACGGTAAGGCCAGCCCAGGCGAGCAGCGACCTGTAGCCTCCTTCCAACCACACCGCCCCCACGATCAGCGAACCCGCCAACGCGAAGAAGCTCGGATACATGCCGTTGAACGAGAGCTCTCCGAGACTGTAGATCCCGCTCCACTCTATCGGTCGGCCCCAGAAGACCACCAGGGTCGCGAGCATGGCGAAATCGAGCCCGGGCGCCTTGAACAGATGCCGGGCGAGGAGTCCCGCGCCGAGCGCGAGGAGGCCGGCGTTGAGAGCGGTCATGAGGATCGCGACGTCCCAGATGGACGGTCCGAAAACCCGCAGCACGATCGCCCAGAACACGTGGTAGGGAGTGTAAAGATGGATTTCGTAGGGCTCCGAGAAGTACAGGGGGGGTGGATGGAGGAGGCTGGACGACAGGGCTCGAACGGCCGAGAGGTGCTGCCAGTAGTCGAATCCTCCGCCCCATAGGTTCACGGTCGCCGTGCCGACCACCGCGAAAGCGAGGAAGGCCAGAAATCCGGCCGTTCGCAGCATCCTGCTGGAGATCAGCCGGTCGAACGCGGTGCCCAGCGTCAACAACGGCCCGATCACGTCGGCGTCGGGATTCCGTACTCCCCCCACCGCCGGTCGACGAGAGCGACGATCTCCGGGTCCATCTCGATCGGATCGGGATACCCCGGCTTCCAGGTCGCGTCGATCGCCATCCGGCCGTGGTAGCGGGGCCAGGCGCCGTCCAGCCGCATCTCGCTGAAGACGACGTCTCGGGCGGCGTCGAAGCGGGTGAAGATCCCCCACAGGAGGAGCGTCCGGTCGTCGAGCGGGACGTCGTCGGAGACGACGGCCACCCACTTCACCTGCCCCAGCCGTGGGCTTCCGGCCAGCGCCTCGGTCACCGCGCGGCCCGCCCGGCCGTCGCGCTCGCGGACGCGCACCACGAGGAACGGTGCCTGAGCCGACTCTCGCGGATCGGTCGAGCCGGGGCCGGCCGAGCCGCCAATGGCGCACCACGACTCGATCCGCGCGTCCACCTCCGGCGGCGCGGCGAACGGCGCCCCAGGGCCGCCCGGCAGCTCATCGAGCCCGGCAGGACCGTCGCCACGGACTGGTGGCTCGTCCCCGGAGATCCCCCCCGCTCCGCGCGTGCAGTCGAGGACGAGCTTCGACCCCAGGTTCATCCTGAACGAGGTGAAATCGAGGGTGTCGAGCGGCACGCCCGGCAGGAGCAGCGTGTCTTCCGAGGCCGACCAGAAATGCCGGAAGGCCTCGAGAACGGCCCACCAGTCGTCGGGGGCGACCTCCTCGTCGACGACGATCGCGACCTTGGTCAAGGCGAGCTGCCCTTGGCCGAGAAGCGAGAGCGCCGTCTTCACCCCCTCCTTCCGGTACCGCTCCCGGACCGCCACCACGAGCAGGTTGTGGAAGCCGGCCTCGAACCAGGCGTGGAGGCCCGACACCTCGGGCTGGACGAGCCCGATCAGGGGACCCACGATCGCCGCCACCGCCTCCCCCATCGCGCGGTCCTCCTGGGGCGGCTTCCCAACCACGGCCGCCAGGTAGATCGGGCTCGCCCGGCGCGCGATCCGGCGCACGTGGAAGACCGGGAACGGGGCCGCGTGCGAGTAGTGGCCGAAGTGGTCGCCGAAGGGACCCTCGGGCGCCCGTTCGTGGGGCGGGACCTCGCCCTCCAAGACGAACTCGGCCGAGGCCGGGGCCAGAGCGTCGACCGAGCCGCAGCGGGCGAGCTCGGTCGGGCGCCCGCGCAGGAAGCCCGCGAACGCGAGCTCGTCGATCCCCTCGGGAAGCGGCGCCACCGAGGCCAGGAGGGTCACGGGATCGGCGCCGACGGCCACGGCGACCGGAAGCGCCTGGCCCAGCCGCTCGGCCGCGGCGTAGTGGTAGCCGCCTCCCTTCATGATCTGCCAGTGCATCCCCGCCTGGGTCCCGTCGTAGACGTGCATCCGGTAGATCCCGAGGTTGCGCGTCCCGTTCTCCGGATGCCGGGTGACGACGAGCGGGAAGGTGACGAATCGCCCGCCGTCCCCGGGCCAGCACGTCAGGATCGGCAGGTCGTCCAGCGACAGCGGCCGTCCGTCCAGCTCCGTCGACCCTCCCCCGTCGGGAGACCACGCCGGCGCGGCCGTCCTCCGGACCCGGAAATGCCGTCCGCGAAGGAGGGTCTCGCGGGCCCGCCAGAGGCCGCCCGGCGAAGGCGGCATGAGCCGCTCGGCGGCGGCTAGGAGCTCGGCGCCGATCGCCGCCGGCTCCCGCCCCAGCGCCCACGCGCAGCGGCGGGCGCTCCCCAGCACGTTGGCCGCTACCGGAAACGGCGACCCTTTGACGCGCTCGAAGAGGAGCGCTGGCCCGTCCGACCGGACGACCCGGGTCACGATCTCGGTGATCTCGTAGCGCGGATCGACCAGGGCCGGGACCCGCGCCAGGTCGCGTCTCGATTCGCAGAACGTCAGGAAGGAAGAGAGGTCTTCGAAGGGCAAACCGGCGGCCTTGGGATGCGCCCTCAGGTCTCCGGGATCCGCTCGCGCGGGAGTTCCCGTATGCCGCCTTCGAGCTCGGACGCGCGCCAGCCTCCGGGGGCCTCGACGCCGAGGACCTTGAGCACGCGGCCGACGAAGTCCTGGACCAGATCGTCGACGGTCGCCGGGCGGCCGTACCAGCCCGGTGAGACCGGCATGATCGTGACCCCGTCGCCGGCCAGCGCCGCGAGCTGCCGAAGCGTCACGGCCGACAGCGGGGTCTCGCGCGGGCAGAGAACGAGCCGTCGCCCCTCCTTCAAGGTCACGGCGGCCGCCCGCGTCAGGAGCGAGTCGGCGATCCCCGACGCGATCTTCCCCACCGTGGAGGTCGAGCAGGGCAGAACCACCATCGCGTCCCAGTGGTTGGACCCGGAGGCGAGCGGCGCCGAGAGATCCGTGTCGGTGAAGAGCCGGGTGACCAGGCGCTCGAGGTCCTCGCGTCGGAGATCCGTCTCCTGTCTGAGGACGTGCTGCCCCCAGCGCGACAGGACGGCGTAGACGTCGCCGGGAAGGCGCCGCGCGAGCTCGATCGCGAACGCCGAGCCCGACGCTCCGGAGATTCCGAGGACGGTGCGCACCGAGGGCAAGCTACCGGACGGTCCCATGCCCAGCAACGCACTCATGCACTCTCTCCCCACATGCCGGCGACGACCGTCGCCAGGGCCGCGAACCCCACCCACACGTTGATGCGGAAGAACGCCAGGTCGATGTCGTCGGCCCGCCGCTGCTCCCAGGCGAGCAGCGCGCCCACGGCCAGAAGCGGTAGGAGGGCCACCGTCCAGGCCAGACGCCAGAAGACGAGGGTCGCCAGGAGCGCCCACGCTCCGAGGTGCAGGGCGCGCGAGGCCCGAAGCGCTGTCCCGCGACCGTAGCGGGCCGGCAGCGACCGGATCCCGGCCGACCGGTCGTGCGCCTCGTCGAGGGTCGCGTAGAGGACGTCGAAGCCGGCCACCCAGCCGAGCGTGAACCCGGCCAGAAGGAGCGCCGGGCCGACGTCCTCGAAGGTCAGCCGGGCCGCGAACCATCCGCCCAAGGGCGCCATCGCGAGCGCGAGCCCGACCCCCAGATGGCACCACGGCGTGACCCGCTTGAGGTAGGGATAGAGGACGAATACGGCCAGCGGAATGGGAGCCAGGACGAGGCAGACCGGGGCCAGGAGCCAGGCGGCGGTCAGATACAGGAGCGCGCCGACCGAGATCAGCGCCCATGCTTCTCCGAGAGCGAGCGCGCCGCTCGGCAGCTCGCGCGTCGCCGTGCGAGGGTTTTCGGCGTCGATCCGGCGGTCGATCACGCGGTTCAGCCCCATGGCCGCGGTCCGCGCCCCGACGCCGGCCACGAGGACCAGGAGCATCAGACGCGGCGCCGGCCGAAGCCCCGCCCCGAGGAAGACGCCGGCGAACAGCATGGGAAGCGAGAAGAGGGTGTGCTCGAAGCGGAGAAAGCGACCCCACGTCCGGACCCGGCCGGCCGGACCGGCATCGGGTCCCCCCGCGCGCGGCGGGAGCGGCCGAACGTCCTCAGCCCGGGGTGATGGGTCCGCCAGAGTGGAGCTCCCGCGCGAGCTCGCGGTTGACCTCGTCGATCCGCCGCGTCAGCTCGGTCCGCTGGACTTCCGTCAGGTCCGCCATCAAGTCCGTCCAGGCGCCGATCTCGACGTACCCGAAACCCAGCGCCGTGCTGCGCTTGGCCGCCTCGACGACCTCGGGGTCGACCTCGCCCTGCACGTCGGATCCGATCTGGACGAGCTCGGAACCGTAGTTGTCGCGGTAGCGCGCGACGATGGAATCGACGTCGAGCTCGCTGACCTCGGGGGCCGGGCCGAGCGAGTCCTCGCCCACGGTATCGGGGCGGACGGTATCGGGGGCGAACCCCTCCGCCGAGGCGCGGGGCGCGC
>DASRVA010000073.1:0-2455 GCA_035687745.1 Gemmatimonadota bacterium
CCACCGGGCCGGACGGGGCGCGCCCAGCCCCCGGAGCGAGATCGCCCAGGCGAACGGGAGGAGGACCGCCCCGCCCAGCGCGCCGACCTTCATCGCCACCGTCAGCGGAAGGGCGGCGCTCAGGCCCACGATGACCAGGAAGCCGAGCGGGAAGTAGAAGAGGAAGAGCGGGAAGCCGGCGTACTGGTCCATGCTCCAGCCGTAGATCCGGCCGGACGGCAGGAGCACGTTCCTGAGCTGGTCGAGCGCCACGATGTGGCTTGCGTAGTCGCCGCCGGCGGGGGTGGTGTCGAGGAAGAGGAGGCGGGGCGGGAAGAGGGTCAGCGCCACCGCGCCCAGAACCAGGACCGAGACCGACAGGGGAAGAAGGGAGAGGCGCGGTCGCGACACGAGCGCCGCCGCCCCCAGCCAGCCGATCAGGCAGAGCGCGGTCCAGCCGGCGAGGAGGGGGAAATCCGGCCGCCAGAGGGTCCGGAACGATCGCGCGTCGACCACGACCCGGACGATCCTTCCCGGAACCCCGGGGTCGTCCGGCAGCACGAGAAGGAAGGCCGTGGTCTCCCAGCCGGTGATGTCGGTGGCGGGCTGGAGCCGGGCCTCGATGAAGGCCCTGCCATCCCGGGACCGCCACCGCCCGGCGCCCTCCAGCCCGAGCTCGGCCGCCGCCCACCATTCGGCCTGGCCACCGGAGGGCTCGGACCACGCCACGCGGAGGGAAGGATCGTCCGGCCACGCGGGTCCTTCGACCTCGGCCGGGGCCTCCAGGCCCAGCGCGGTGACGCTGCTCGCCCGCGTGCCGCCCCTGTCATGATAGCGGACCCGGAGGGCGGCGATCTCACGGAGCTCCGTCCGCCAACGCTCCGGATCGACCTCCCAGGCGATCTCGACTTGCTCGCCGGGCCGGAGCTCGCCGGCCAGCGGCCGCGGGGTGGCGTCCACGGCCCGCAGCTCGGCCTCGAGCTCGTAGGCGGGATCCCGACCCCGGTTGACGACGGTGGAGGAGATCTGGATGGCTTGAGGGGATTGCCGGACGGTGAGGGAGAGCTCGAGCTGGATTGTCTGGGCGGGGAGCGACGGCGCGGTGGCGAGCAAGCCGAACAGAGCGATGAGCGCGGCGCGCTGGCGCGCGCCGCGGCATCGAACCGTTCGCCTGCAATCACCGACGAGAGACCAGCCATCGGGCGACCCCTTGGGGAGGCGGGGGCCGCCCCGACTGGCTAGGTGGTCGTCGTCGTCGCGGTCGTGGTCGTCGACGTGTCGGTGCTCGAAGTCGAGGTGTCGGTGCTCGACGTCGACGTGTCGGTGCTCGATGTCGACGTGTCCGTCGATGACGTCGACGTGGTCGTCGTCGTGGACGTCGTCGGGGTGATCGGATCGTCGTCGCAGTCGCCCGCGGTCAGCAACATGAAGGCGAGCGCGACGCCGAGAAATCGAGTCAGGTGGCGCATATGGCGGTATCCTCTCGTCGGAGGTTTCCACATAAACGGCCCACCACACGCTAGGGTTGTCCGGGCGGCTGCGGCAAGCCCTTATTACTCCGTCGGGTGTCAGGGTCGGTGCCGGCTCCTATATTCCGGATCGATGCCGATCGTGGATCAGATTTCCGTCTTCCTCGAGAACCGTCCCGGGCGGCTGGGGGCGCTCTGCGGGACCCTCGCCGAGGCGGGGGTCAACATCGACGCCATGATGGTCCCCAGCGGCACCGACTACGGGATCGTTCACGTGGTCGTCGACCGTCATCAGGACGCCCTCCAGACCCTGGAGGCCCACTCCTACCGCACTTACACGAGTCGCGTTCTCGACGTCCGGCTGGAGGACAAGCCCGGCGCCCTCGCCCGTCTCGCCGACCGGCTCTCGAACGCGGAGATCGACATCAAGTACGCCTACTCCGCCGTGGCGGGAACGGAGGGCCGGCTCATCCTGGCCGTGTCCGACGCCGAGCGGGCGAGCGGGATGCTGGACTAGCCCCTCCGCTCCGCTGGAGCTCCGGAGGGTACACGAACCCGCCTTCAGGCACCCGCACCACGACGTCTCCGTACACCCTCGCCAGACAGCACAGGCGCCAGCCCCGATCGACGGCGGGACCGAGCTGGAGTCGCTCCCGCTCGTCGACCGGGCTCAGCCCCTCGGCCCCGGCCTCGACCTGGACGCGGCACGTCCCGCAGACACCCTGGCCGTCGCAGTCGTGGACGACGCCGGCCGCGGCGCGCATGGCGGCCAGGGTCAGGAACGCCCCCGTCGGGACCGTAACTTGGGCACCGGAGGGTCGGAACCGGACCGCGGGGCCGTCCTCGGACGGGCCGCTCACGGGACGCCCGCCCGCTCGAGGGCGGGGTCGCGGCTGGTCATGGCCGCCGCGACCGCCCGTTCGCCGCTCCGGACCGCCCCCTCCATCGTGGCCGGCCACCCCGTGTCCGTCCAGTCGCCGGCCAGGAAGAGCCCCGGAACCCCTGTG
>DASRVA010000074.1:0-16900 GCA_035687745.1 Gemmatimonadota bacterium
ACGAGGCGCCGGGCCACGCCGCGACGGGCGCCCGCATGCTGGCCGGTCTGGCCGGCTTCGGGCGGGTCCTGGCGCTCGTCCGCCATCACGAGGAGCGGTGGGACGGCACCGGCGTTCCGGACGGCCTGCGGGGCGAAGCCATCCCCTACGGCGCGCGGATCGTCGCGGTCGTGGATGGCTTCCTGGCCGCGCTTCCGGACGCCGGCCCGGGGCCGGACAGGCTCGGGCGGGGCACCACGGCGATCCGGCACGGGGCGGGAAGCCGGTTCGACCCCGACCTGGCCGATCGCTTCCTCGGCGCGATCGAAGCCGAGCGGGAGGCTTTCCTGGACATCCTGGACGAAATCGCCGAGACCGGCGGTGAGAGCCGGACCAGGAGGCGGAGCGGCTCCCGCTAGCCGTCCGGACTCGGGACGTCCGAGCCTCGCGTCAATCGCCGAGGCGGAAGGCGTCCGTCAGGTGCTCCACGCGAGCCCCACCTTCCTGCACGACCACGCCGACGACGTCGAACCGGAACGCCCGCCCCGGCCAGCGCGCCTCGGCGACGCGGGCGGCGGCCGCGAGCTGCTGCCGCTTCCGGCGGTCCACGGCCAGGGCCGGCGGGGCCAGAGGAGCGCGCCGCGTCTTGACTTCGACGAACGCCACGACGTCCCCCTTCTCGGCGATCAGGTCGATCTCGCGCCCGGCGCCCCGCCAGCGGCGAGCCACGATCCTGTAGCCACGCGCCTCGAGGAAGCGGGCCGCCAGCCCCTCCCCCTCCTCCCCGAGCCGGAGCCGCTCCCGCGTCACAGCTCGATCTGGAGACCGTCGACGGCGAGGTCCAGCGGCCCGTCGTAGTGGAGACGGATCCGGCGCTCGATCTCGGCCTCCCCGAGCCGCAGGGCGGACGGATAGAAGTGGGTGGCCACCAGGTGCCGGACCGCCGCCTCCGCCGCCAGGCGGCCGACCCCGCCGGGCGTCATGTGGCCCGGCACGGCGTCCTCGTCGGCGACCGAGCACTCGGCGATCAGCAGGTCCGCCTCGCGGGCCAGCGACACCGCCTCCGCAGAGAAGGCGGTGTCCCCGGTGTAGGCGACCAGGATCTCCCGACCCGCGGCGTTCAACGCGAGCCGGTAGCCGACCGCCTCCGGGCTGTGCTCCACCGGCCGCGCCTCGATCGTCGCGGACACGGCCTCCCGGTCGAGCTCGACCGGGGTGTCCTCGGCCTCCCAGACATCGAGCGGGCAGCCGGGATCGAGGACCCACTCGCCGAATACGGCCTCCAGCGCCTCGAGGTCCTCCTCGAAGCCGGCATACCCGACCAGCGCCAGCGGCCGGACGCGGTCGACGCCGGGAGCGTTCCTGAGCGCGAAGAGAAACGGCAGGAGGTCGGCGAAGTGGTCCTGGTGGCGGTGCGTGATCGCGACCAGGTCGAGCGCCCCGAAGGGGATCCCGAGCGCGTCCAGCCGTCGCAAGGTTCCCGACCCGAGGTCGAAGAGCAGGCTCAGATCCCCGCATTCGAAGTGGTGGGCGGCCGGGCCGCGCGCCATGTCGGGGACGACCGTCCCGCTCCCCACGGTCGTATATCGAAGGAGCTCCATCAGCGCCCCTCGACCTGGAGGAGGTCCGGCTCCCCCTCGCCGGCCCGTGCCGCTTCGTGGAGGAGATGCTGGGCATGCAGGAAACCGCGCGGGCTCCCCGCGTCCGCCATGACACCCTCCCACGGCAGGGCCGAGAGCGAGCCCCGCTCGATGAGCCGGCGGTGGACGTCCACGTCGTCGGCCTCCCGACCATCACGCCGGGCCTCCCGCAATACCCGCAGGGCCTCATCCAGCCAGACTGCCGTGACGACCCAGCGGGGAAGGAGACGCCACGCCCCCTCGGGAGGCGCTTCGAAGGCCGTCCCCTCGCCACGCTCCTGGATCCATCGAACCCGCGGCGGGCGTCCCGCCGGGACCAGCTCCTCCAGCTCGATCCGGCCGACGTCCCCGTAGAAGGCGCTCCGTTCGGGCCCGACGCGATGGCAGGCCACGAGGCCGCCCGCCTCCGGCGCCAGCCCGAGGGTCGCGCTCGACAGGGGCGGGGGTCCGGCCAGCCGGACGTTGTCCGGCAGCAGCACCGCCGAGGGCCCGCCGGCCAGCCAGTCGGAGGCGGTCAGGACGGCGTCGACGACGCCCCGCGCACGATCCTGGCGGAAGATCTGGACCCCCACCCTCCCGGCCGCGTCGGAGAGCGAGGGCAGGAGGCCCTGCCTCCACCCTTCCTCTTCCAGGTACCGCTCGAGAAGCGGCTTGCCGTCCCGGATCACGAAGCCGAGCTCGGTGAAGCCGCCTTCCAGGGCCTCGGTGATCGCCCACTGGAGCATGGGACGCGTGCCGACCGGCAGCATCTCCTTGGGGACCGAGATCGTGATCGGACGCAGGCGCGTGCCCCGTCCCGCGACCGGCATGAGGCAGCGCAGGCTCATCCGAAGTACCACGCCAGGAGGGCGTCCCCGAAGTAGAAGGCCGCGAGCGCCCCCAGCGCCAGAAAGACGCCGAAGGGGACCAGCCGGTCCGACCGCCAGGCGATCGGCAGGAACACGAGCGTTCCGAGCAAGGCGCCGAGGAAGATCGTGAGCAGCGCGCCCTGCCACCCCAGGAACGCGCCCAGCATGGCCATCAGCTTGATGTCCCCGCCCCCCATAGCCTCCCGTCCGAGGGCGGCGGACCCGACGATGGCGACGATCCATAACAGGCCGCCCCCCACGACCGACCCGATCGCGGATTCGGGCACGCTCGGCGGCCCGGGCAGGATCGACAGCAGGAACCCGACGGTCAGCCCGCCCAGCGACAGCTCGTCCGGGATCAGGAAGTGGCGTGCGTCGATGATCGCGATCGCGAGCAGAAACGTCAGCAGGACGGCTCCCGAAAGGGCCCTCGGCGTCGCTCCCCAGACGGCCGCGTGGCCGACCCAGATGGCCGCCGTGGCCAGCTCGACGATGGGGTACTGCCAGCCGATCCCCGCGTGGCACGAGGCGCATCGGCCGCGCAGCGCGAGCCACGACGCGATCGGGACGTTGTGGACCCAACGCACCGGAGATCCGCAGCTCGGACATCGACTGCCCGGCCGGAGCATCGACTCGCCGGCCGGCAGCCGCACGATCAGGACGTTCAGGAACGACCCCAGGGCGAGCCCGAGCGCGCCACTCAGGATCACGAGCGCGGTCAAGACCGAGCGGAATCTCGGTCGGCCGGCGCGACCACGGGGGTCTCCCCGGCCTCGGCGACGAGCCTCGACACGGGCGCTTCCTCCCGGAGCGCGTGATCGGGGTCGAAGTCGGCGCGAGCGATGTCGAGCAGCTTGAGCTTGTAGATCAGGGTGGTCCGGTTCAGCCCCAGGAGCCGGGCGGCCTGGGTCACGTTGCCGCGGCAGAGCCTGAGGACGCGCAGCAGGTGGGCGCGCCGGACGCCGTACCAGGAGAGGTCGTCCGACTCCAGGCTTGTGACGGACAGTCCCAGCCCCAGGTCCTCCAGCCCGATCTGGCGCCCTGGAGCCAGGTGAAAGCCGCGCTCCAGCGTGCCGTTGAGCTCGCGGACGTTGCCCGGCCAGGCGTAGGCCCCCACCGCGTCCCACACCTCGACGCTCAGGACCTTTCGCCTCCGGTAGCGGCGGTTGAGGGTCTCCAGGCAGTGCTCGATCAGGAGCGGCAGATCCTCGAGCCGCTCCCTCAGGGGAGGCAGCGTGATCCGGAAGCCGGAGAGCCGGAAGAACAGGTCCTGCCGGAGGGCGCCGAGCCCGAGCATGGCATCGATGTCGCGGTTGGTCGCCGCCAGCACGCGGAAATCGGCGGTCTTCTCGTGTCGCGCTCCGACCGGGCGGTAGCGCTGCTCCTCGATCGTGTACAGCAGCTTGGCCTGGATCTCCAGCGGCAGCTCCCCGATCTCGTCCAGGAAGAGGGTTCCTGTATGGGCCTGCTCGACCAGACCCACGGCGTCCGAGACCGCGCCCGTGAATGCGCCCCGGCGATGGCCGAAGAGCTTTGACTCGAACAGGTTCTCCTCGAGGTTCGTGCAGTCGACCACGATGAAGGGACCGGGCTTGCGACCGGCCGCATGGACCTGCCGTGCCAGGAACGTCTTGCCCGTTCCCGACTCTCCCTCGAGCAGGATCCGGACGTCCGTGTCGACGAGGCGTTGGAGGCGGTCCTTGACCCGCAGGATCGCTGGCGACTGGCTCAGGAACTCCGGAAAGAGCTCCCGCTCGAACCGGCGGCGGGGAGAACGCATGGCGCCCACGGTGCGCGCGTACAGATCGCGGAGCTGACGGGTGGCCGAATCGTGCCCGAGGATGGAGCGCGCGACGGCGTGGTACCGCTCGTACGGGAGCCCTTCGCGCTCCGCGTAGCCGGAGGCGACGAGATAGACGATCGCGCTGTCCGTGCGCATCCCCCGGGCGTGGAGGTCGCGCGCCGCCGTCTCGAGGTCCGTCAGGAGCGCCGCCCCGCCCGGGTCTTCCCGGAGAAGGGTCTTCCAGATGAGGGCTCGCGCCCGCACGGCGGGGAGCGAGGCCTGGCCGGCGATCCGCTCGCAGCGGTCGAACAGCTCGAGCGCCGTCGTCCGGTCTCCCACGGCCAGGGCGAGCTCGCCGCGGCAGAGCTCCTCCATGGCCGCCAGACGCAGGTGTCCGGAGGCGCGCTGCCGCTCGCCGCTCCGCTCGAGCAGCCGGACCGCGTCCTCGAAGGTCCCCTCGCGCATCGCGTGGATGGCCATGTTGAAGAGGACCAGCCCGACGCCCACCGGGTCGTCGAGGGCCTCCAGCCGGCCCAGGACCCGGCGGTTGAGCCGGGCCGCCTCCCCCGTGTCCCCCCGCTCGAAGGCGTTCCGCGCCCGGTTCGCCTCGGCGTACGCACGATAGACCGGCGCGCCCGCCATCCGGCCGTCCGAGGCGCGCTCGAAGCTGAGCTCCGCGAGGTCCGACTCGCAGAGCTCCATCAGCACCGAGCCGATCAGGTTGTGCAGGCAGATCACGTCCAGGCTCGTCGGACGCCCGTGAAGGACCTGCCGGACGATCCCCAACGCCTCGCGCGGCGAGCGGTAGACGACGCTGCGAGCCAGGTCGAGGCCGATCTGGGCGGCCTGCTCCACCTCGCCCGCCTGCCGCGCCGCGAGATACGCGACCCGCAGGCACAGCTCAGCCTCGCCGTACTGCCCATGATCCCGAAGCCGGAGCCCGGCCCTGCGCTGACTGCCGGCGGAGCGCGCGCGCTCGGTCTCGATGGGGACGACCTCGATGGACTCCAGGAGGCGCTCGGTTCGTGGATCGAGCGTCAGAGGCTCGGGCTGGGACATCTAGGACCTCGGCTCGCTTGAAGCGTGATCGACGGGTGGCGGGCTGTCCTTGACGTTTAGCCGATCGGCGCCGGAAAATCCATCGCGCGGGCAAGAAGCGAGCCCGGCGCGCCATCCACCGCGCCGGGACGACCGCCCGCTGCGCGGGCCGCATACCGATCGTCGAAAGGCGGACACCGGGGCTGTGGACAAGCCTTTCTCTCAGCCGAGGGCCAGGCTGGCTCGGACGTCGAACCCGCCCGGGGGCACGGCTTCCTCGCGGTGCAGGACGGCCGTGCGTGCGATCATCGCGCCGTTGTCCGTGCACAGGATCGGGCGCGGCCAGAGGACCCGACGGCCGGATGCGCGATCCGACACCTCCGCCCTCAGGGCGCCGTTGCAGGCGACCCCCCCCGCCAGAAGGACGGTCGGGACGTCGAGACGGACGGCCGCCCGGGCGGTCTTCTCGGCGAGAACCTCGACGACGGCCGCCTGGAAGGAAGCGCACAGATCGGGCAGTCGGGCCCCGACGGTACCGGGGTCGCGCTCCTCCACCCACTGGAGGACGGCGGTCTTCAACCCGGAGAAGGAGAAGTCGAGATCATCCCGGTCGAGCATCGGTCGCGGGAACGGGATGGCGTCCGGGTCACCGCTCCGGGCCAGGCGCTCGATCTCCGGTCCCCCGGGGAACCCCAGCCCGAGAAGCTTCGCCACCTTGTCGAACGCCTCGCCCGCCGCGTCGTCCCGGGTCCTTCCGAGAAGCGTGTAGCGCTTCCAGGCCGGGACGTGGACCAGCAGCGTGTGGCCCCCCGACACGATCAGCGCCACGGCGGGGAGCTCGAGGTCCGGATGGTCGAGCAGGTTCGCCACCACGTGGGCCTCGAGGTGGTGGACCGGAACCAGCGGGCGCTCCAGGGCGATCGCCATTCCCTGAGCGAACGCACCGCCCACGAGCAGCGACCCGATCAGCCCCGGGGCGTGGGTGACGCCGATCAGGTCGATCGACTCCGCACCCAGGCCGGCCTCGGCCATGGCGCACCGGAAGACCGGCAGCACGTTGGTCACGTGGGCCCGGCTCGCCAGCTCGGGGACGACCCCGCCGTAGGCTTCGTGCTCGACCTGCGAGCTCACGACGTTCGCGCGAAGCCGCTGCTCGCCCTCGAGGATGGCGATCGACGTATCGTCGCAGGAGGTCTCGATGCCGACGGTGATCAGGGGGAGTCGCCGACGGGCTGCGGGGGCCGGGCCGGAACGACCCGACCGCGGATCCGGACGCTGTCGGGGGAGACCTTCACGGTCCGCAGGCTCTCGGGCACGGCAATCTCCAGCCGCTCGTCGAAAGGGCCGTCGTCGGCCGAGATCTGCGAGAGATCGAGCTCCAGCGAGCCGATCGGACGGATCTCCGCGGTCACGCCCCGGATTCGCACGCTCCGTGGGTCGACCTCGAGCCCGACCACGCGCCGGTCCGGGTCGACCTCGACGCCTCCCACGGTCGCCAACGGCACCGTCTTCTCGATGAAACGGTCCGTGACCACCGTGATCCGGCTCGGGACGACGCCGGTCGGCACGAGGTTCAAGTCGCCCGGCCGCTGGACGTCCTGAGGACCGAGGTCGATCTGCAGGGTGTCGTTCTCGTCTCCGCGAACTTCCTTGCGGATCGCCAGCCGATCACGATCCAGGCGCAACAGCTCCTTCCCCGTTCCCGAGAACCGGACGTCGACCTCGTGCGGGACGTCGTTCGTGACGATCATGTCCCGGCCTTCGACCGCGATGCTCAGCGGAACCGGATAGTCGATCACGGCGGTCTCGTCCGAGGTCACGTCGAACCACAGCAGGAGGGCGAGCGCGAGAGCGACGAGCTTGTAGCCCAGGTTCTGAGTGAAGAAGTCGCGGAGCCAGGCGGCGATCCCGGACAAGGGCGCTCAGCCGCCGTCCCCGTCCGGGCCGGCTCCTCGCGTGCGCTTGACCGCGCTCATGACCGCGACGCCGAAGAGGGCCAGACAGACGATGAAGATCCAGGCGGCGGACACCCCCAGCCTGTCGAGCCCCATTCCGATCGCCGCGATCAGGATGAGGAAGCCGACGAAGTACACATAGAACCAATCCATGCGCGCTCTCCGGGTGGCGTGGGTGGAGCCCGTCTCGGCGCGCGGAATGTACGGATCGCCCCACTCTCCGACCACACGGATCAGATGTTCTCGGCGATGAACGGGAACAGCGGCAGGAGGACACGGTTCAGGTAGGCGGCCAGGATCGCGAACGAGTTCGTGAAGACGAGGACCCCGACCGCCACCAGGACGATCCCGCTGGCGATCTCGATCGGGCGGACCCACCGCCGGGCGCGCCGGAAGCCGGCGAGGAAGGCGTTGAACCCGAGCGCGGCGACCAAGAACGGAAGCCCAAGGCCGGCCGAGTAGACGGCCAGCATCGCGACCCCCTGGCGCAGCTCCCCGGTCGATCCCGCCATGGTCAGGATGGCGCCCAAGATCGGGCCGATGCACGGAGTCCAACCCGCGCCGAAGGCGAATCCCACCAGGACCGAGCCGAGCAGGCCGGCGGGACGCCGCTGCAGGTGGACGCGCCGCTCGCGGTGCAGGAAGGGAAGCGTCAGCAGGCCGCTGATGTGGAGCCCGAACAGGACGATGACCACGCCCGCGAGTCGCCGGATCCAGACCTGGTTGGAGCGCATGAACTGGCCGACGACGGTCGCCGAGGCACCCAGCGCGATGAAGACGAGCGCGAAGCCGAGGATGAAGAGCAGCGAGTGGACCACGGTCAGCCGGCGGACGCGGCCGCGCGCGTCGGGGCCCGGCTCGGCGAGCTCGTCGAACGTCAGGCCGGTGATGAACGAGAGGTACGACGGGAAGAGGGGGAGGACGCACGGGCTGAGGAAGGAGACCACGCCCGCCCCGAAGGCGACCGCGAAGGAGAGCTCCCCCGGCACCTCAGCTCCGGGCGTCGGTCCGGATCACGTCCTCGAGCGCCGGAGCCAGCCCCAGGCCGACCTTGATGGGATACTCGAACACGTCGCGTGTCTGGGGGCCGACCCACTCCTCCGCGATCCGCCCGTCGACGAGGAGGAAGGTCGTGGGAAGCCACGGTGCGAGCCGCCACTCCTCACGCATCCGCGGGGTCGTGATGACCGAGGCGTACGGGATCTCCATCTCCTCGACGAACGCCCGCGAGTCCCGGGGCAGGTCGTCCACCGTCGCGCCCAGCACCATGAAACCCCTGTCGCCATATTCCTCATGGAGCGCGATCAGGACCGGGATCTCCTCCTTGCAGGGCTCGCACCAGGAGGCCCAGAAATTGAGGAGGATGACCTTCCGATCCGCCAGGTCGTCCAGCGACAGCGAATCGCCCGCCAGGGTCTCGAGCGCGAACCCCGGAGCGAGCCGCGCCTCGACCGCCGCTCCCGTCTCGGCCGCCTCCTCGTCGGTGCGTGCCTCGGAGCCGCTCCCGCACGCGGCCGCGAGGGCCACGAGCGACCAGAGAATCGTCCACCTATGCCGCATCACTCTCACCAAATTTCCCGCTCTCCCCTCTCCTCCGCAAGCCGCAGGCCGCTGGATCGAGGGGTTTTCCATCTCGGTCTTTCGCAGCGCCCGGCTCACCATTCGTGGAGGTGGTAGCCGATCGTTCTATACACCAGCCGCGCCACCACAAAATCCGGCGCGTGCAACCCTTCGATCGGGGCCAGCTCCACAACGTCCATCCCCACCACCCGCTTCTCCTGGAACACGTACCCGAGGAAGCGCATCGTGTCGTGCCAGAAGCCGCCCCCGGGCTCGGGCGTGCCGGTGGCGGGCACCAGCGACGGATCGAAGAAGTCGACGTCGAAGGTCAGGTAGACCGTGTCGGTGAGGGCCGACAGGGCGGTGTCGATCCATTCATCCCCGTAAGCGATCCGGTGCGACCAGAAGACTGGCAGGTCGTGGGCGCGGATGAACCGCATCTCCTCGGGGGAGACGGCCCGGATCCCGATCGGGACGGCGGGCACACCCAGGTCGTGGATCCGCCGCATCACCGAGGCGTGGGACCAGGGGGTCCCCATGTACTCCTGACGGAGGTCTGCGTGGGCGTCGAGCTGGAGCACCGAGAGATCCTCGAATGCCTCGCGGGCGGCCCGCACGGGGGCGGTGGTGAGACCGTGCTCGCCGCCCAGAAAGACCGGGAACTTGCCATCCGTGAAGACCTCCCGCGCCCGCTCCTCGAGCCGCGCCAGGAACGCCTCCGGGTCGTCCATCGGGGTGACTTCGGGAGCGGTGTGGATCCCCTTCTGCCAGGGTTCCTCGCCGAGCACCTCGTCGTAGAGCTCCACGTAGGCCGAGGCCTCGAGGATGGCGGCCGGCCCTCGGGCCGTGCCACCACCGTAGGAGACCGTCCGCTCGTAGGGGACCGGCACGACGACAACGGCCGCATCCGCGTACGCGGCCGGCGCCTCTTTGAGGTCGCCCAGGAAGCTCGGCGGGCTCAGGAGACGAGGACCGCCGCCGCGACGACGGTCGACCAGCGCCCGTCCTTGTCCCCGATCGCCGACTGGGTCACGTTGCGGGTGGTGACGATCTCGTCCGAGATGCGCCAGTTCTCCTTGCGCTCGTCCCACGCCGCCTCCGGATCGAATTCCACACCCAGCGTGGTGGCCAGCATCTGGGCAGCCAGGTCTTCGGCGTAATCCCCCGCCTTCTGGTCCGTCTCGCCGTAGGAGTGGTGCTCCGAGAGATATCCGTAGCGGCTCCGGTCGCGCGGGATCGCGACCCCGATCGAGGCCGCGATCAGGCGATTGGGCTCGTTGGTCGCCGACTCGGCGATGACCGCGTACAGGACCTGGCCGGGGGACAGCTTGGCCATCGCCTCCTTCCGACCGATCAGCTTGCACTCGGGCGGGAAGATGCTGGAGACGCGCACGAGGTTGTACTCTGCGATCCCGGCGTCGCGCAGCGCGAGCTCGAACGAGGCGAGCTTCTCGCGATGCCGGCCGACGCCGCGCGTCAGACAGAGCTCCTTGGCGACGAAGGACACGGCCTTACCTCGATTCCGGGGGTCGACGATCGGACGGCCGCGGTGCGGCGTCCCTGGCAGCGGCGGCGCGTTGCATCTCCCTTTCCACGATCTCCTCGCGTCGTTCCTCGTAGCGCGCGAACAGGGGCTCCAGCCGCGGATCGTTGGGCAGGCTAGGGAGCATCACGATGAGGTCGCCCGTGACGGCCTCCACGCTCACCGGCTCGCCCCCGAACTCGACACGGGTCCGGCCTACCCATCTTCCCAGATCGCCCGCCGAGGCGACCCATGTCTCGGGGGTCACCTCCTCGGGCGAGGAGAGCGTCTTGCCGCCGTGGCCGCTCAGGATCAGGTCGATCCCGGGCACGAACTCGGCGAGCGCCCGGCTTCCCTTGTACGAGAGATGGCTCAAGGCCACGACGAGATCCACGTCCTGGCTTCGCAATTCCTCGACGGCGTCGCGCGCGCTCTCCACGATGTCCTCGACCACCACGCTGTCCCGCATCGCTCCGGCCAGCAGGATCGTCGGGTTGTAGAGGCCGATCACCCCGATCCGCCGCCCGTCCCGGTCGAGGAGAAGCGTGCGGTGGCCGAGCTCCTCGAGCCCCACGACCTCGTAGTTGGTGTGCACCCACCGCGCGTCGGTGGTCTCGAGAATCGAGCGCAGGAAGGCCGGGCCGTGGTTCAGATCCCAGTCGCCGAACGTGACGGCGTCGTACGCCATGAGCTGCATAGCCGCGGCCATCGTCCGGCCCATCTCCGCGCCGACCTCGTTCGGCCCGCCGGCGAAGTCGCCCGTGTCGAAGACCAGGATCGGCGCGTCGGTCGACCGCCGCAGGCTGTCGATCACCCAGGCCCGCTTGGCCAGTCCGCCGGTCGAGTCGGAGCGGCAGCCGCACGTGTCGAAGTAGCCGTAGGCGTCGCCGGTGTGGAGGACCACGATCTCGTCGGCCGGACCTGCGCCGCAGGCGAGGGCCCCGGAGAGGAGGATCGCGGCCGCGAAGCCGGGGAGCCGGCCGGCTCGCCCCGGCCGCGGCGGGCTCAGAAGCGCCATCCGACGCCGAAGTGTGTTTCGTCCCCGAGCTCGCTCACCGAGATCTCGCGCGCGATCTCGGCCTCGAAGCCCTGCAGCCTGAGCCCGATACCGAACGCCCCGCCGGCCAGCCGGTCGTCGTCACCCTCGTCGAGGAACGGGTTGTCGGCGAACAGCACCCCACCGCGGATCTCCACGAGGTTGTGGACGGTCAGGACACCCCCGAAGTGCTGGCTCGACGCGGACAGCTCGCGGAGATCGCTCTCGATGTCGAAGAGGACCCGGACACGGTATTCCTCGGACAAGCCCGGGAAACGCTGGGGCGTCACGGCGATCCCGACCCGCACGCGGCTCGGCAGCGATTCCTCGCCACCCCCCGCGCTCCCTGGGAGGGCGTCTTCCGTATCCTCGAAGTCCAGGTCCGGCCCCAGGTTCCGCAGCGACGCCGCCAGCGCGATCGGCACGTTCTCCCGCGGCCGGTAGGTCAAGCCGGCATCGAAAACCGGACCGCTCGCCTCGGTCACCCCGAGGTCGGAGCGGTACCATTTGGCGGTCACCCCGTACGCCACCTTGTCGCGGATCTCGTTGGCATAGGTGAGCCCGATCACCCATTCGCTGAGATCGACCGAGCCGATCGGGTCGGGCGAGTTGTCCGTCAGCAGCACCTCTCCCAGATCCTGGAAGACGAAGTGGCCGGCCAGGGTTCCCCACGGTCCGGTGTACGCGCCGGCCAGGAAGTTGCCGTTGAACCCGTCCAGCTCGTCCTCCAGATCGGCGCCCTGGAAGCGGCTGTAGGTCAACGCGCCGCGCTCGAAGCCGACGACCGCGGCGGGGTTGTACGGCAGGGCCTGAAGCTCGGCCCGCTCGGCGGCCACCGCCCGGCCCTGACCGATCGTCCGGGCGCCCAGCGGCAGGACGAGCCCGATCAGCCCGCCGTTCTCGTCGGATTGGGCCCGGACCGAAGCCGGAATCGACGCCGAAGCGGCGCCGAGGAACAGGAGCATGACGAGGGCGCGGGACATGGGCGGCGGAATCTGCATGTGCGGGCAGGGTGCTGCAAGAACCCGCGGGCACGGGTGAGGCGCGGAATCCGCCGCGCGCATCATGGTACCTTCAGGGCGCGGATGGTGGACATCCCGGTCGAGGTCGACATCCGGATCACGTAGATTCCCGCCGCCACCTCGCGGTCCGCCGCCGACCGCCCGTCCCACTCCACCGTGTATTCCCCCGGCTCGCGGAAACCTTCCGCCAGCCGCTCGACCTCGCGGCCCTGGAGGTCGTAGACGACGATCTCCACGTCACCTCCGTCGACGACCTCGTAGATGATCGTCGTCGTCTCCCGGAAGGGGTTCGGGAAGTTCTGCAGCAGCGCGCCCGAGCCGTCCCCCCCGCCGCCCGGCGGCGGGGGCTCGCCCGGGAAGTCGAGGAGGGCCGGCAGGCTCGCCAGCCGCTCGCCGTACGCGGTGCGGACGGCGCGGACAGCCTCGACCAGGCCGGACAGAACGGGGAGATCCTGGTCGAGATCGGGGTCCAGCGGCGTGAGGAGGGCCGGCGGCGTCCCGGACGGCTCCGCCCAGACGAACGCGGCGGCCGTACGATGCACTTCGCCCTCCGGCAGATCCACCGTCCCCCACGCCACCAGCGCCCGAAGATCGAAGCCCGGATCGACGATGGTGGGCGTGCGTGGAGGGACGGCCGCCATCGTGGCGTAGCGTGTCCCGTCGCCGAGCGGGACCGGCAGGACGCCCGGCACGGCGGAGCTCGCGAGCTGCGTGATCGTCGTCCGCCCGCCCGGGTTCACGAGCGGGACGATGGCCAGGAAGCCCGGCGCGCCCTCGAAGCTCTGCTCGCTGAAATCGGAATCCCACAGCAGCAGGACCGGCTGACCGTCCACGTCCAGCGGAGCGGCGGTATCGTCGTTGACCGATCGGACTCTCGCCACCGTGATGTCGGGGTCGAGCACGATTCCGGTCCACAGCCCGCGGATGGTGTAGCCCGTGGCCCGGATGAGGTGGGAGATGTTCAGCAGGTCCCACTGGAACACGATCGCCCCGTCCAGCCCGGGCTCGTCGAAGGCGAACGAGCGCTGCCGGACCTCGATCCCGATCGGGATCGACGGGATTCCGCCGGTGACCACGGACACGCGGTCGTCGTAGACCGTGAACAGCTCCTGGTCGGCTACCGCCGTCGCGGGGAACTCGTCCTGGTCCTCTGGATTGGTGCTGTCGAGGACACGGAACCGGGGGTCGTTCCGGTCGAACCCGCCGACCGCCCCCTCCACCCACTCGATCTCCTCCGGCTCGCTCGGGTTGTACCCGACCGTGACGATGGAATCCGGCACGCCGTTCGCGTCGACGTCGCCGATGCCCCCGATCCAGAGCCCCGACCCGAACAGGAACCGGTTCAGGGTCCCGCGCGGGAAGTTGCCGGCATCGACGGCCGCCAGCGCGAGCCCGAATCCGCCACGGTTGGAGACCCGCAGGAAGGCCCGGTTGACGTCATGCGGGACCAGCGAGTTCGCCGCCGGCTGGAGCTTCTGGCCCGAGGCCGGAGCGGTGGCTCCGAGCAGCCCGATCAGGATCGCGGCGCTCAGTCGTGGCATTCTTCGCACAGACCGTAGATCTCCACCTTGTGATGCTCTGGACGGAAGCGGTGCCGGGCGGCGATCTCGGCCTCCAGGCTTTCGATCTCGGGGGCCTCGAATTCGATCACCTTCCCGCATCGCGTGCAGACGAGGTGCTCGTGATGCGGCCGGTGCGGGGTCGGCTCGTAGCGCCGGAACCCGTCGCCGAAGTCGTGCTCGCGGACGAGTCCGGCTTCCACCAGCAACCCGAGCGTTCTGTAGACGGTCGCCTTCCCCACCGATCCACCCCCGCCTCGCAACCGCTCCAGGATCTCGTCTGCCGACACGTGGCGATGGGTATTGAAGAGGATCTCGGCGATCCGCATCCGCTGGGAGGTGACCGGCAGGTTGACCGATCGAAGGTGCTCCCGGAAGCGCTCGACGCTCCGCTCACCGCGCGAGGAACCGATCACGTCACGACGCCGGGCGCGGAGGCCTCCTCGGAGCCGGTCGCCCGGCCAGGAGGCCGGCCAGGCGCTGGAGGCCCGACTCGGATCCCTCGAGCAGGTCGACTTCGCGATAGGCGGCGCCCTCGGCCCCGCAACGCTCGATGAACTCTTCCAGCACGACGGCGAGGGTACCGCGCGGGAAGCGCGCCCGGCGCACGAAATCCCAGCCGCCCCCCGCGCCGCCCGGCGCCTGACCCCCGAGGGCGACCAGCTCCAACCGCCCGTCCGCGCACGACGTCGTCACGAACACGAGCGAGAACGACGTATCGCGACGCTCGAGCGGCTCGAACACGTACGCGCGCTCGACGGCGTCCCCTGGCGTCAGGGCGAACAGCCGCTCGAGCCGGGCTACGGCGTCGACCGGGGCCTCGGTGGAGGTCATCTCAACTTGTTCTCGCCTCCGGATACGTGGATCTTCGTGGCTGGCGAACCGCAATCTCGCGACCGTCGCCGCCACCGTCAACGATGACCGAGACCCTCCGCCCCGTGTCCCGCACCACGCTGGCCGCCCTCGCCTACCCGGCGGGCGCGGTGGGGGCCGTTGTCTGCCTGTGGCGCGCCGACGGCAGCGCCTTCGTGCGCTTCCACGCCTGGCAGTCGATCCTGCTCACGCTGACCCTGGTCGTGGCGGTCGTCGCGCTGCGGGCGGTGCCTCTGGTGGGGCCGCCGCTGGCGGTCGTCGTGGCGGGAGCGTCGGTCTGTCTGGCCCTTTTTCTTGCGGCGCGGGCACACCGCGGGCATTGGACGGCCGTGCCGCTGCTCGGCGACATGGCCATCGAGCGAATCCGGCCGAGCGTTCGGCCCTAGCGTCCCGGCCGACGGCTCAACCGGCCACCGCGAGGGCCCGTGCCTGGCGCGACTCCGGCTCGACCTCGTCCATCTCGACCGCGTGAGACCCCTCGCGCTCGAGGGAGACCGACACCAGTGCCGACACACCGGGTTCTTCCATCGTGACGCCGTAGAGATAATCGGCCGCCTCCATCGTCCGCTTGTTGTGGGTGACGACGATGAACTGGGTCTCGCGGCTGAAGTGCCGGATCATGTTCACGAACCTGCCCACGTTCGCGTCGTCCAGCGGCGCGTCGACCTCGTCCAGAATGCAGAACGGACTCGGCTTCACGCGGTAGATCGCGAACAGGAGGCTCAGCGCCGTCAGCGCCCTCTCCCCTCCCGACAGCAGGTTGATCGTCGCGATTCGCTTGCCGCGCGGGCTGGCCACGATCTCGATCGGCGACTCGAGCGGGTCCTCCGGGTCGGCCAGCAGGACGTCCGCATGCCCGCCCTCGAACAGGGTCTTGAAGGTGGCGTCGAAGTTCGCCCGCACCTGATCGAAGGTCTGGACGAACAGCTCCCGCGCCGTGCGGTTGATGCGTCGGATCGCCTCCTCGAGCTGCTGGCGGGCGGCGACCAGGTCGTCCCGCTGCCGCGTCAGGAACTCCAGGCGGGCCGATTCCTCCTCGAACTCGTCGAGGGCCAGCATGTTGACCGGCCCCAGGTTGGCAAGCTTCCGACGCACCTCTTCGAGACGCGTGGCAAGCAGCTCCAGGCCGAGCTCGCGCTCGTCACCGGCGAGCGGGACCCGAGCCGTCAGGGCGGCGACATCGGTGGCCCCGTCGTACGTCTCGGCGAGGTGGGCGCGCAGGGTTCCCCGCTCGTGCTCGATCTCCTGGCGGGCCAGCTCCCGCTCGTGACGGCGCTCGATCGTCTCGGCATGCTCCCGCCGGAGCGCCTTCAGCTCCGACTCCAAGCCCGCTCGCCGGTCCTCGCCATCACGCGCCGTCTCGAGCCGCGTGCGGAGCTCGCCCTGCGTCGCGTCGAGCGCGTCGTTCAGGGTCTCGATCTCCGCGGCCGTCGCGCGCTTCTCCTCCTCGAGCCGTTCGCAATCCTGCTCGAGGCGCGCGCGCTCGGCGGCCCGCTCGGTGCGCGCGGCGTCCAACGCCTGCTCGGCGGCGGAGACGTGCTCGATCTCCCGCTCGACGGCCTTGAGCTCGGCCTCGGCCTCGGCGACCTCGAGCTCGATCGCGTGCCGGGCCGAGAGCCGCTCGGCGCGGGCCTGGTCGTGCCGCTCCAGGGCCCCGCGGACGTCCTCCAGTCGCCGGTCGACCAGCCCCAGGTCGGCATCGATCTCGACGCGCGTCTCCTCGATCGTTCGCTCGGCGGCCTCGGCGATGTCCCGTAGCCGCTCCTGCTCCTCGATCTGGCTCGCGAGCTCCTGGAGGCGCCGGGCGACGTGGGCCTCCTGCTGCTCCCCCAGCGCGAGCGCCTCGCGTGCGGTCCGGTGCCGGGCCTCGGCCTCGGAGAGGCGCGCGCTCGCGCCGGCCAGCGCACGCTGTCGTGTCCTGAGCTCACGCTCGACGGTCGCCGAGAGGTGGCTCGCCGCGGCGATGGTGCGCTGACGCCGCTCGCGCTCGGCGCGTGCCTCGGCCAATCGACGACGCCGGGCGAGCAGTCCCTCGTCGACGTCCGTTCCAGCCGAGCGCCACCGGCCGATGGGCTCGAGGAGCGT
>DASRVA010000075.1:0-10404 GCA_035687745.1 Gemmatimonadota bacterium
CCCGACGCGGCGCCGGTCCCGGCTCTCGTTTCCGCCCCTCTTTTCGCATGGCGATCGCCACCAGCGTGAAAGCCCCGCCCCAGACGAAGCCGCAGACGGCCACCATCGTCGCCCACGCGGCCGGTGTCACGCGACCTCCGCCCTGGCGCCCGCCGGCCGGGTGCGGCCGAGCCAGCGGTTGAAGCCGAGGCAGACCGCCAGGAGAATCGCCCACTGGAGGACGACGGTTCCGAGGCTCCACGACCTGAGGGGATCCAGGCTGGCCGCGAAGCCTTCGGTGGAGAGGGTCTGGGAGAACCACCACACGAGGAGGACCAGCGCCTCGACGACGACCAGGACCATCGTCGCGTTCCACCAGCGGCCGATCGTGAAGTCGCTGCCCATGCTGTTCACGTGCTCGAGGCGGAAACGGTCGACGCCGTAGCGGAGGACGGCGATGGCGAAGAAGAGCCCCGACAGCATGAGACCGACCCCCCACACCGCGTCCTGGTTGTCGAGGACGCTCGTCGACAGGGCACTCGGGACCCCGAAGACGAGGGCCAGGGCGGCGACCACCGCGAGCGCCCGGCCCCTGCTCATCCCGCGGTCGATCAGGATCCTCGCCGCCAGCTCGATCATCGAGATCAGGCTCGTCAGGGCGGCGAAGAAGAGGGCCAGGAAGAACATCGCCATGAACAACCGCCCGCCTGGCATCGCCCCGAAGAGCTGCGGCACCCAGACGAACGTGAGGCCGGTATTGCCGGCGCCGACGATCTCGCTGGCCGCGTCGGGGCGGATCGAGAACACCGTGCAGAGCACCATGATTCCCGCCAGCAGCGAGACCGAGTTGTTGCCGAACCCGAGGATGAACCCGTTGATCGTCGTGTCCTCGCGGGCCCGCATGTACGTGGCGTAGGTGAGGGCGAGGCCCCAGCCTGCGCCCGTGTCCCACGCGTTCTGGGTCAGCGCCTCGAGCCAGACCCGGCTGTTCCCGAGCGCCGACAGGTCCGGCGTGAAGAGAAAGGCCAGGCCACGCTCGGCGCCGGGGAGCGTGACCGCGCGGACGGCCAGCGCGACGACCAGCCCGATCAGGACCGGCATCATGATGACGACCGCGCGCTCGATGCCGCGGATGCCCTTGGCCACAACCCACAGCGCGACCGCCAGCGAGACCACCAGGGTCAGGACCGCCCACCACGAGCCGGCGTAGGATTCCCAGAGGGCGCCCGGTTCGGCGCCCGGCAGCTCCCCGGCCACGGCGGCCACGAAGTAGCGCACGCACCACCCGGTTACGACGCCGTAGTAGAACATGATCAGGGTCGCGCAGAGGGCGACCCACGCCCCCATCCAGGCGAAGCGGGGGCCTATCAGGTCGGCGAAGGCGCCGATCGGGTTCTTCCGCGTCGCCTTCCCCATCGCGAACTCGCAGAGGAGGAGCGGCACCGACCAGGCGACCAGGAAGATCACCCACGGGATCAGGAACGATCCGCCGCCGTTGGTGGCGGCGATGCGCGGGAAGCGCCAGATGTTGCCGGTCCCGACGGCCATGCTGAGCATGGCCAGGAGCATGAACCAGCGGCTCCGGAAGCGGAGGCCGTCAGACGAGGGCATGCACCATCCGGAGCAGCGGGGCGAAGGTGAGCCTCGGGACGCCGAGGTCCGCGGCCAGGGCCTCGACGGGCTGGGAGTGGCCTCGGGCCCAGAGCCCACGGAGGAACTCTCCCGTGCGCGGGTTCAGGAACCAGTCCTCGTCGTAACGCTCGCGCAGGATCTCGTGGAAGGCGCCGCTCAGCATCCACGCCCGCAGGTACCGGATGCAGTAGAAATGGGGATCCACGTCGTCGAGGTAGAGGGCTGCCGGGGTTCGCACGCCGGTGGCCCGGCTCAGCCGCTCCACGTACTCGTCGGCCAGCTCCGGCGACGGGCCCTTGCGATGGAGCGACCGCTCATAGGCAAACTTGGCCGCGTAGCGGCGGAGCATGACGAGATCCCGGAACGCCGCGAACCTCAGATACTCCGAAGGATCACCGATCTCCACGATCCGCCGATGGAACTCCCGGACGAGCATGAGGTGGTCGAAGGTGATGGCGTGACCCTCGGTCACGCCGTTGTCGCCGAGCCGCCGGAACTCGATCGGGAGGCCCCGACTCACGTAGCCGAAGTGGAGCGCGTGGCCGAGCTCGTGCAGGAAGGTCGCGTAGTCGTCGTGCCCTCCGTAGGGCCGGAGGACGAGCTTGATCTCGTCGGGGACGCGTATCGGCGAGCAGAAGGCGCGGGGGGTCTTGGTGGGCCGATCCTCGAGGTCGTACTCGATCCGGCCCCCGGCCCGGGGATCCAGGCCCATCGCCTCGACCATCGCGCCGATCCGGGACACCATCCGCCGCCCGTCGAAGGCCCCCAGGTGCTCGGGGCCGTAGAGGAGCCGAGCCAGGTCGTGACCACGCACGTCGTCGCGGGCGACGCCGGGCAGGACCCGTCGGAGATACCAGCGCAGCAGGTCCTCGTGGACGTCCTCCGTATAGGCGAGGAGGCGTTCCGTCTCGCGGCCGAGGGCGTCGAAGTCGACCCCGGAGAGGGTTTCGCAATAGCGATCGTAGGTCGTACCGAGAAGCTCCGCAGCGACCCCGTGCGCGACCTCGATCGAGCTCTGGAGAAGGGGCGTCAGCCGGTCTGCGACGATCTCCAGCCGCGCTTCATCGAGCCTCTGCCGACGTCTCCGCTCGGGCTCGCGGCGGATCTCGACCGGAAGGCGCCGGTACTCGATCTCCGACCCGTCGACCTGGACGCGGGCGGCGCTCTCCACCGCCAATATCTCGTCGGTCAGCTCGCGGTTCCGGTCGCCCTCGATCCCCTCCGCCAGGAACTCGCGGAGGTAGGCGTTCCTGCGGCCCTCGAGCGGGCCCTCGACCGACGGCTCGAGAAGCCGGAAGCAGGCCGGGTCGAAGAGCGCCGGATGGGCCTCGTAGACCTCGCTCACTCCTGCGCCGGGGACCAGTCCGGCCAGGGCCTCGTACTGAGCCCGCTCGAGCGCCTCCAGGAACGTTTCGACCTCGGGCCGCAGCCGCTCGAGGCTCGCCGCTCCCTCGAGGCACGGGGACTCAGCGCGTGTAATTGGGGGCCTCCTTGGTGATCGTCACGTCGTGCGGATGACCCTCGAGGAGACCGGCCATCGTGACGCGCACGAACTCGGTGTCCCGGGCGAGCGCCTCCAGATCCGCCGCGCCGCAGTATCCCATCCCCTGCCGGAGCCCACCCACCATCTGGAAGATCGTCTCGCTCACCGCTCCCTTGTATGGCACGCGGCCCTCGATCCCCTCGGGCACGAACTTCTTATCGTCCACCGGCTGCTCCTGGAAGTACCGGTCTCCCGACCCCTCGGCCATCGCGGCCACCGAGCCCATGCCGCGGTACACCTTGAACGTCCGCCCCTCGAGGAGCATGGTCTCGCCCGGGCTCTCCTCGGTGCCGGCGAAGAGGGAGCCCATCATGACCGTCGAAGCTCCGGCGGCCAGCGCCTTCACGATGTCGCCGGTGTAGCGGATCCCGCCATCGGCGATGACCGGCACGCCGGCCTCCCGGCCGACCTCGGTGCACTCGAGGATCGCGGTGAGCTGGGGCATGCCGATCCCGGCGATGATGCGGGTCGTGCAGATCGAGCCGGGACCCATTCCGACCTTGACCGCGTCGACCCCGCGCTCGACCAGCGCTCTGGTCCCCGCGGCGGTGGCCACGTTGCCGGCCGCGAGCTGGACCTCCGGGTGCCGCTCGCGGAGGGTCGCCACCATTTCGAGGACGCCCTGCGAATGGCCGTGCGCGGTATCCACGACGAGCACGTCGACGCCGGCCTGGACGAGCTGGTCGGCGCGGTCCAGCGTTTCCTTGCTCGTCCCCACGGCGGCCGCCACGCGGAGGCGCCCCTTCCCGTCCTTGGAGGCGAGCGGGAACTGCCGTCGCTTCAGGATGTCGCGCACCGTGATCAGGCCCTCGAGCCGGTGGTCCTCGTCGACGATCGGAAGCTTCTCGATCTTGTGCTCACCCATGAGCCGCTCGGCCTGCTCGAGAGTCGTCCCCGCCGGAGCCGTGACCAGGTCCTCGTCGGCGGTCATGACTTCCCGGACGATGCGGCGGGGGTCGGTCTCGAAGAGGAGGTCGCGGTTGGTGATGATCCCGAGGAGCCGGCCGCCGTCCTCGACCACCGGCACGCCCGAGATCCCGTACCGGTTCATGAGCCGTCGGGCCTCGCCGATCGGCCGGTCGGGTCCCAGAGTGACCGGGGTCTGGATCAGGCCGCTCTCCGAGCGCTTGACCCGGTCGACCTTCTCGGCCTGCTCGTCGACGGTCAGGTTCTTGTGGAGGACCCCGATCCCGCCGGCGCGGGCGAGCGCCATCGCCATCCGGGCGCCGGTGACCGTGTCCATGGCGGCCGAGACGATCGGGACGTTCAGGGTGATGCCACGCGTGAAGCGGGTGGAAACGTCGACCTCACGCGGGTGGACCGCGGAGAGCCGGGGTACTAAGAGGACGTCGTCGAAGGTGAGACCTTCGCGGATCGGCTTCATGGACCTGCTTGGGGGGCGAGAAACGGCCTGAAAGGACGCTAAGCTAGGCGCCCGCGGACGGGGTGTCAAAACCCCTCCCGCAGCGCCTTCTCGCTCTATTCGTTCCCGAAGTCGAGGACCATGTTGGGCGCGGGCAGCTCCCTGGTTCGCGCCGACCCGGAGGAGTCTACGGGCAGATTCCATGGCGCGTGGCCGATCGTGTCGATGCCGTCGTAGGCGCCCAGGACGCGGAAGCCTTCGAGGACGAAGGGGAGGCCCTCGGCCCCCAGCGGCGAAGGCGCGTCGGCCACGTGGAAGTGCAGATGCGGGCCCATGGAATGGCCGGTGAAGCCGACCGATCCGATCACCTGACCTCGCCGGACCCGTTCGCCGGGCTCGACGCGCACGCTGCCCGGCTTGAGGTGCTCGTAGAACGCGGTTCGACCGTGACCCAGGTCGAGCGCCACGTAGTTGCCGGTGGCGTCCTCGAGTGGGTGCCTCGGGTGGCCGGACAGGGTAGGGCTCTCCGGAACGTCGTCCCGCGTCGCCGCGACCACGCCGTCCCCCACCGCCAGGACGTCGGCGCCGTAGCCGTACCAGTTGCGCACCTCGTCGTCGTCGCCGCGGGCGCGGCGGCCCTCTGGATCCAGCCGGACCCAGTCGATCGCGTGGCGGCCCGGGATGCGGGCCCTGCCTTCGACGACGTAGACGACACGGCGATGCCCACGCTCCAGGGTTGGAGAATAGGCGGCCGCCCACGGCCCGCCCCGGAGCGGCGGGGCGAGCACGAGCGGAGGCTCGGCCCGCACCGGGATACGGGCGCCCACCACCAAGGCCGGATCCCGCGCGTTCTCGCCGGCGCGGTGGAACGAGATTCGATGCTCCAGCCCGCCCGGCGGCGCGCCGTCCTCCAGCGCGAGCTCGAGGTAGAGGACGCCCAGCGAGCCCGGTCGGATCGTGCGCGGCTCGATGTCGGTGGGCGGTGCACCGGGTCGATCCAGACGCCGCTCCAGGTCCTCGCCTCGCACTTCGGCGACGACCGACGCGTCGCCCGCATCGAGCACATCCACCTGCTGCAGCGTGAGCGGTTCCAGCCCGTAGTTCGCCAGGTGCAGCTCGTACACGAGTTGCCGGGTTCCATCCACGGTGACCGGCGTCGGAGACATGGGGACGCGCATGTCCAGCGACTGGCGCAGGGTCGTCGTCGCACCCACGGCGGACACAGGGCCGACCAGGATCGACATGACCGCGAGGGTCCTCGCTCTCAACGTCCCCCGCGGAAGGACGCGGGCGATGGCAGGTTGCATGCGGGTCTCCAGGCGCACCGGTCGCGTCCGACCGAGCCTTCGGGCCATGGCCCGAGGTCGTCGGATCGGTTGGCCCTCCAGGCTAGAATCCGCAACGGGACTCGTCGCGCCGGATTCGGACATGGATTCCGACGTGGCCGACCGGGGAACGCGTGACCCCGCGTTGCCGCGGCGATCCCCCGCGCCTACCTTCCCATCCCGAACCGACGTCCGATTCCACCTGGAGAGGATGTCCGTTTCTCTGCACGACACCCACCGCTTCACCCCGGCCGACGGGCCGACCGTCCACCCTGCTTTCTGGCCCTTTGCTGCACTCCGAGAGAGGGGTTCGCATGGCGACGCTGAACGAGAGCATCTCGCGCTTGGCACACCTGCCCCCATCCCCGAATCCGATCGTTTCCTGCTTCGTAAACACCGTTCCCATGGGCAACGGCCGCCCCTCCCACCTGGTATTCCTTAAGAAGGCCTTCGCCGAGCGGATCCGTAGCTTCCCCGAGCGCTCGACCGCGCGCGATCGGCTGGAGGCCGACCGCGACCGGATCGTTCAGTATCTGGCGAACCTGGATCCGGTCCCCAGGTCCACGGCGGTCTACGCCTCCACCGAAGACGATCTCTGGGAGACGCTCGAGTTCCGGACCACTTTCGACGACCACCGCCTCGTCGTGGGTCCCGTGCCGCACCTCTATCCGCTGGTCAAGCTGGCCGACCAGGCACCGCGCTATGCGGTCTGCGTGGCGGACGTCCATCAGGCGCGGATCGTCGTCGCCGGGCTCGGGGGGGTGCTCGGCGAGGAGGACTTCGACGCGCCACACCCGATCGACCGGACCCGCGTCGCCGGCTGGGCCGAAGTCCGCTATCAGGCCCGGATCGAGGACCACATCCAGAAACACGCCCGCGAGGTCGTCGAGCGGCTGGAAGCCATCGTTCGGGAAGGCGAGGTGGACTACGTCATCCTGGGCGGCGACGACCTGATCCTCGGCGAGCTGCGACGGCAGCTCACTCCGGCGGTGCGCGAGAAAATCATCGACGAGGAGCCGATCGCGATCGACGCGTCGGCCCACCAGATCCTCGGCCGGACGATCGAGGTCGTGCGGCGGACCGAGGCGAACGACAGCCGGAAGCTCGCCGACACGGCGGTCGACCGCTTCCGGGCGGGCGGGCTGGCCGTGGCCGGGCTCGAACCCACGATCGAGGCCCTGAACCTCGAGCAGGTCGACCGGCTCCTCCTGGCGGAAGGCTTCGACGGAGCGTCCGGCTGGCAGTGCGCGGAGTGCCGCGTCCTGGGGCTTCCCCCCGCTCCCACCGAATGCCCGTTCTGCGGGACGCCCCTGCCAGCGGAGATCGATCTGCGCGAGGCGATGGTGCGGCGGGCCGAGCGCACCGGCCGGCGGGTCGAGATCGTCGAGGGGCACGCGGGGCTGGAAGGGCTGGACGGGGTGGCGGCGCTGCTGCGCTATCGGGTGTAACCGCGGGATCCTCGCCGACCGGCTACGAGACGGTCCGCGCGTCGTAGCGCTGTGTCCCTGGCGTGGATGCGCAAGGGGTCAGCCAGCCTCATCCCCCAATCTGCGACATCGTCCCGAGTACCGGAATTGCGCCCTGCGTGAGGTCCGGGTGCGCCGCCCACTTCCGGTCGAGCTCGGCCTGAACAATCGCCGCAAGCTCGTCGTCGGTCGCGCCTTGCCGAAGCGGATCTCTGAGGTTGGCGCGCTTTTCCCCGTACAGGCAGTTGACGAAGTGGCCGTCGGCGGTCAGCCGGAGCCGGTTGCAGCGGTCGCAGAAATGGTGGCTGACGGCGGTGATGAAGCCGACCGTTCCCTTGTGGCCGGGCACGCGGTAGGTGCGCGCCGGCCCGCCGTCCCACGGCAGGGCCTGGAGCCCGTAGCCGGCGGCCTCGATCCGGCGGCGAATCGCTTCGCCGGTTACGTACTCCGGCTGAAGGACGTTCAGGCCCCCGTACGGCATGTACTCCAGGAACCGGACATCCAGCTCCCGGTCCCGCGTCAGGGCGACGAAGGCGGGCGCCTCGCCGTCGTTCATGCCGCCCAGGACCACGCAGTTGATCTTGAGCGGCCGATACCCCAGCTCGTACGCCGCCTCGATTCCCGCCCACGTCTCGGAGAGGAGATCGCGGCGCGTGATCCGGTGGAAGGTCTCCGGGTCGAGGGAGTCCAGCGAGACGTTCAGCCCCGTGAGGCCGGAGTCGTGGAGGTCCCGCGCCATCCGGCCCAGCATGAGGGCGTTGGTCGTCATGTGGAGGGAAGCGCGTGGACACCGTGTTTGGAGGAGCGCGACGAGCCGGGGGAGGTCCCTGCGGACGGTCGGCTCGCCGCCCGTGATCCGGATCTTCCGTACGCCCCGATCGTGGAAGAGGCCGGCCAGACGCGCGATCTCCTCGAACGTCAGGATCTCCTCGCGCGGCAGCCACTCGAGGCCTTCGGCCGGCATGCAATACCGGCAGCGCAGGTTGCAGCGGTCGGTCACCGAGATCCGCAGGTAGTCGTGGACCCGCCCGTGGCGATCGAGCCAGGATCCGGAACGGGGTGCAGCGAGGTCGGACATGAGCTCCATCCGGCGGTAAGTTACTTCGCCGGGACCCCATGATCACGATCCGCAACCTGCGCCCGGGCCGGGTGTCGGTCATCACGTTCGACTGCTACGGGACGTTGATCGACTGGGAGACCGGGATCTGGGAGGCCTTTCGATCGGCCGCCGCGAACGACGGCGTTCGGCTGGAGCGGGAAGAGGTCGTCCAGGCCTACCACGCGATCGAGCCGATGGTCGAGAGCGGCACGTTTCGACCCTACGGAGACGTGCTCCGGGAGACGGCGCGCCGGGTGGCCGCCGAGTGCGGGTGGACGATCTCCCCCGAGCGGGCGGGCTTCCTGCCCGAGAGCCTGCCCGAGTGGCCGCCCTTCGCCGACACCAATCCGTCGCTGGAACGGCTCGCCCGGCACTGGCGCCTGGGAATCCTCTCGAACGTCGATGAGGACCTGCTGGCCGGCACGTTGAGCCGTCTGGACGTGGATTTCGACTTCTACGTGACCGCCGACCGCGTCGAGTCTTACAAGCCGGACCTGGCTCACTTCGAGGCTGCGCGGCCGTTCGTGGGCGACTCGGCGGGCTGGCTGCACGCCGCCCAGAGTCTGTTCCACGACGTGGCGCCCGCCAACACCGTGGGCCTCCCGGTCGTGTGGGTCAACCGAAAGGCCGAGCGCCGCCCGGCCGTGGGCCCGCTGCCGGACCACGAGGTCCCCAACCTGGCCGCCCTCGCCGACTGGCTGATCGCCGCCCGGGAGGAGGGAGACTGAAGATGGTTGGGAGGGTTTTGAGGGTTCTTACATACCGACCGGGGAGCGCCCAGGAAGGGCGAGATCAAGGCGCGCGCGAGGAGCGCAACGCAGATATCGCCCTTCCTCAGCACTCCACTATCCGTGGGCGGATCGTTCCAGGGCTTCAATGATCTCCGCCTTCTTATACCGCCGCCGGCGGGTCGGCGTGTAGTAGACCCGGACGCCGTACTCGCCGAGACGGCCGTTCTTCTCGAGCCTCCTCAGGGTGCTGATCGATACGCCGAGCAGCCGGGCCGCGTCCCCGATCCGCAGGAAGACGGGCTCCTTGTCCTTGTCCTTCAGCCTCTCGGTTTCCGGCACGCGCACGCTCCTTTCGGTCGCCAGCATGAAACACCACGCTCCCTGGGGAAGGACGAGCGTAACCAGGGGTGGTCAATTATAGTTATCGGCCCGATCGTGGTCAATCGGGACGTATCTTCGGCGCTCTTGTTCGATCTTGTGGGTTCCCTGGCGTCCGGGGCCGCGCCGGTTTGGGGAGCCCCGCACCCCGAAAGGAGCCTCGCGTGCCGGCGGAGCATACCTGGGTGGGCATCGGCCTGGCCGGACAGGCCTGTTTCTTCAGCCGTTTCCTCGTCCAGTGGATCGCCAGCGAGCGCCGGGGTCGGAGCGTCGTCCCCCGCGCCTTCTGGTACCTGTCGATCTCGGGCGGGCTGATCCTGCTGTCCTACTCGCTCTGGCGCCGGGATCCTGTGTTCATCCTCGGACAGTCGGTCGGGCTTTTCGTCTACCTGCGGAACCTGATCCTCCTCAGGCGGGAGGACGCCGCGCGGTGAGCCTCTCGGCTGCGCCAGGGCCGGGCGAGCGCTGGCTCCCGGACGCCCTGGAACGGCGGCCGACCGCGGCGCTGCTTCTGCTGGCCGCCACGCTCCTCGTCTGGAATCTCGGCGGATACGGCCTCTGGGAGTCGACCGAGGCGCGCTACGCCGAGATCGCCGCCAGGATGGTGCGGAGCGGCGACTGGCTGACGCCGCGCCTCAACTACATCGCGCACTTCGAGAAGCCTCCTCTCGCCTATTGGGCGACGGCCCTGGGGATGGTCGCGCTCGGAATCGGCGAGCTGGGCGCCCGGATCGGTCTGGTTCTGGCCGCGCTCGCCACGCTCCTGATCGTGGCCCGCTGGTCGGCCGAGACCGGCGGCCGGGCGGCCGCCCTGTACGCCTCGCTCTGTCTCCTGAGCGCCCCCCTCTTCTTCGCGCTCTCGCGGACCGTCACGACCGACCTCTACCT
>DASRVA010000076.1:0-7170 GCA_035687745.1 Gemmatimonadota bacterium
TGCCCTGGCCCAGGGCCTGCACGTCGACCGGGGGGCGTTCGAGGAGATCACGGTGGCAGGAGCGGGCTTCCTGAACGCCCGCCTCTCGCCGGCCTACCTGCGCGACGGGGTCCGGCGGATCCTGGAGGAAGGCCATGCCTACGGGAGGTCGGGACGACTCGCCGGACGCCGCCCGAACGTCGAGTTCGTGTCCTCCAACCCCACCGGCCCGCTCCATGTCGGCCACGCGCGCAACGCCGTCCTCGGCGACGCCATCGCAGCGCTCCTCGAGAGCCAGGGAGCCGAGGTGACGCGCGAGTACTACTTCAACGACGCCGGGCGGCAGATGGACGTGCTTGGAGCCTCGGTCTACGCCCGCTACCGGCAGCTCTGGGAGCCCGAGTTCCCGTTTCCGGAGGAAGGGTACGCCGGCGGCTACATCGAGGACCTGGCCGTCCGGCTGCGTGACGAGGTCGGCGAGCGATACCGCGAGGTCGACGGGGGCGAGTGGCTCCCGGCGATCCGCCGGTTCGCCGGCGAGCGGATCGCGGCTGGAATCCGCGAGGACCTGGCCCGATTCCGGGTCGCGTTCGACGTCTGGTTCAACGAGTCGTCGCTGTACCGGGACGGGCGGCTGGAGGAGACGATCGAGGCGCTCAGGGCGAAGGACGCTGCCTACGAGAAGGACGGCGCGATCTGGCTGCGCGCGATGCGGTGGGGCGACGAGGAGGACCGTGTCCTGATCAAGAGCAGCGGCGACCCCACCTACCTCCTGCCCGACGTCGCCTATCATCTCGACAAGCACGCCCGCGGGTTCGACGCCGCCATCGACGTGTGGGGTGCCGACCACCACAGCTACGCCGTCCGGATGCAGGCCGCGCTCGCCGCCCTCGGCTATCCGCCGGGCTGGCTGAGGACGGTCATCTACCAGCAGGTGAGCCTGATCGAGAACGGCCAGGAGGTCCGGCTCTCGACGCGTCGCAACCGGATGGTGACGCTGAAGGAGCTCATGGACGACATCGGCGTCGACGTCACGCGTTACTTTCTGCTGATGCGGAAGGGCGACTCGCACATGACGTTCGATCTGGACCTCGCGCGCCGGCAGTCCGAGGAGAACCCGGTCTACTACGTGCAGTACGCCCACGCCAGGATCGCCGGCGTCTTCGAGCGGCTGGAGGATCGCGGGTGGGATCCACGCGAGGGAGGCGTCCCCGAGACCCTGGATCGACTCACGGCCGCCACCGAGCTCGACGTGCTGCGCGCGCTGGACGACTACCCCGATGTCGTGTCCGACGCCGCCGACGCGCTCGAGCCGCATCGGGTGACCGACTATCTGGAGAGCCTGGCCCGACGCTTCCACCTGTGGTATCACGCCGAGCGTTTCCTGGTCGAGGACCGGGATCTGGCGCGGGCCCGGCTGGCGCTGGCCCGCGCCGTCCAGACGGTGCTCGCGAACGGCCTCGGGCTGCTCGGGGTGAGCGCGCCCGAAACGATGTAGATCGCCGAGATGACGTCTCCATCTTCGCCTCCGGGGGCCCCATGTCGCTCCTCGTAGTCGGTTCGGTCGCGCTGGACGACGTCAGGACACCGTTCGGCGAACGGAAGGACGTGCTGGGCGGCGCGGCTACGTACTTCGCTCTGGCCGCCTCCTATTTCACCGACGTCCGCTTGGTTGGGGTGGTGGGAGAGGACTTCCCGGACCGGCACCGGGAGCTCCTCGAGTCCAAGGGGATCGACCTGGCGGGGCTCGAGACCGTCGAGGGGAAGACCTTCCGGTGGGGGGGAGCGTACGGCTACGACCTGAACGCGCGGGAGACCCTGTTCACCGATCTCAACGTCTTCGCCGACTTCCGACCACGGATCCCCGAGCCGTTCCGGGATTCCGAGCATGTCTTCCTCGCGAACATCCAGCCCGGCCTCCAGCTCGACGTGCTGGATCAGGTGGAGAAGCCCGAGACCGTCTCGCTCGACACGATGAACTACTGGATCGAGCACACGCCGAGGGAGCTGCGCGAGGTCATCGCGCGTGTCGACCTGCTCCTGATCAACGACTCCGAGACCCGCGAGCTGGCCCGGGAGCCCAATCTCCGGAAGGCGGCCGCGACGATCCTCGACTGGGGGCCCAGGCTGATCGTGGTGAAGAAGGGAGAGCACGGCGCGGTCGCCTTCTCCGCCGACTGGATCTTCGCCGTGCCCGGCATCCCGCTCGAGACGATCGTCGACCCGACGGGTGCCGGGGACGCCTTCGCCGGCGGCTTCCTCGGCTACGTGGCGGCCACCGGCGACACCTCGCCGGAGGGTTTCAGGCGGGCCACGATCTACGGCTCGGCGATGGGCTCCTTCTGCTGCGAGGACTTCTCGGTCGATCGGCTGACGGGCCTGGACTCCGAATCGATCGAGGAACGGTTCCAGGAGTTCGGCCGGCTGACCCGCTTCGACCACCGCCCGGTGGCGGGACATGCCTGACCACCCGCAGGTCTCCGCCCCGGCGTATCGCGCGGCGGGCGTGGACCTCGCGGGCTCGGACGAGGTCAAGCTCCGCCTCGCCCGGCTGGTCGAGTCGACGCTCGGGCCCGAGGCCGTCGGCGGCGTGGGCGGCTTCGGCGGGTGCTACGCGATCGGCGGGCTGACGGAGCCGGATCCTGTCCTGGTCGCCTCGGCCGACGGCGTCGGCACCAAGGTCCTGGTCGCCCGGTGGGCTGGTCGCCACGACACCGTAGGCCAGGACCTGGTCCACCACTGTGTCGACGACCTGCTGGCGGCGGGCGCCCGGCCGCTCCTCTTTCTCGACTACATCGCGACCGGAAAGATCGATCCCGAGATCGTCCTCCCCCTGGTCGAGGGGCTGGCCCGGGCCTGCCGCGAGGTCGGCGTGGCCCTGATCGGCGGGGAGACGGCCGAGATGCCGGATCTCTACCAGGCGGGAGACTACGACCTGGCGGGGTTCGTGGTCGGCGTGGCCCCGCGCTCGCGGCTCGGGTCACGCGCGACCGCGGGCGACGTTGTCCTGGGTCTTCCTTCCAGCGGCCTCCATACGAACGGCTACACGCTGGCCCGGCGGATCGTGATCGAGAGAGAGGGGATCCAGCCGGACGAGATCGTGCCGTGGGGGGGGGAGACGTGGGCCGACGCGCTCCTCGCCGTCCACCGCTCGTACCGGTCTTCCGTCCTGCCCCTCCTCGACGATCCGGATCTGCACGCCGTCGCCCACGTGACCGGGGGCGGTTTTGCCGGGAACATCCCGCGCGTCCTTCCAGCCGGGCTGGGCGCGGAGCTGGGGCGCTCGGCGTGGGAGGTCCCCCCGCTGTTCCGGTTCCTGGCCGAGGCGGGGAACGTTTCCGAGGAGGAGATGTACCGCGTCTTCAACATGGGGATCGGGATGTGTCTCGTGGTTGCCGCGGAGGCGGCGGACCGGATCGCCGAGGCCTGCGCGGCGCACGGGGACCCGCCGGCGCGGATCGGCCGGATCGTGGAAGGAGAGGGCGTCGAGTGGGCCTGAGAGCCGCCTCGGCGACCGCCCTCCTCGTCCTGACGCTGGCAGCACCCGCGCGTGCCCAGGTGAGCGAAGCGCGGGTCCGGGACGCGATCGACGACGCCGTGGACGGCCTCGGCCAGGCGCTCGGCGGTGGGAGCGCCCTGACCGGGTCGGCCGCGACGACCGGCGGGCTGGGCGCCTTCCGGCTGAACGCGGCCCTCGGCCTCAGCGAGGCCGAGATCGAGGACCCGCGGCGCGCCTCCGGCCGGCTCGACATCGCCATTCCGGTCGCGACCGTGAACGGCGCGGTCGGCGTGACGGGGAGCCTCGACGTCCTGGGGAAGGCGGGGGCGGTCGCGGCGGGCGACGACTACGAGGCGGTCGCCCTCGAGCTCGGCCTGGGCGTCCGGTACGGGATCCTTCCCGGCGGCTTGACGCTGCCGGCCGTGGTCGCTTCCCTCTGGCGCACCTGGGTCGACGGGCTCGAGTACGGCGACCTTGCCGGAGACGAGATCGCCTTCGACGCCGACGTCGTCACCTGGTCGGCCCGCGTGGACGCCTCCAAGTCGTTCGGCGTCCTGACGCCGTACGCCGGGGGGGGTCTCGACCGGACCGGAGTCGACGCTCGCTACCGGATCCCGGCCGGCTCCGCCACCGGCGGCGAGGAGATCGAGGGGTCGATCGACGCCAGCGGGAGCCAGGCCAAGGCGTACGCCGGGCTCGAGCTGAACCTGCTCGTCCTCCGCGCGAGCGCCGAGGTGGGCCGCGGGTCGTCGGGGACCTTCGTCGGCGTGGCGCTCGGCTTTTGATCGGCGCCGAGCACGTCCCGCTCATGCGGCGGGCCCTGGCCCTGGCCGAGCGGGGCGGTGGGGGAACGGCCCCCAATCCGATGGTGGGGTGCGTCCTGGTCGGTCCCGACGGAAGGGTGATCGGCGAGGGGTATCACCGCTTCGCCGGCGGCCCCCATGCCGAGGTGGTGGCGCTCGAGGCCGCCCGGGCGCGCGGCATCGATCCGGCGGACGCAACCGCGGTCGTCACGCTCGAGCCCTGCGACACCCATCACCGGACTCCTCCCTGTACGATGGCCCTGCTCGAGGCCGGCGTGGCCGAGGTCGTCTACGCCCTCCCCGATCCACACATGGGGAAGGGCGGCGCCGATCGACTGCGCGCGGGCGGGCTCAAGGTCACGGGCGGGGTTCTCGAGGCCGAGGCCCGGCGGCTCATCGAGCCCTGGCTCCACTTCGTCGCAACCGGCCGCCCCCACCTTCACGTCAAGACGGCCCAGACTCTCAACGGACGCGTGACGCTCGGCCGTGAAGGGGAACCTTGGATCACCGGTCCGGAGACGCGGCGCCTGGTCCATCGGCTGAGGCGCCGGACCCCCGCCGTCATGGTCGGCTCGGGCACGGTCCTGGCCGACGATCCGCTCCTGACGGTCCGCGACTGGCCGCCGCCGGACGAGACGGAGGAATGGCCGGAGGTCCAGCCGGTCCGGTTGGTGCTCGACACCCGGCTGCGGACCCCGCTCGAAGCCCGGCTGGTCACGACGGCGGAGGACGTGCCGCTCTGGATCTTCGCCGGCCGGGACGCGCCCGACGAGCGCGAGCGCGAGCTCGTCGCCCGCGGTGCCGAGGTGATCCGCGTCGCGACCGGTCGGGCGGGCCTGGATCTCGCGGCCGTCACGGACGAGCTCGCGCGTCTCGAAGTCCCGGGTGTCCTGATCGAGGCCGGTCCGACCCTGGCGACCGCCCTCCTTGAGGCCGGACTGGTGGACCGCTGGACAATGCTCCTGGCCCCCGACTGGGTGACCCGGAAGGGAGCGCTGCCCGTTCTCCTCACCGACGCGCCGTACATCGGGTTCGAGCTCGTCGATCCGGAGTGGTCGATACACGGGCCGGACGCCGCGGTCACGGGGCGCGTACGACGGGACGGGCAGCTTTGAGACCGGAGAGCTTGGCCCAGGATGCGCTCCGATCCCATATTCAAGAGACTTGTCGTTGATCAAGGCCTCCGAGCAACTGCCCCATCGCCTCTCGGTTGTGTGGTTCAGCGACCTGGTGGGCTGGAGCCAACTCACAGCCGAGGATGAAGACAAAGCGATTTCGCTCGTACGGCGTTTCCAGGCCGCCGTCCGAGCCGTGGTATCGCCGGAGCGGGGGCGGATCGTCAAGTTCATCGGCGACGCCGCGCTGGTCGAGTCGCCGAGCGCGCAGGCGGCCGTCCAGTCCGCCGCCGAACTGCGCGGTCTGATGGGCGCGGGCGAGACCATCCGCACCGGGATCCATCTGGGCGACGTGGCGGTCGCCCCAGACGGGGACCTGTACGGAGACGGCGTGAACACGGCTCAGCGGATCCAGACCGTGGCCGACGTCGGACAAATCGTAGTGAGCGGAGACGTCTGGCGGCAGCTCCGGAACCGTCCGTCGTTCCGGTTCGAACCCCTTGGGGAGAGGAGCCTCAAGGGTGTCGATACGCAGGACCTCTACGTCGTCCTCGAAGCGGGCCAGATGCCAGCGGCCCTCGGATCCGGTGGATCCCCGACGAGCGGTGCGCCCGATGTTCGCTCGGCCAGCGAGCGCTCTATCGCCGTCCTGCCGTTCATGAACCTGAGCTCCGATCCGGAGAACGAGTACTTCAGCGACGGCATCACCGAGGAGATCCTGAACGCGCTGGTCAAGGTACGCGACCTCAAGGTCGCCTCTCGGACTTCCTCTTTCGCCTTCAAGGGACATCAAGGCGACGTGCGGGAAATCGCCGACAAGCTGAGCGTGGCTACGGTTCTCGAAGGAAGCGTGCGCAAGGCGGGGGTGCGGGTTCGCATCACCGCGCAGCTGATCGGGGCGGAGGACGGATACCACCTGTGGTCGGAGACGTACGACCGGAACCTGGAGGACATCTTCGCGATCCAGGACGACATCGCGAACGCCATCGTCACCGCTCTCAAGGCCACGTTGACCGGCGAGGAGAGAAAGAAGCTCGTCACCCCCGCGACCGACAACCTCGAAGCGTACACCCTGTACCTGAAGGGGCGCTTCCACTACAACAAGGATACCGAGACCGACCTGCGCAAGAGCCTCGATCTCTATCAAAAGGCCCTTCAGCACAGCCCGGACTTCGCGAAGGCGTGGGCCGGCATCGCCGATTCGTGGATGCATCTGGCCGACGACTATGTGCCTCCTGAGCAGGGATACGCCGCGGCGAAAGAGGCGGCGGAGAAGGCGCTGGCGCTGGAGCCGGAGCTGGCGGAGGCGCACACCGCCCGCGGGAAGGTGCTGGGCTGGTACGATTGGGAATTCAGCGCCGGCGAGCTCGCGCTACGACGGGCCGTGGCCGCCAATCCGAATTACGCGGATGCTCATTGGGCGTTGGGGAGTCTGCTCCCGACCACAGGGCACATGAAGGAGGCTCTGGAAGAGATCCGCACCGCTCAGATGCTGGATCCGCTCTCTCCCGTGACCAGCTACTGGCTCGCGCGGTACCTGCTCTACGTCCGGCGCACGGAGGAGGCGATCGAGGAGAGCCGCAGGGCACTCAGTCTGGATCCTGACTTCGCGCACGGAGTGGGGATTCTCGGCCGGGCACAGCTGCTCCAAGGAGCAAACGAGGAGGCCGTGGCTTCGCTTCGTCGCAGCGCCGAACTCTCGAGATCGAACACGTTCCAGGCCTACCTCGCGTACGGGTTGGCGGCGACGGGCCACGAAGAGGAATCCCGGGAG
>DASRVA010000077.1:0-14449 GCA_035687745.1 Gemmatimonadota bacterium
TCCCGATCGACGCCGCCCGGTCCCGCGGCGGCCGGCGGTTCTCGTTCACGATGCCCCAGCTCGCTGCGGCCGCGATCGCGCTCATCGTGCTCTCCGGCGCGGCGGTCTGGTGGGGAAGCCCGCGTTCTGGCGGCGTGGCGCTCGACCGCCCGGCGGTCGGGTCGGCCCTCGAGACGACGGGGATCCCGGTGTCGCTGGAGGCGGACCCGGCCTATTCCGACGCCCTGGCCGATCTGGAGCGGGCCTTCGAGGCCACGCGCGACCGGCTCGATCCGGCGACGGTGGCCACCGTCGAGCGGAACCTGGCCATCATCGACGAGGCGATCCGGCAGACGGTCGAGGCCCTCAAGGCCGACCCCGGCAGCACGTTCCTGTACGATCACCTGGAGCGCTCGCGTCGCCAGAAGCTGGACGTCCTCCGGCAGGCGACCCTGACCCTCCAGACCACATGACCCCGGTGACGTCCCACCCACCGAACCGGAGACGATCCATGCGAGACCCCATCCGATTTCTTACGCTGTCCCTGCTGGTCTGGGGCGCGGCTCCGGCTGTGACCCACGCCCAGACCCCGGTGGACACCGTGATCATGGTCGATCCGGAGGGGCGGCTGGACCTCGAGAACTTCCAGGGAAGCGTGACCGTGGAGGCGTGGAGCCGCAACGCGGTCCGGGTCGTCGCCGATGGCCCGCGGAACGCCATCCGGGTCCACGGCGGGGGAGGCTCGGTCAGCGTCCGGACCGAGCATCATCGCGGGCCCCACGACGTCGACTACCAGCTCACCGTGCCGGCCGCGATGGACCTGTCGATCCAGGGCGTCGACACGGACGTCACGATCCGCGGGGCCCAGGGACGGCTCCAGGTCCACACCGTGAACGGAGACATCTCGGTCCAGGGCGGCCGCGGGGTCGTCGAGCTCAACTCCGTCCAGGGCTCGGTGTCGTTGACCGGAGGGGAGGGCCGGGGGGAGCTCACGTCGGTCAACGACGCGGTCGAGGTGAACGGCTTCCGGGGCGACCTCAGGGCCACCACCGTGAACGGCGAGGTGAACCTGCGGGGGGTCGAGTCGGGAAGCGTCGAGTCGACGACCGTGAACGGCTCTATCACCTACCAGGGGTCCATCCGCTCCGACGGCTGGTACCGCTTCCACACCCACAACGGGGAGGTCGGCGTGGTCGTGCCTCCGGGGACGGGCGCCAGCGTGGAGGTGTCCACGTTCAACGGCGACTTCCAGGCCGACTTTCCGGTCACATTCGACCAATCGCGCAGCGGGAAGAAGTTCAACTTCACGCTCGGCGGCGGCGGGGCGCGGATCGAGCTCTCCGCGTTCAACGGGACGATCCGTCTCCGCTCGCCGGGCAGCTCGGGAGGAGGATCATGACAGTCGTCAGGTTCGCGGGCGCCTTGCTGGGCGCGCTGCTTTTCGTCACCCCGGCGCGGGCCCAGGAGGCTCCTGACTTCAACTGGGAGGGCGCTCTCGCCGCAGGCACGACGCTGGAGGTCCTCGGGATCAACGGGCGGATCGAGGCGGGTCCCGCGTCGGGCGGCACGGCCAGCGTGCAGGCGACCAGGGAGGCGAAGCGAGGTGCGGATCCAGAGGACGTGACGATGGCCGTCACCGAACACGCGGGGGGAGTCCGGATCTGCGCGGTGTATCCCACCCGGGACGGGGGCCGAACGACCTGCGACGAGGACGGGATCCACGGCCGGATGGAGGACAACGATGTCGAGGTGAACTTCGTGGTCGCCGTCCCTACCGGCGTCCGCTTCCACCCCACGACCGTGAACGGCGGGATCGAGGCGAACGACCTGAGGGGGGACGTGAAGGCCCAATCGGTGAACGGCGGGATCATGGTCTTCGGCACCGGAACGGTGGAAGCCAAGACCGTGAACGGGGAGATCGACGCCGGGATCGGCTCGGACTCCTGGACCGGCACGCTCTCGTTCGAGACCGTGAACGGCCAGATCTCGGTCCGCCTGCCGGCCACTGTCAGCGCCGAGGTTGAAGCTGAGACCGTGAACGGCGGCCTGTCGAGCGACTTTCCCCTCACCATGCGGCCCGGCCGATCTTGGGGCCCGCGCCGCATGGAGGGGACGATCGGCAAGGGCGGCAGCCGGCTCACGCTGGAGACGGTGAACGGCGGGATCGAGCTCAGGCGGGGCTAGCCGGGATCGCCGATGTTCCGGGGCTTCGTTCTGCTGAGCGCGTGCGTCTCCACGTTTTTCTCATGCGACGGCGACCCCGGGCTTCGTTCGCGTTCGGCGGGATCCAAAGCGCGTGGCCTTCCGCTTGATCTAGAATTCGACCTGGAGCGGATCCGAGAGCGGCATGGCCTACCTGGCCTCGCGGCTGCCATCGTTCGACAAGGTGACATCGTCGCCAGCGCGGCGGTCGGCGTCCGGCGCATGGGGTCAGCCGATAGGCTCGAGCTCCATGATCGCTTCCACATCGCATCCTGCACCAAATCAATGACGGCGACCCTGGCGGCTATTCTCGTCGAAGAGGGAAGGTTGGAGTGGACCTCCCGGCTCGTGGACATCGTGCCGCAGCTACGCGAGGTGGTCCGTCCCGAGTACAGGTCCGCGACACTCGAGCGACTACTTGCCCACGCCGCCCTGATGCCGGCCTACACCCAATTCGGCCCACGCCGGCTTCAGGAACTGACATCGATCCCGGGCTCGCCGACGGAGCAGCGCCTGACGTTTCTCGCCGAAGTTTTGGCCTCCGAATCGCCCAATCGCGGAACCGGAGACGGCGCGTATTCCAATGTTGGGTACACTGCTGCCGCGGTCATGATGGAGCGGGTGACCGGGGAGTCGTGGGAAGAGTTGATTCTCGATCGCCTACTTGGCCCGCTCGGGATGAGCGAGGTGGGCTTCGGATGGCCGGCGACCACCGGAACACCGGAGCAGCCACGTGGACACTTCGAGCAGGATGGGCGTGTGGTCGAGCAGCCGCTCGACGATTCCTACGTGCTTCCAGTCGTGCTCTGGCCCGCCGGTGCCGTGAACAGCTCGATCGGCGATCTGGGGCGCTATGCGGCCGATCACCTGGACGGTCTGCAGGGAAGGCCGGCGATCTTGCCCGGCGCCGCGTACCAACGCCTGCACAGCACCCTCGACGAGAACGCGGAAGGGTTTACGCTGGGATGGGGAATCCGCGACGATCCGGACCTGGGCGTCGTTCATTATGGCGCGGGAAGCGGAGGCACGTTCTTCGTCCGCATCGTCATCGTACCCGCCCTGGATACCGCGATCGTCGTGGCGTCGAACAGCGGTGAGGCTGGCGCGGCCACAAGGGAGGTCGTGGACAGCTGGTTGACCGCTAGCGGCCGTAGCGCCCGGTCAGCCGCGCGGTCGCGAGGACGTGGTCCCGGGCGGCCTCTTCCACCTCCTCGCGGCTGGCACCGGGCTCGAGTCCCAACCGGACGTCCAGCGCGGTCAGCGTGAGCACGTAGCGATGGGGTTTGCCGGGCGGCGGGCAGGGGCCGCCCCAGCCGATCCTCCCGAAATCGTTCTCTCCTTGTGCAGCCTCGCCCAGGTCCTCCAACCGAGGCGCCGGCCCGACATCTTCCGGAAGCCCGCCGAAGTGGCCGGGGATATCGTAGATCACCCAGTGGACCCAGTCCCCGCGCGGGGCGTCCGGGTCGTGGACCAAGAGCGCGAACGACACGGACCCTTCCGGAACCCCCTCCCACTCGAGGGCCGGGGAGACGTCCTCGTCGTCGCACGTATGACGCCGCGGGATCGTACCGCCGTCCTCGAAGGCATCGCTAGTCAGTCGCATGGAATCCGTCACCTCCTCGTGGGTGGATGCGCTCTTCCCCGCGTCGGCCGGTTCGCCGAGCGGCCTCCCCTCGCCTTCGGCTGTCCGCCCGCCATTCGCACAGACGGGAAGGGAACCCGCCAGGAGGGCGACGAGAACCAGGATCGGGGCGCCTCTCATCGGCTGTCCGGCGTCACCCTGAGGTCGATCGTCCTGCCATCCCGCTCGGCCACGACCGGCACCTCCACATCCGCCTCCAGCCCGGCCAGGACCTCTGTGTAGGCGTAGACGTCGTCGATGGCCCGGCCCGAGAGGCGGACGACGACGTCGCCTGCCCGGAGCCCCGCCCGCTCCGCAGGCCCGCCCGGTCGGACTCCGGAGAGTCGCAGCCCCGGTCCTTCGAACCCGTAGTCGGGAAGCACGCCCAGGGCGACCCGGAAGGCCATCGGCCCGGGCTGGGTCTCCGGTGCCTCGGCGTACGGAATCGCCCGCCCATCGGCGACCACCCGCACAACCGCCTCGACCCGCTCGAGGACCTCGACCTCGCCCGCCGCGTCGATCGTCGCGAGGTCGTCGCCCGGCTTGTGGTACTGCTCGTGGTTCCCCGTGAAGAACATGAGGACCGGGACGCCGGCGCCGTAGAAGGCGGCGTGGTCGCTCGGGCCGAAGCCGTCCGGCACCGCCCGGATGGTCCACGAGGCTCCCGGCTCGAGCCCGGCGAGGATCTTCGGCCATGCGTCGGAGGTCCCGGTGCCGAAGACCGTGAGCGTCTTCCGAAGTCGTCCCACCATGTCGAGGTTCACCATCGCCACCGTCTTCTCGAGCGGCCAGTCCGGCGCCTCGACGTAATGCTGGCTTCCGAGCGTCCCCAGCTCCTCGGCGCCGAACAGGACGAAGACCACGCTTCTCGCCGGCGGGTCGGCGACGACCCGCTGCGCCAGCTCGAGCACGCCCGCCACTCCCGAGGCGTTGTCGTCGGCGCCGTTGTGGATCGCGCGCCGGCCGGGCGCCAGCGAGCCGGAGCCGCCCCATCCTAGGTGGTCGTAGTGGGCTCCCACCAGCACCGCCTCCCCGCGCAGCGCGGGGTCGCGGCCAGGGACCCAGCCCACGATATTGGTGGTCGTGTCGCGCGCCCCGCCTGTCTCGTGGAGGGCGTGCGGGTAGCTCCGGACCGAGGTCGGGAACGTGAACGGCCTGAGATGGCCGCCTTCAGGCGCGGTCAGGCCGAGCGCAGCGAAGCGTGACGCGAGCCAGCGGGCCGCCTTCGCCGATCCAGGTCGCCCCGCCTCCCGACCTTCGAGCGAATCGTGGGCCAGGACGGCGATCGTGGCGCAGATCTCTGCGGCGGTGATCTCGACGCTCGGCGTCGCTGCCCCGGGATCGACCGGGCACGACGGGCCGGGGGGCGCGTCCGACTGGCCCGACACGGTGGCGACCGCCAGGAGCGCGGCCGCGAACGCGGGCCCGGACCGGATCCACCACGACCGAGGGAGAGCGGGATGACGGCGAGGCACGGCGTGAATATGGGGACGCGCCCCACGATCGGCATGGCGCTGGTCGCGCTCGGCGTCCTCCTCTCGTCCTGCGCCCTCATGCCGGGATCGTCCTCGGACGCCTCCTCCGGGTCGGACCCTCTCCTCTTCGAGGGAGAGGAGGCCGTCCTCGCCCGGCCTCGTCAGCTCACGTTCGATGGCCAGAACGCCGAGGCGTACTTCGCCCCCGACGACGGACGGCTGGTCTTTCAGGCGACGCCCGATTCGCTGGCGTGCGACCAGATCTTCACCATGCGGGTCGACGGGACGGACAAGCGCCGGGTGTCGACGGGGGCGGGCGTGACGACGTGCGGCTACTTCCTCTATCCCGAGGGAGACTCGCTCCTCTTCAGCTCGACCCATCTGGCAGGCGCGGGCTGCCCGCCGCGCCCCGACTACTCCCTCGGCTACGTGTGGCCGATTCATCCCGGCTACGACGTCTTCGTCGCCGCCACGGACGGGACCGGCCTCCGGCGCCTGACATGGACGCCCGGCTACGACGCCGAGGCGACGATGAGCCGCGACGGGTCGCGGATCGTGTTCACCTCGGTCCGCGACGGCGATCTCGAGATCTACACGATGGGGCGGAACGGGACCGACGTCCGCCGGCTGACGAACGAGCCCGGCTACGACGGGGGCGCGTTCTTCTCCTACGACGGGACGAAGATCGTCTACCGCGCGCATCACGCCGAGACGCCTGTGGGCCTGATGGACTATCGCGCGCTCCTGGCCGAGAACCTGGTCCGGCCGTCCCGGATGGAGATCTGGGTCATGGACGCCGACGGCTCGGACAAGCGCCAGCTCACCGACAACGGTGCCGCCAACTTCGCGCCCTACTTCTTTCCGGACGGCCGACGGATCGTCTTCGCCAGCAACATGCACGACCCCCGGGGGCGGAACTTCGACCTCTACGCGATCGACGCCGACGGCGCCCATCTGACCCGGCTCACGACGCACCCCGAGTTCGACGCCTTCCCGATGTTCTCGTCGGACGGGCGGCTCCTGGTGTGGGCCTCGAACCGGAACGCGGCCCGGCCGGGGGACACCAACATCTTCGTGGCCGACTGGGTCGGTCACATCCCGCCTCCCTGACGGCCGGGAACCGCTACGGCCTCCTCCGGCAGGGGGCTGGCGGAGGAGAATTAGACTAGGCTAAATTCCCTGCCGATGCTGAGGCCCCGGCACGGACGACCGATTCCCCTCCTCACTCTGGCCATGGTTGGCCTCGTGGCCGGCCACGCCGCCGGGCAGCCGGAGATACCCCTGGTCACCGATCGGCCGGACTTCACCGAGAGCGCTCTGACCGTGCCCAGCGGGCATGTCCAGCTCGAGTCGGGCTACACGTTCACCCACACCGAAGGCGGCGACGAGCACGCGCTCGGGGAAGCGCTCCTCAGGGTCGGCGTCCTGGATCGTCTGGAAGCCCGGATCGGGCTCGGCTCCTACGCGTGGGTCGAGGCTCCGGGCGACGACCCGTCGGGGTTCGAGGATCCGTCGCTCGGCCTCAAGGTGGTCCTGGCCCGGGAGGAGACGGCGGGCCTGGCGGCCGCCCTCCTCGCGGAGACCACGGTCCCGGTGGGCGACGACGAGCTGGGAGAGGACGACTGGCAGCCCGAGATCCGGCTGGCCGTCTCCCGCGACCTCTCGGATGTCCTCGCGCTGGCCGCCAACCTTGGCATCGCCCGGGCGTCGCAGGAGGGCGAGGGGTTCGATCAGAAGGTGGCGAGCCTGTCGCTGGGGATCGGTCTGGGCGACCGGTGGGGGGCCTACGCCGAGACCTACGGGAACTTCCCTGCGGGTCTGGAGGAGGACGACGAGGGGGTCCTGAACGGCGGGCTCACCTTCCTCGTCCGTCCCCTCCTCCAGCTCGACGCCCGCGCCGGCGCGGGCGTCACCGACGCGGCGCCGGACTTTTTCGCGGGCGTCGGGCTCTCGAAGCGCTGGTAGCCGCTCGTCAGGCCCGCTCCACCCGGGCGTCGTAGCAGCCCGGCCCCGCATTGTGGACGTGGAGGTAGCCCACGCCGTCGTCCGCCAGCAGACGCTGGATGGATCCCTCGATCTCCCGTCCGTTCACGACCTCCGCGGCCACCATCGTGCCGGACTCCTCGTACGCGCGTACGGAAAGCGCGCGATGCCGGAACATGACCGGAACCTCACCCGCGGCCGGGATGGCCGTCCGAGCGCCCTGGCGAACGAAGATAGGGCCCGACGCACGATAGGGAGACGCGACGTCGTGATGAGCGAACGGGGTGAGAATGACGGTCTCCCCGACCTCGGCGTCTTCCAGGCTGACCCGGCACGGAAAGCCGGGCTTCTCGTCGACGATCATCCGCCGGGCGCCGATCTCTTCCAGCTCCGCCTCGCTCCGCCCGAAGAGCGCCTCGAAGCGGTCCGCCGGCAGCGCGATGAATCGGAAGGAACCCTTCATCCTGCCCTCCAATGGCTGCGGGATCGCGGCGCGACGCCGCTCACCCCTATAACCGGGGAGGCGGGATCCCCATGAAAACGGACTGTGCGACGGCGTTCAGCCGCGGGCGGTGCCCCCCGGCGTCGGGCCCGCGGGCCGGGCTTCATCGGCCCTCGTTCTCCGCGATCCTCGCCTTGACCAGCTTGCGGACGAGGGCGGCCGGCAGGGGCGCGTCCGGCTGGAAGCGGATGGTCCCCTTGCTGGTGTCGTACCCTTTCAGCTCGTCCCGGAAGGCTTCGAGGGTGGTCGAGCTCATGAGGTAGAAGGCGCAGTGATTGGGCCGGGCGCCGAACGCCACCAGCATCCCGTTCTGCCGGAAGGCGGGGAGCCGGTAGCTGATGCACTCCTGGGCCTTCGGCGCCGCTTTCCGGATCGTTCTTCGAAGGTCTTCGAGCGCGGCTCGCTGGTCCGAATCCACGGCCGCGAGGTACTCATCGATCGTACTGGTCTTGATCTCCGCCGCCATGCCGTCATCCCCCCGGGAGTCCCGCGTTTCACGACGTCCGGGCCGCGCACGATCCTCTCCAGCTTCCCGGACGCTTCCAGGTAGACGGGAAAATTATAGATGTGGAGCCCCCCAGGTGTCGGCCGGGTGCGAGCGACCATGCAGGCGGCTCCAGCGGCCCGGTGGGCGCTCCCGACTGGTGGCTCAGGGGGAGCTGGCGGGTTCGTCCTCGATCCGGGTGTCGGTCGCGATCCAGTTGACCTCCCAGGTCTTGCCCCCGTCGTCCGAGAAGGCCTGCTCGAAATGGGCCGATGTCGGGGTGATGTCCGAGATCACGAAGCGGACGAAGACGGTCCGCCCGTCGATCGTCTCCTGCCCGTAGAACTCCCCCCGCCCGTCCTCGAACCGGCCGATCACCGGCGGACTCAACGCTCCGGTGCGCCGGTTGGCGAAGTTGAGGCTCCACTGCCCGGTGTCCGGATTGTAGAGACGCAGGCTCAGCCCTTCGATGCGCCCGGCCGGGCCTTCGACGTCGAGCTCGACCAGGTTGGCGTCGCCCCCCCAGACCTTGCGGACGACGGTCGTGCCCTCGTACTCGACCCACGTGTCGGAGCCGCTCAGGGGATTCCTGAGCAGCGACACGTTCGTGTGCCAGGTGCCGATCTCGAAGTCGAAATCGCGCTGTCCGTCGCGCGCCTCGCCCGGGGGGCTCTCCGAAGCGGCTTGACCGAGCCCCGGCATGGGAAGGGCGAGCAGGAGGCCGGACAGCAGAAGACAGGTTCGCAGACGCGGATTCATGGCCATCTCCCGGAATGAGGTACGAGCCACCAATCTCGTACCGTGCGGTATTGGCTCCAGTACCATTCTCTATATTGTTCGTATGACCACTTTGCCGCTCGAGATCGACCGCTCCAGGGGCGAGCCGATCCACCGCCAGATCTACGACGGGCTCCGGCGGGCGATCCTCGAAGGGCGGATCCGCCCCGGCCACCGGATCCCCTCGACCCGGGGCCTGGCCGAGGAGCTCGGCGTTTCGCGGATGCCGGTGCTGACCGCCTACGACCAGCTCCTGCACGAGGGGTACCTGGAGGGACGGGTCGGGTCGGGAACGTTCGTCAGCGGCTCGCTCCCCGACGACTTCCTGCGATCCACGCCGCCGGTCGCCGGGGGCCCGGGGAAAGGGCGCCGACCGCGACTTCCGCGGCCCTCCATTCCTGACGAGGGAGGGCTGGGCCCCTTCCGCGTGAGCCTGCCGGCGCTGGACCTGTTTCCTCACGCCCTGTGGGCCCGGCTGGTGGCGCGGCACGCCCACCGGATGACCCACGACCAGATGGCCTACGGCGATCCGGCGGGCCTCCTCTCCGTGCGCGAAGCGATCGCCGACCACCTGCGCGCGGCGCGCGCGGTCCGGTGCGGCGCGGGGCAGATCCTGATCGTGTCCGGCTCCCAGGCCGCGCTCCGCCTGGCGACGGCCGTTCTCCTGACCCCCGGCGACCGGGTCGCCGTGGAGGAGCCGGGCTATCCCGGCGCCCGGGACGCCCTGGCCGCCGGCGGGGCGGAGCTGGTGCCGGTGCCGGTGGACGGTGAGGGGATGAGCGTGAGCGCGCTCCGGCGGCGCGGCCGTGTGCGGGCAGTCCACGTAACCCCGTCCCACCAGTATCCGCTGGGGCCCTCGATGAGCGCCGGCCGGCGGCTCGCGCTGCTCGACTGGGCGGCTCGTGGGGAGGCGTGGGTCCTGGAGGACGACTACGACAGCGAGTATCGCTACGTCAGCCGGCCGCTGGGCGCCCTCCAGGGGATGGAGACGCACGAGCGGGTAATCTACATGGGCACGTTCAGCAAGGTGCTCTTTCCCGCCGTGCGGGTCGGGTACGTGGTGGTTCCGCCGTCGCTCTGGGAAAGGTTTCTGCGCGCCAGACAGGCGCTCGACCTCTTCCCACCCACCCTGTACCAGCTCGCGCTCGCCGACTTTCTGCGCGAGGGCCACTTCGCGCGGCATCTGCGCCGCATGCGCCGCGTGTATCTGGAGCGACGCGACGCTCTGCTGACAGGCCTGGAACAGAACTGCGGAGATCGGCTGACCGTCCCCAACGCCGACGCCGGCCTCCACGTGGCCGCGCTGCTGGAAGGCGGGCCGAGCGACGTGGAGGTGGTCCGGCGCCTGGCCGGGCGGGGCCTCGCGGCGACCGCGCTCTCGACCTGCTACGCGGGAGCGTCCCCGCAGAGCGGGCTGCTGCTCGGGTTCGGCGGCTCGACTCCCGGGAAGCTGCTCGTCGCCACCCGGGTTCTGGGGGAGGTGCTCCGGGAAACGGAGCCGGGCCCCGGACCGGTCAGTCGCCTCTGGCCGGTTGACGCAGCGCTCGGTGAAGAGCAATAGAAACGCAGCCCGGACACGTCTACGGCCCGAAAACGCTCCCGTGCGGTCGGGCGGCGCCCGACGTGCCATGCGGCCAGTCGCTTCGCCCGAAGTCGACCCCCGGGCGCTCCGAGCCGGGATCGCGGAAGCGCTCGTCGACCGCGAGCGCGCCCGTCTCCGGATCCACGGTCAGGACGAAGATACGCGGTTCGCCGTCGCCACGGTCGGCGACCACGATCCGCCCGCTCGCGGAATCGAGCGCCAGCCAGTGGGGGAAGTTCCGGGGCCCGAGCGTGACCCGCGAGACCTCGCGGGGCTCGGCCGGATCGGAGACATCGAGCGCGACGACCGCGTGCGCCGACGGCACCGGCTGGATCCAGAAGTCGCCGTACACGACCGGCACCGCGCAGCCGCCCCCGTCGAAGCCGTGGATGAACTCGGCGCCCGGAGCGCCCGAGGCAAGGCCCGTGATCAGGTAGAGGCCGCACGTGAAGGTCGAGACGAGGACGGTACGGCCGTCCGCGAGAAGGCGCGGCTCGCCCGGCTGTTCGTTTCCACCTCCCCCGGGTCCCGGCGGGAGCTCGATCGTGGCGACGACCGAGAGATCCGAGAGCCGCCACACCTGTACGACGCGGGTCCGGCCGCGCCGCCCGCCCTGGAATCCCATGTCCTCGCCCATGTCGTAGGAGGTGACCAAGACCCGGTCCAGGTCGGGGACGGTGGCCAGGCTGTAGGGGCGGATGAGCGCCCCGGGCACGGCGGGATCGGCCGCGCTCCCCGATCGGACGACCTCTCCGGCGTCGGTCAGCTCGACCAGCCCTCCCGGATCCACGTTGTTCTCGCCGTGCCCCTGGAAGGTCGCGAGGACGTTCCCGTTCGGGAGCCGCTCGTAGCTGTGCGGATAGCTCAGGCCGGCCACCGCGCCGAACGACCCGAGGAGGCGCGGGGATTCGGAGTCCGAAAGATCGAACCGGAATGTCTCGCCCGTCATGAACCCGTTGGCGAAGAGGTGCATGCTCTCCGGCATCCGGTGCTCGGTGTGATGCGGCCACGTCCCCGTCCGCTCGACGGGGAGCGTCGTGATCACCGTGCCGTAGGCCGGGCTCGCGGTATCGGCGTCGAGGACGGCCAGGAAATCCGAGTCGGCGCGATCGACGTCGCCCGCCCAGACGTGGAGATGCCGGGCGGAAACCGCGGGCTCGGGGGCGGCCGCTGCCGGTGCCGCGTGGTCGGTCTTTTGCGCCGGGTCCCGCGCGGGTCCGTCGCCGCCGCAGGCCGCCAGCCAGAGAGCGGCCGCGGCCGAGAGGAGAGGTGTCGAGCGGAGCATGGCCGGGTAAGATGAGCGCCCGATGAGCGTATCGCACGTTCTCGTCCTGGCTCTGGCGTCGCTCCTCGTATCCTGCAACGGGAACGGCGAAGCCAACGAGCCGACCCCGCCCGACGACCCGGAACCTATCGGTGAGCCGACCCTGGTCGAGGTCGCCGACGGGCTCGACTTCCCCGTCCACCTGACCTCGCCGCCAGGGGACCCGCGCCTGTTCGTCGTCGAGAAGTCGGGGTCGATCCGGGTGATCCAGGACGGCGAGGTCCTCCCGGAGCCTTTCCTGGACCTCCGGGCAGAGGTCTCCCGGGGCTCCGAGCAGGGCCTTCTCTCGCTCGCGTTTCATCCCGACTACGCGTCCAACGGCCGGTTCTTCGTGGATTACACGAACCGTGCGGGCGACACGCGGGTGGTCGAGTATCGGGTCTCGGCCGATCCGGACCGCGCCGATCCGGCGCCCGTGCAGACGACCCTCTCGGTGGACCAGCCGTTCGCCAACCACAACGGCGGGCTCGTCGTCTTCGGTCCCGACGGCATGCTCTACGTCGGGCTCGGCGACGGCGGCTCGGGAGGTGATCCCCAGGGAAACGGCCAGAACCTGGAAACCCTGCTCGGCAAGATCCTGAGGCTGGATGTCGATGCCGGGTCGCCGTACGCGGTCCCGACCGACAATCCGTTCACCGGTCAGGCCGGCGCGCGCGGCGAGATCTGGGCCTTCGGGCTCCGGAATCCGTGGCGCTTCTCGTTCGACCGCGAGACGGGCGCGCTGTTCATCGCCGACGTGGGGCAGAACTCCCTCGAAGAGGTGAACGCCCGCCCCGGGGACGAGGGCGGTGTCAACTACGGCTGGAACGTCATGGAAGGGACCGAGTGTTTCGGTGACGACGCTTGCGACCGGACGGGGCTCGTTCTCCCGGTGGTCGAGTACGACCACGGCGAGGGGTGCTCGGTGACGGGCGGCTTCGTCTATCGGGGCGACGCCCTGCCGGAGCTGCAGGGCCACTACTTCTTCAGCGACTTCTGTAGCGGCTTCGTTCGGAGCTTCCGCCTCGCGGGCGGGGCGGCGGTCGAGGAGCGGAGATGGCCCGAGCTAGAGCCCGGCGGGAGCGTGCCCTCGTTCGGCGAGGACGCGAACGGTGAGCTGTACATCCTGACCCGCGAGGGGTCGGTGCACCGGATTGCGGCTCGTCCTTAAGGACCGGGTCCAGCACCCTCCGATCCCGCCCTCTCACTCCCGTACTCCGATGCCCCCGGAGAACCGGCACCCCAAGAGGGGGCCTGGCATGGAGTTTGCCGCTATAAGTCGCGAGGGATTCCGCCGTCCTAAAGGCCGTGATGATTGCGACAACCCCACGCCGGCAACTGCCATCGTTCCTCCCGCCACTCCTGATCGCGGGCGGGTGCGCGCTCGTCTTCGCCAACACGCTTCACAACGGCTTCCATCTCGACGACCATTATCGGATCCTGGACAACCCCGAGATCCGCCACGTCCACCCGATCGGGCGGCACTTCCTCGATCCCTCCACCATCTCCGGCACGCGGGGCGTCTCCGAGAGCCGGCTCCATCAGCTTGGGCAGTACCGCCCGCTCCTGCCACTCACGCTGTCGCTGAACTACGCGATCGGCGCCTACGATGTAACGGGGTACCACGTGGTGAACGTGGTGCTGCACGGGATCGCGGCGCTACTGGTCTACCTGCTCCTCCTCGAGGCGCTTCGGGCTCGCGCCCCGGCCCGGCGGACGGGATCCCGGGAGGCGCGCGACCCGCGACCGATCGCGTTCTTCGCTGCACTGGGGTTTGCGCTCCACCCGGTCTCGGGGGTCCCCGTCAACTACATCCTGGCCCGCGACCTGCTTCTCATGCAGGTCTTCCTGTCGGGTTCTCTTCTGCAGTATCTGAGAATGCGGAGAAGGGGCTGGACACCGGCCGGATGGGGGGGCTGCCTGGCACTCCTGGTGCTGGCGCTCATGTCCAAGTCGACCGCCGCGGCGGCCCCGCTCGTCGTCCTGGTCTTCGAAGGCACCCTCGGCCGGGAGCGATGGCGCTCGGTCGTCTCCTGGCGGCGGGCGGCGCCGTTCGCACTTGCCGTGCTCGCCTTCTACACCAGCGTGGCCCGGCTCCTCGACTTCTCCGAACTGGCGCGGGTCCAGGCTCAGGGTACGGTCTTCTGGCGCTATCCGCTGACCCAGGCCCGGGTCCATGTCGAGCACTACCTGTCCAACTTCGTCTGGCCGTTTCCGATCCGGATGGCGGCGTGGGCGGAGCCCGCGCACGGACTCCTCGAGCCCGACGTTCTGGGCGGTCTCGCTGTCGTCGCCCTGAGCCTGGGGTTCGCCTGGCGCGTGCGACGAAGGATGCCGGCGGTCGCCTTCGGCATTCTGGCCTACTGGGCGCTCATGCTCCCCGAGTCGTCGGTCATCCCGCTGCATCACGCGGCGGTCCACTATCGGCCCTATCCCGCCAGCCCCTTCCTCTTCCTGGCGGCAGTCGCATTCGTCGTCCAGGTCCTCGGTCCGCGGCGAGCCGCGGCCGTCGGTTGCGCGGCCATCGCCTGGTTCGCCTCG
>DASRVA010000078.1:0-3503 GCA_035687745.1 Gemmatimonadota bacterium
CGCCGAGCGACCGGGCGTCGAAGGTTTCCACGGCGGTGTGGGCGGCATCGACCGCTTCCGCGGCCCGGCCGCGGCGGAGGGCGAGCTCGGCGCGATAGAGGGTCGCGAGCGCCCCCAGGACCTCGTTCCCCTCGAGCCGGAACCCCACCTCCGCCTCCTCGAGCCGCTCGGCCGCCTCCCTCCACCGCATGAGGTGGAGCGCCCCCAGGCCCACCCACAGCGCGGCCTTGACCGCCTCCTGGACGAGCCCGAGCCCGCTCAGCTCGGACCTGGCCTCCAGGGCCCGGTCGCGCGCCTCCTCCCATGCGTTCAGGGAGAGGAGGAGCTCGGCCTCGTCCAGCGAGCAGAGCGCGGCGTGGCGCTCGTCGCCGAGCTCCCGCTCGGTCGTGCGGACGCGGTCGAGCTCGCGGAGCGCCTCGCTGTAGCGGCCGGCCAGGAAGGCCAGGTAGGCGAGCTGGTAGCGGCACTGGCTCTCCCTCAGTCGCTCGCCACGGATCCGGTAGTGGCGCAGGGCCCGCCGGTAGCCGCGCCCCGCTTCGACCAGGTCGCTCCGCTCGGCGAACACGTTGGCCCGGTTGAACTCGACCACCGCCGCGGCGTCCAGGTCGCCCGCCGAGCGGAAAGCGCCCAGGGCGCGCGCGTAGGCGTCCAGGCTCTCGGCGTCCCGCCCCAGGCGGTGATGGACGTTCCCGACGTTGGCATCGACCTGGGCGGCCAGGATCGCCTCCCCGCGCTCCCGGAAGATCTGGCGCGCCTCGTCGGCCGCCGCCAGGGCCTCGTCGTAGCGGCCCAGGTGCATGAAGGGGTCGATCATGGAGCGGAGAACCCGCGCCCGCTCGACCTCCTCGTTGAGATCGCGGTGAAGACGCTCGGCCTCCTCGTAGTGGGCGAGGACTTCCCGCTGCCGTCCGGCGGCGAGCGCGGCCAGGGCCTTCGCCCGGTGGGCGAGGGCCCGGCTCTTCATGTCCCCGGCGCGCTCGGCGGCCAGCCACGCGCAATCCGCGAGCTCGCCCGCCGCCCGGGCGTCGGTCCGGTGGAGCTCCAGGACCCGACCCTTGAGGATCTCGACCAGCCGCGGCGTCGCCAGGGCGGGGTCGTCGGCCAGGATCCCCAGGAGCTCGGCCCGGCTCTGGACCAGGGCGGGGTCTCGCGGCCCCGCTCCCAGCGCCGGATCGCCGCGGGCCGGACGGTCGGTCACGCTTCCCTGGCCTCGACCCGCAGCTCGCCCACGCGGACCGCGTTGCCCGTCGACATGGAGAGGAGGTCCAGCCAGTATTCTCCCGGCGGAACCGGCGCCAGGACGAAGACACCCGTCGGGTCGCCGGACGCCCGCGCGTGGAGTGTCCGATTCCGCCACAGGATGGCCAGGATGTCGCTCGGCGGCGGGGCGTGGTCGAGCAGGAGCTGGCCCGTCAGGCAGAGCGCCTCGCCATCGTCCGGGGCTCGCGTGATCTCGAGGTCGAGATGCCCGCCCGGGACCTCGTAGAGGAGACGCTGGCCGGTCGCGCTGCCCCGGACGCCGGCCAGGGCCGGGGTCGAGAAGGCGCCCTCGATCAGCCGCGCGATCGACCAGCCGCGCTTGGTCCTGGGGCGCGGCTCCTCGGCCGGAATCGCGCGCGCCCGCTCCAGGAGCTCCTCAGGAGCCTCGGGCGGGGGCCCTTCGGCCACCGCCTCCCGAAGGTCCCGCGCCCACCGCTCGGCATCCCCGCACCGGTCGCAGGTCGCCAGATGGTCCACGAGATCCTCGTCGAGGTCCCGGCCGAAGACCCGGTCGATGATCCGATCGAGGGACACATGTTCGCTCACCGTCGTTCCTCCATGGATGGCCCCCTGATCGATCGCGGAGGGGGCCCGATCGGCGCCCGGAGACCCGCCTCGCGAACCCCCGTGGCCTTCGGGAGGGGCCGGACCCCGAAGGGCCCCGCACTTGGAGAGGCCGCCCGAACGGCGAAAATACGCGAGGGTCGTGCCGCCCCGGACTTCCTCAGAACCCCACCTCCTCCAGGCGCTCCCGCAGCTTCTCGAGGCAGCGGCCGCGCGTGGGCCCGAGGCTCCCGAGCGGCATGCCGAGCCGGCTGGCGACCTCGTCGTAGGCGGGGGTCGGCTCCTCCCAGAAGAGCATGGTCAGCATGGCGCGGCACCGCTCGTCCAGGCGATCCACGGCGTGCCGGACCAGCGCCGCCCGCTCGGCCCGCTCGCTCGTCTCGTCGGGCCGGGGCGACGGCCTGGGCATCGCGTCCCCGGTCGGATCCGACGCGGCTTGCCGTTCCCGGTCGGCGGTACGGGAGCGACGGTGGAAGGACCGCCACGCCTCCCGCCGCGCGATCGTCGAGATCCAGCCCGGGAACGCCTGCGGGTCGGAGAGGAGATCCAGGTTCCGCCACACGATCGTGAACACGTCCTGGAACGTGTCGGCCACCTCGTCGTCCGTGAGGCCGGCGCGGGAGGCCAGGGCGTAGACCAGGTTGGCGTAGCGGCGGACGAGCCCCGCCCATGCGGCCTCGTCGCCCTCCAGGCAGCGACGGATCAGCTCGTGATCGGGCGTCTCGGCGGGCTCGGGGCGGCGCCCCATGCGCGGGCAACGTAGCCGGTTTCGGCGGGGGCCGACACGTCAGGGCGTAAGGGGCTCACCGCACGATCCGGAAGTTGAACATGTGGGTCCCGAGGACGCCGAGGAGCCGGACCCAGAGGGGGAGCAGCATCTCGGTCCCGCGCGCGGCCTCGATCCCGCCCAGATCGACGACGCTGTCCTCCTTCCAGCCGAACCAGTCGTGAAGGTAGCGCGCGACCTGGGCCCTGGCGCCGGCGTCGTCCCCGCATAGAAAGATCACGTGGTCGCCGTCCGCGACCGCTCCGGGCGCCACCATCATGTTCGAGTTCACGGTGTTCAGGGTCTTGACGACCTTCGCCTCCGGGAAGGCGCGCTGGACCTGCTCGCCCAAGGAGTCCGTGTTGCAGACGGTCATGGTGGGCGGCATCCCCTTCGAGAAGTCGAGCGGGTTGGCGACGTCGATCAGGATCTTGCCCTTCAGGTTGGCCTTGCCGGCGGCTTCCAGCGCCTTCAGGCTGGCCGTGCCGGCGGTCGCGTTGATGACGACCTCGCCGTGCCTGGCGGCGTCCTCGAACGTGGCGACCCTGGCGTTCTTGCCGGCTCTGCCGAGCCACTCGGCGAGCGAGTCGCCGAAGCCCCGCTTCTCGTCCAGCTTCTTCGGATCGCGGGTCCCGAGGACGACCTCGTGGCCACCCCTGGCCAGGCTCGCGCCCAGCGTCTGACCGACGATGCCGGAGCCGATGATGCCGATCTTCATGACGAGTGCTCCTCGCTGGAATTCACTGCCTGCTCCCTTGCGCCCATGATGACAAGCCACAGGATGATCGCAATCTCTCCGAGGAGGGCAGGCAAGGCGATGCGAGAAAGCATAACCTCGTAGCGTGGTAAGAGTACGCCCGTAAGGCTAAGCATCAAATAGGCGACGCCGTTGATGATCAGCCAGACGCCGAGA
>DASRVA010000079.1:0-6544 GCA_035687745.1 Gemmatimonadota bacterium
AAAGCCACACGTTCCTCCATCTTCGGACCTGAGCGAAGGGGTGATCCCATGTACCGGCTATCGTTGGTCGCGGCCCTCGGGCTGATCGTGATGCTTCTCGCGGCGGGACCCGCCCGAGCCCAGAACTGGTACGAGCTTAACCTCCACGGCGGGGCCCTCAGCCTGGACGACGCCGACGACACGGACGGCATCATCGGCGCGCGGATGATGCTCCAATACAACAGCGGCCTGGCCTGGGGCGGCAACTTCGACTGGGTCCCCTCCAACGCCGACTTCGGCGGGGACGACTTCGATGTGAACCTGTACCTCTACAGCTTCGGGCTCGAGTACATGTTCCCGACCACGAGTCCGCTCAAGTTCTTCGTCGGAACCGGCGTCGGCGCCGCGACGGTCAAGGTTTCCGACGTCCCCGAGCCGTTCGAGGACAGCGAAACCGACCTCCTGGTTCCGCTGGCGGGCGGCGTGAAATGGTACAATGGCTCGCCCGGCAACGCTGGATGGGCGCTGCGCGGCGAGGTCCGCGACAACATCATCTTCGTCGAATCGGGCGACGACGACAGCGAGACCACGAACAACTTCGAGTTCTCCGGCGGGATCTCGTTCCTCTTCTGATCCGACCCGAAGGCTGAAGCAGCGAGGGGCGTCCGGACAACCGGACGCCCCTTCGCTTTCTTGGGGAACGCCGCTCCGCCCGACGGGCTACACGGGCAGCGGCCGGCGGACGCCCTCCCGGGCTCGACCCTCCAGCCAGTCCACCACCCGCTCCTCCAGCCGCTCCCCCATCACCTGGTCGATCTGACGCAGCGCCGACGGGCTCGTGAAGTTGATCTCGGTGAGCCAGCCGCCGATGAAGTCGAAGCCGGTGATCTCGAGCCCGCGCTCGGCCAGGAGCGGCCCCGCCGCCCGGATCAGCTCCCGCTCGCGCTCGTCCAGGGTGGTCGCCTCCACCGCCGCCCCCTGGTGGATGTTGGCGTGGAAGGAGCCCGGCCGGGGGACCCGGTTCACCCACCCGAGCGGCTCCCCGTCCAGGACCAGCACCCGCTTGTCACCCTTCTCCACCTCCGGAAGGAAGCGCTGCAGGAGAACGTGTCTTCCGGACTGGGCCGCCAGCGAGTCCAGGAGCCCCGACTCGAAGGCCGTCCGCGGGACCCGGACCCGCCGGATCCCGTGGCCGCTGTACTCGTTGAGCGGCTTCACGACCACGTCCCCGTGCTCCCGGACGAAGGCCGCGGCGACCTCGGGATCGGCGGTGACCACGGAGGGAGGCGCGGCCCCCGGGATCTCGAGGGGGAGGAGCTTCTCGTTGGAGCGGCACATCCCGACCGGGTCGTTCAGGACCGGCGCCCGCTCCCTGGCGCGGCTCAGGATCGCCAGGGCGTTGTGGTAGTCCAGGTCGACGGGCGGGTCCTTCCGCATCAGGACAATGTCGAAGGATCCGATCGCCCGGTCCTCGGCGGGGCCGAGCCGGTAGAAGGGACGGACCTTCTCGTCGACGTCGATCGGCCGGGCGCGCGTGCGCGCGCCGCCGTCCTGGAGGTAGAGCTCGCGAAGGTAGGTGATCCAGGGCACGTGTCCGCGCCCGGCGGCCTCGCTCATCAAGAGGAGCGACGTCTCGGTCTCGAGGATCAAGGCCTCGAGCGGATCTATGACGAAGAGGACGGCGAGGCCGGCAGGCACGGCTCCAGCTTGTCGAAACCGGGACCGCCGCGCCAGCCCGGAGGGAAACCGTCTACTTCCCGCCCCCGACGACGGACCCGAGCTGGCTCCTCGTAAAGGGCGACTCGAGGAGCCGCCGGGCGACCGCGTGGCTGTCCGCGGCATCGGGGAGTGCGAGCACCTGCCGGTAGGCGATCTCGGCCGCCGTCCGGTCCCCCTTGAGATCGGCTATCCGGCCGAGGAAGATGTGCGCGTGCGGGAAGGCGTCCGACTCGACCGCGCGGAGCTCCGCGACGCTCCGAAACTCGCGCTCGGCGCCGGCCAGATCGTCCAGCGCGAGCAACGTCTGGCCGTAGAAGAAGCGCGTCAGCGAGACACCCTCGCGGCCGTAGACGCCGTCTTCCGCCAGCCGCTCCAGCGTCGTCTCGTAGAGCCGGCGCGCCTCCGGGAACTGGCCCTGCTTCTGGCGCGCGTACGCGGCCATGGTGGCGAAGTAAGGGTTGTGGGGATAGCGCGCCCGGAGGCCGTCCAGGATCTTCCCCGCCTCGGCCGGCCGGTTCTCGAACTGCAGGTAGAACAGACCCTGGAAGAAGGCCGCCTCGGTTCGCGTGTAGGAGCCCTCGCGACGCGCCCGATCGAGGTACGCGAGCCCCTCCTCGCGGCTCCCCTTGAGCCCGAAGAGAAGACGCGAGGCTGTCCGCGCGACGGCACCGAATCGGGAGACGTAGTAACGGTAGAGCCCGTCGGCCGCGACGGCATCCACGATGTCGGGCGCCACCTCGCGCAGGCGTCCCAGGTACTTCTTCGCCTTGCGGGCATCGCTGGCCGCCTGCCAGGCTTCCTTGTGGGTCCCAGCCAGCATGCCGCGGCGCCCGTACGCGCTCCCGAGCACGAACAGGGCCTCCGCGTCGCCCTCGTCCCGCTCCAGGCGCGCCTTACCGCGGTCGATGGCGAGCCCCAGGTTCTGCTCGAGGAGCCGCTCGATGCGGGCGTTGCGGCGGTCGTTCAGGTACTGCCACCAGTATGCCTCGGCGCGCAGGAAGTACCCGACCGGATGGTCGGGGCGGGCCGCTACCACGCGGTCGAAGCGCAAGAGCGCCTCGCCGTAGTCGAAGTCGTACGCGGCGTCGATGCCGGCGCGGATGTCGGCGACCAGCGGCCCCGGCCGGACATCCCAGAGGCCGAGGGCACCCTGCGACGCCGCCGGCCGCGCCGAAATCGCGCAGGCGGCCAGCGCCATCGCGAGCCCCGTGGCGGGGCGAATCCATGGCGGACGCGAGCGTGCCATCGCACCCCTGAACGCGAGAGGGCGGACGAAAGTTTCCGACGACCCCGCCGATTGGGTTGGATCCGATGGGCTCAGACCCCGAGCCCGGTCTGGATGGGAGGGTAAGTTAAGCCCTCCGGGCCGGTTCGCGCGAGGTCCCACAGCTCGTGGACCGACTCGCGGCCGTCCGGCAGGATGTGGACCGTTTCGACGCCGAGCGTCACGAACAGGTCCGCCAGGAGCCGTCGATGGCATCGCCACCACAGGGCTTCCGCGCAGAGGAGCGCGGTCCGCCCTTCGGTCCGCCACGCGTCGAGCGCCTCGAATGCGCGCTCGAATTCGGCCGCCTGCATGTGGTCGGCGTAGGCCCGGAAGCCCGCGTTCTGGATTCCCTGGTTGGGGGATTCGGTCCCCCGGCCGCGCCGGCGTCCACCCAGGTCCTCGAACCATCGGTGCTCGATCCCGCTCCCTCCGAGTGCGGCCGAAAGGGGCTCCCGGGCGAACCGGGGATGGCGTCGCGAGGCCGGGAACCGCCGGACGTCGGCGACCTGCTCGATCCGGTGACGCTCGAGCAGCGCCAGGAAGTCCGCCAGCTCGTGGGTCGAATGACCGACCGTCCAGACGCGCCCACCTTGACGTGCCTTCCGGCTCTCCGTACGCTCTCTGCCCAATCCGTGACCTCTTTCCGGTTCGATACGAGCCGCCTGACCTCCTGCGTGGTCGCCGGGGTCTGGCTGGTCGGCTCGCTGGCCGCCTGCGGCGGCGACGATACGGCGGAGGATCCCGGCTCCGCCAGGCCGTCGAGCGAGGATCATGTGGTCGACACAGCCCGGAGGGACGCGGGGAGCGCGGGTGTCCTGGTCTTCGAGGCGGTCGAGGTGCCAGCCGGCTTCCCGGCCGAGTTTCCGATCGCCTCGGAGAGCACGGTCGTGCAGGCGTCTGCCCGCGAGGGGACGACGGGCACTTGGAGCACGATCACGATCGTCGCGCGCGGCGAGCCAGCGGCCATCTTCGATTGGTACCGGGACGCCCTGGAGGGCGCCGGCTGGATCGTTCAGCCGGGGGTCTCGGAGCCGCCCGCGCACGTTCTGCACGCGGGCCGGGTCGATTCGTACCTCGACCTGGCAACGGAGCCGCATCCGTTGGACCCCGCCTCCGGGTGGGTGCGGACGCACGCCGAGATCTGGATGACCTATCCGTGAGGAGAAGGCCATGCACGACGAGCGACGCGAAGACGACCTGAAGGAACGGATCGCCAACGGCTTCGTCGTGGAGTCTATGGACGACATGACGCCCGGCTACCTGTCGGCACTGAAGATCCAGATGCTGGTCCAGGGCGACACCGAGCTGATGAGCGCCCCGGCCTACTACATGGCGGCCAAGGACGCGCCCACGATCTCCAGCCGGATCGCCGTCAGCGCGGTCATCCAGGACGAGCTCGGACATGCCAATATCGCCTATCGCCTCCTCGAGGACCTCGGCGAGGACAAGGAGCAGCTCGTCTTCGGACGCGAGCCGGACGAGTTCAAGAATCCGTACGGCTTCGACCAGGCGCTCGAGAACTGGGCCGAGATGGCAGTCGCCAACGGACTGTTCGACCGGGCCGGGATCGTCCTGCTCTCGGACGTCCACGAGAACACCTCCTATGGCCCCCTGAAGCGCGCGCTCGTCAAGGTCGACAAGGAGGAGTACTTCCACCTGCGGCACGGTGAGTCGTGGATGAGGCGGCTCTCCAAGGCGGGCGGCGAGGTGCGCGAGATGCTCCAGCTTGCGGTGGCCTGGATGTTCCCGACCGGGATCGAGTGGTTCGGCCTTCCGGACGACCTCAAGCGCCACTCGGGGCAGCTCGAGTACCGGCTGAAGGGCAAGACGAACGACGAGCTGCGACAGACGTGGATGGCCTCGATCGTTCCCCTGTGCGAGGAGATCGGCATCGACATCCCCGCCCATTACGACGCCGATACCGGCCGCTACGAGGTCGAGTACGAGCTGCCCTGTGAGTTCGACCCCGACGAGAAGCGGTGGCTCTTCGACGAGCCCATCACCTGGGACCAGGTGTGGGAGAGGTGGCGCGGCCGCGGTCCCATGAACGAGCGCTACGTCGAGATGATCCAGGGGCGCGGGAGCGACCTGTTCGGGGGGAACGGCTTCCGCGGCGGGGCTGGGCGGGGGTAAGCCCGCGGCTTGGACCGACGGGATCCGGACCGGACTTCCATGGAACGGCCGTTCTGCGGCCTCTCACCCCGGGTGGATTCACCGGACCAGGCCGACTCTCCGGTCAGAGATGCGAGGACGGAACGGGCCGCGAGCTCGAAGAGAAGACGGGCAAGGAAGCCCTCGTCCCCCTGCCCGGGGATGCGGGGACGTGTTTCGTCCTGGCGTTCGATGTCGGCTCGTCCACGACCTTGGGGTTCCGCCTCCTCCTCGAAGGCCTATCGAGCCAAGGCGATCCGGTAAAGCTTCCGGAATTGCGTTTCGAGAAGCGCCAGGCTGACAAGCCGCACGACTGGGTGCCTGCCGCGTTCCGGACGGACCGCAGCGGACGCCAGGCAGAGGCAAATCCGCGCTGACGTCAGTCTCGGTTGGTGCCGCTGCCGGGACGGGCGGTAGATTCCCGGCGATGAAGGGACCGACCGAAGCCGCCGTCTGGCAAGCGCTCGCCGGGATCACCGATCCCGAGCTCCCTGTCTCCCTCGTCGACATGGGGATGGTGTACGGCGTGTCGGTGAACGAGGCCGGATGCGCGGAGATCGAGCTCACCTTCACGTCGATCGGCTGCCCGGGGATGGACATGATCCTGGAGGACATCCGGGCTGCGGTCGGCGCGGTCCCCGGCGTGACGGACGTGCACATCGACGTCGTCTGGTCGCCGCCCTGGACCAAGTCCCGGCTGACGACCCGCGGGCGACGGCTCCTCCAGGCCGTCGGCCTGAGCCTCTGAGGAGGGGCGTGGCCCGGGGCGAGCAGGTGTTCGAGGTCTTCTGCCGGATCGCTCCCGGCGATCCCATGTCGCACATCGGGACCCTGAACGCGCCCGACCTCGAGCTGGCGCGCGTATACGCCTGGAAGATCTACGACGAGGAGGACTGGGCGGAGATGTGGGTCGTGCCCCGGTCGGCCATCGCGAGCGCGCATCCGGACAGGCTGGCCGCTCCCGCGTCCCCGGACGGCGGACCATGACCCCGTCCCGCGCCGCCACGGACGAAGCCGTTCGCGAAGCCCTGCGGACGACGGTCGTCGCCCTCAGCGACACCAAACTCCTCCTCGGTTACCACTACGGCGAGTGGACGTTCGGGCCCCCCGCCATCGAGGCCGGGATCGCGGCCTGCTCGATGGCGCAGGAGGAGTTCGGCCACGCGCGGCTCCTGAACGGCATCCTCAAGCGCGAGTTCGAGCTCGAGATCGATCCCCTGAACGATGTCCGGACCCCGACCGAGTTCGCCTCGATCGCGTTCCTGGACCGGCCTTTCGCGAGCTGGGCGGACGTGGTCGCGGCAAACACGGTCGTGGACCAGGCGCTGTCGCTGGCGGTGAGCGCCTTCATGGACAGCGACTACGAACCGTTGTCCAAGGTGACCGCCAAGATGCTCATGGAGGAGAAGTTCCACCACGCCCACGCCG
>DASRVA010000080.1:0-2510 GCA_035687745.1 Gemmatimonadota bacterium
GGTCACGGGTCCGTTCGCTGGCCGCGCGCGATGCCAGGCGGTCGCGGTTCGCGGCCAGCTCGTCGGCGATCGCCTCACGGCCTTCGGCCAGCCCACGCGCCAGGGTCGCCACCTCGGCGAGCTTCTCGTCGGCGAAGGCGAGCCAGCCGCGCAGCTCGGGGTCGAGCTCCGTCTCCCGCGCGGCCTCGATCGGCACGTGAATCAGCGAGCAGGATGGCGCCACCAGGAGCCGCTCGGGCCCGATCCTCTCGGCGATCCGCTCGAGCCGGCCCAGCGACGCCTCCAGGTCGTTGATCCAGACGTTCCGGCCGTCGACGATACCGGCCGAGAGCATCTTGTCCGCCGGCAGGGGCCGACGCTCGAGCGGATCCTCGGATCCGCGCACCAGGTCGAGCCCGATCCCGGCCACCGGGAGCTCCGTGAGCGTCTCCCAGGCCGGGCCGACGTCGCCGAAGTACGTCTGGAGGAGGAGCCGGGCCGTTCCGGCGGCGTCGTCGAGCGGGCCGTAGGCGCGGCCGAGGGCGGCGATCTCCTCGGGTGAGCGGTCCTGCACAAGGCATGGCTCGTCGATCTGGATCCACTCGGCACCCGCCTCCGCGAGTCGCCGGACCACCTCGGCCATCGTCTCGGTCAGGGGGTCCAGGAGCCGGAGCGGCTCGAAGCCAGGCTCGGTCGGCTTGGCGAGGAGCAGGAAGCTGACCGGTCCGAGGAGGACCGGCCGGGTCGGGATCCCGGCCGCGCTCGCTTCGGCCAGCTCGTCGAACGGCTTCCGGCTGGCGACCTGGAACCCCTGGTCCGGAGCCAGCTCCGGCACGATGTAGTGGTAGTTCGTGTCGAACCACTTCGTCATCTCCATGGCCGGCGCGTCGAGCCCCTTGCCCTGGGCCCCCCGGGCCATGGCGAAGTAGGTGTCCAGGTCGATTTCCTCCCCGCTCCAGCGGTAGCGAGGCGGGACCGCGCCCACCAGCGCCGCCATGTCGAGAACGTGGTCGTAGAGCGAAAAAACGTTCGAGGGGACGTGGTCGATGCCGGCCGAGCGCTGGCTCCGCCACTGCTCGAGACGCAGACGGGCGGCCTCGGCGAGGAGATCCTCGCGGGAGAGCTTCCCCGCCCAGTACGCCTCCGTGGCCCGCTTCAGCTCACGGTCGCGCCCGATACGGGGGTATCCGAGGTTGGTCGCCAGCGCCATCGATCGAGGGGAGAGAACCTACGGGCCGGGATCGGGCGCCGCAACGGCGACGAAGCTCAGCGGACCTCGACCGGCTGGCCGCGGCGATCGGCGGTCGGCTCGACCGCGGCGCTCCTTCGCGCCCGCGTGAAGAGGACCAGGGCGGCCGCGAGCGCGAGAGCCAGGAGCACGGCCTGCGCGACCAGGGTCTCGACGGTCGGGTAGAGCCCGAGCGCGGGCGCGCGCGGCGCGCCGGCCAGCCCGGTCTCCGACAGCCAGCCCGCCTCCTGGAGCTCGTGGACCCCCTGCCCGACGAAGATCATCGCCATCAGATACAGGAGCCCACCAGTCACCGCGAACAACGGCCGGATCGGGAGCCTGAGACCGAAGCGGAAGACGGCCAGACCGACCAGGGCGAGGACGAGCGCCCCGGCCACGAAACCGCCCCAGATCGGGACCGGCTGGCCGATCCCGGCCAGGGCCTCGTAGAAGAGGACGGTCTCGACACCTTCCCGGAACACGGCGAGAAACGCGACGGCGCCGATCGCCCACAGGTTCTCGGCGCGTCCCACCTTCCGTCGCAGGTAGGCCATCCAGCGCTGCACCTCGAGCTTGGAAAGCAGCCAGTACGAGACGTAGAAGAGAACGGCCGCCGCGAGCAGCATGGTAAGCCCCTCGATGGCCTCGCGGCCGGCCGGCGCCAGGTGAAGGACCCGGTCCACGAGCCAGGCGGTGATCAGGCTCGCCACGACGGCCAGCCCGGCTCCGCGCCAGACCGCGCGTGAGCCTCGCTCGGAGCCGGCCTTGGTCGTGGCGGCGGCGAGCGCCGTGCAGAGGAGGAGCGCTTCCAGGCCCTCGCGGAAGAGAATGCCGAACGACTGCAGGAAGGTCGCCCACCCCGCAACTCCTGTCGTGCCCGCGGTCGCCGGATCGTCGGCCAGGAGGGCGACGGGAGCGAATGGAATGAGGAGAAGGGCGAGAAGGATGAGACTCAGTCTCAACATCGGCCGCAAGATCGATGCGCTGCCGGCCCATGTCAACCCCCGCCCGGCTCGGCGACATCGCCAGAGAGCCACCGCCGGATCTCGGCGGCCTGCGGGGCGTCCGCCGGGGCCAGCTCCAGGAATCGCTCCCACACCCGCCGCGCACGGAGCGTGTCGGCGAGACCGTCTCGCGCGATCCACCCTTCCAGGAACCAGATCGCGGGCAGGTCGGGCGCCATCCGCTTGGCTTCCGCGAGCTCCCGGTCGGCCTCTTCCCACCGGCCCTGGGACATGAGGGCCACGGCCAGGTCGACCCGTGGGCCGGGCTCCGCCGGTCGCAGGGCGATCGCATCCCGGAA
>DASRVA010000081.1:0-11575 GCA_035687745.1 Gemmatimonadota bacterium
CGGGCAGGGCGCGCGCGAGGGCTCCCAGCACGACGTCCACGATCCGTTGGGACGTCTCGACGTTTCCGGCGGCCACGGCTCGCGGGGACCGAGCGTGGATCACCGTCCCCTCGGGGGCGACGACCCGGATCGGCCGGAAGCAGCCGGCGTTGAGTGGCGGCTCGGGGAGCCCGCCGGCGCCGTTCTCCCACGGGGTCACAAGGAGCCCCAGGAAGACATAAAGGACGGCCGAGCGGGTGACCGCCAGGACCGCGTTGACGCCGCCCGGGCACTCGGGCGCGGAGCCGGTGAAATCGACGGTGGCTTGGTCCCCCCGAACTCCGATCCGGACCCGGATCGGGATCCCGGTCGTCCCCGCGCCGTCGCCGTCCAGGACATCCTCGAAGGCGTAGTCGCCGTCCGGGATCCGCTCGATCATCGACCGCATGAGCCGCTCGCCGTAGTCGAGGAGCGCTTCAGCCTGGCGGGCGAGCCCGGAGGCGCCGTGCCGCAGGATCACCTCGCCCATCCGCCGGTCCCCGGTCCGGTGGCACGCGATCTGGGCCTTCAGATCCCCCTCTCTCTCCTCGGGCGTTCGGACGTTGGCGAGGATCAGCTCCCAGACCGGGGCCACCGCCTGACCCGCCTCGACCAGCCGGATCGGCGGGATCCGGAGACCCTCCTCGTGGATGTCGCGGGCGAGCGGCATGGACCCCGGCGTCGCCCCGCCCACGTCGGCGTGGTGGGCGCGGGCGGCCAGGAAGGCTGCGGGGTCCACCGCGCCCTCGGCGAAGACGGGGCTCACCGTGGTCACGTCGGGGAGGTGGGTCCCGCCCCGGAAGGGGTCGTTCAGCGCCACGACGTCCCCCGCCCGCCAGATCTCGAAGGCTGACAGCGCCGCTTCCACCGACAGGGGCATGGCTCCCAGATGGACGGGGATGGCGGCCGCCTGGGCGACCAGCCGGCCGCGTCCGTCGAAGACGGCGGTCGAGGCGTCCCGGCGCTCCTTGATGTTCGGCGAGAAGGCCGTCCGGACGAGGGCTTCCAGCATCTCGTCCGCCACGCTCGCGAGGAGTCCCCCGAAGAGCGTCCGGGCGGCGGCCTCGGGAAGGCGCCCGCTCATCGCTCGATCCACAGCTGGCCGCGTTCGAGGACCCGCGCCGTCCATCCCGGCGGGACGAACGTGGTCGCGTAGGGCTCGACGACGAGCGCGGGCCCGGTCCAGGTCGCCCCGGCCCCGACCTGCTCGCGGTCGACGACCGGGAGGCCTTCGCGGCCTTCGACCGTGGCCAGGGCCGCGTCCCGGTGGCCGCTCCGGATCGGGCCCGGCTCCGGGACCGCCGTCCGCCCGACCGCCGCCAGCCGGAGGGTGACGATCTCGATCGGCCAGCCGGGCTCGTCGTGCCCGAATCGTCGGCGATGGGCGGCATGGAAGCGCGCCGACAGCCGCCCGGGGTCGGGATCGTACTCGACCTCGAGGGCGTGCGTCTGCCCCCGATACCTCAGGTCGGCCGAGCGGGCGACGACGAGGTCCGTGCCGGAGACGCCGTCCTCGGCCATCTCTCGGGCGGCCCGGGCGTGGAGCTCGTCGAAGGCGGCCGCCAGCCCGCCGATCCCCGTGTCCAGGGCCCGGACCACGGAGCGCGCCACCTCGCGGCGGACCTCGCTCGTGGCCGCGCCGAGCGCGGACAGGACGCCCGGCTCGCGCGGCACCAGGACCGACCTCATCCCGAGCGCCTCCGCCAGGTGGCAGGCGTGGAGCCCCGCGGCGCCTCCGAACGATACCAGCGTGAAGTCCCGGGGGTCGTGGCCGCGGCGGACCGACACGACGCGAAGGGCCCGCTCCATCCCGGCCTCGACGACCTCGACCACGGCCTCCGCGGCCGTCCGCGCACCTACCCCCATCCGCCGTCCGAGCGCCTCGAGGGCGGCCTGGGAGCGGTCCGGCTGGAGCGGCATACGGCCTCCCAGGAAGCGCTCGGGCGGGAGGCGGCCCAGGACCACGTGCGCGTCGGTGACGGTGGGGAGGTCCCCCCGGCCGTAGCAGGCAGGCCCGGGGTCGGCGCCCGCGCTCTCGGGGCCGACCTTGAGGGCGCCTCCCGGATCGATCCACGCGATGGACCCGCCGCCCGCCCCGATCGTGTGGACGTCGATCATGGGCACCTGGAGCGGAACGCCGCCCACGACGGCCTCTCCCAGGCGACCGGGCTCCCCGTCGACGAGCGATACGTCGGTCGACGTCCCGCCCATGTCGAAGGAAACGATGCGGGGCCTCTCGCCGAGCGCTTCGCGGGCCGCTGCGAGCGCCCCCGCGACCCCGGCGGCCGGCCCCGAGAGGACGCTGTGGACGGCCCGTCCGGCGGTCGCCGACCACCCCACCGAGCCGCCGTTCGAGTGGACGACCCTGAGCCAGTCGACGCCCGCCCCCCGGACCCCCTCGGCCAGCCGGCCGAGGTAGCGATCGAGACCGGGCCCCACGTAGGCGTCGACCACGGTCGTGCAGGTCCGCTCGTACTCCCTGAGCTCGCCCGACACCTCGATCGAGAGGGAGACGGGGAAACCACGACGCCGGGCCGCCTGGCCGATCGCCCGCTCGTGGCCGGGATCCAGGAAGGAGAAGAGGAGGCACGCGGCAATCGACTCGGCCCCCTCCGCCTCTGCCCGGTCGAGGGCCCGCTCGAGGTCGCTCGGATCCAGCGCGCGCAGGACCTGGCCCTCGGCGCTCATTCGTTCGTCGACCTCGAGCCGGCGGCGTTCCGGGACCAAGGGGGGAGACGCGACGACGTGCAGATCGTACAGGGCGGGTCGCGCCTGCCGGCCGATCGCCAGGACGTCGCGGAAGCCCCGGGTCGTGACGAGCGCCACCCGGGCCCCCTTCCGCTCCAGGAGGGCGTTGGTGGCGACGGTCGTGGAGTGGACGAGCTCAATGGTGGCCGGGCGGCACGCCGGGTCACCCAGGAGCCGCTTCACTCCGTCCAGGACTCCGCGGGCGAAATCGTTCGGCGTGGAAGCGACCTTCCAGGTCGAGAGGCCGGTCGCGTCCAGACGGACGAAGTCGGTGAACGTTCCCCCGGTGTCGCTGCCGATGAGGAGCCGGGGCGGCATCGCCCGCCAAGCTAGCCGCTCGTCTAGGCGGCCTCCCAGTCGCGCTCGAACCGCTCCAGGAGAGCGCGCGCGCCGAGGGCCCTCAAGCCGGCCGTCGCCTTGGCCCGGAAGCTCTCCGCCTCGCGCTGATCCCCGAGCCGCTTCAAGGCGCGGGCGCTGATCGCGCAGCACTCGCTCTCGATCAGCCTCAGGCCCCGCCGTCGGGCCCGCTCGCGGGTCTCGCCGGCGCGGACATGCGCCTTCGAGGGCTCGTCCTCCGCCAGCGCCAGGAGCGCCCGGATCCGGCCGATCTCGGTGCGACCGATTTCGTCGCCGGCCAGTGTGGCGAGCTCGTCCGCACGCGCCAGGTCGCGCGACGCCTCGGTCAGCAGCCCGCGCTCCAGGTGCAGCTCCGCGCGGCCCGTCCAGGCGAGCGCCAGCAGGTACGGATCGCCGTCCAGTCCGGCGTGGTGGACGGCGTCCTCGAACGCCAGCTCGGCCGCGTCGTACTGGCCGGCCAGCCGCTCCACGATCCCCAGGTTGCAGAAGGTCTCCGCCTGACCGCGGTAGTCCCTCAGCCGACGGTAGGCAAGCAGGGCGGACCGGTAGTAGTTGACGGCCAGAGGCGCCCGCCCCTCGACGAACGCGATCGACGCAAGGTTGTTGAGCGAGCGGGCGATCATGCGATAGTCTTCGATCCGCACGGCCAGCTCGAACGCTTCCCGGAAGGACTCCCCCGCGGCACCGTACTCGCCGCGCTCGAAGGCGATCGCCCCTTCGAGGTTCAGCGCGCCCATCCGGCCACGCTCGTCCCTTCGAGAGTCGAACAATGCCAGCGCGGCCGCTGCGAGCGAGCCGGCGGTCTCGAGCTCGCCCAGATAGGAGGCCGCTCGTGCCGCTTGAAGGCGGGTGTCAGGATCCTCGCGACCGGGGCCGTCCAGCCCGTGGAAGGTCTCCAGCGCAACGGCGTAACGCCCCCTGGCAACCATGTCCTCGAGGGCCTGCGCCCAGGCGCCGGGCCGGGTGGGCGGATCCTGAAAGCCCTCGCTCGGGGGACGGGTCGTCCCGCTCATCTTCTCTCCTCTGGCAAGCGGACGGGGGATCGCCGGTGAGTCGCCGGTACCCGCATGGTGGTGCAACCCCCGTACCGGCGACGGGTCTCTGGAAGCCCGCGTCCCATACCGCGGAACCCCGCTTCCGTCCAGGATGGAACCGCTCCGCCCTCCGAAGGGAGATGCCGTGCCCAGAACCCGGCTCGTCGCCGTTCTCTTCGCCTGCCCGCTGTTGGTGGCCGCGCGAGGCGCGACGGGGCAGTAAGCTGCCTGGGCGCCCCGTCCCGCGAGTCCCCCATCGTGTTCCGCGACGGCTACGGGGTGCCGTACGTCTTCGGGCCGACCGACGAGAGCGTGGTCTTCGGCTCGCCGCCCACCCCGACGCCGCATAATGCCGCTCAAGCCGGCCTGCGCTTCGCCGAGAGCATTGCTTTCTGGCCGCATGTCGTAGAGCATTGACCGGCAGGATGGTCCACTCGAGCAGGAAAGCCGACGCTATTCCCGATCACGATCGTGGAGGAAAGAGTGTGCCTGTAACCGCGAAGGATTGCCGTATTCTGGCGATGGGTGTCTCCCTTTCACTCGGCATGTTCTCCATGGTCGGCTGCGAGTCCCGGGCTGGCGAGACCGTGCCGGATTTGCCGGTCGTCGACGTTTCGGTGGGACCCGCCTTCCCACTCGAAGGTCACCTCGAGTCCAGCGCAATCGCAGCCGGTGAGATGAGCTTCGAGCAGGTCTTCGATGCAGGCGAGGCGCTCTTCCACACCCCGTTCAACGGTCTGGATGGGGTCGGGGTCTCACGGCTGCCGGACGGCTCGACAATACCGCGTTTCAGCGTAGCGCCCGCGGGGGGTGGAGCACGGGGGATGATCTCCTCTCAGTCGTGCGGCGAATGCCACAACATGCCGTTCGCCGCCGCGGCAGGGTTGGCATCGACAAACCGGGTCGGCGATCCCGACAGCGATGGCCTGCCGCCATTCAACACACGCTCGACCACTTCCCTGTTCGGTGACGCCATCGTGCAGCTCCTGGCCCAGGAGATCACCGGGGAGCTGCACTCGGTTCGTGACGACGCGGCCCGCGAGGCCGCGGCGAGTCCGGGCACACCGGTCCGACGGAGCCTCACCTCGAAGGGCATCGACTACGGAACGATCATCGCGACCGCTGACGAAGCAGCCGAGGTGTCCTTCGACCTCGCTGGCATCCGGGGGGTCGACCCGGACCTGGTCGTTCGTCCGATCGGCTGGAAAGGGGACGGCCCGATCGTGCGGGGCCCGGTCGTGGGCGCCTCGGCCGGTCTGATGGGGATGCTGGCCGAGGAGCTGGTCTGGTTCCCCCCGCCGGAGCGCGAGGCCGACCCCGATCCCGATCCCGACGGCGATGGCGTGATTCGCGAGCTGTCGGTGGGAGACGTCACGGCCATGACCATCTACACGGCGGGCCAGGAAGTCCCCCAGTCGCTCGAGAGGCTGGCGGAGCTGGGGATGGTGGCGCCTCCCGACGCAGAGACCATCGCCGAGATCGGCCGCGGGCGGGCGGCTTTCGAGAAGATCGGCTGCGCCGTGTGCCACATGCCTGAGCTCAGGCTCGAGAACACGGTGTTCGAGGAGCCGACGCTGCGCGGCAACGGCAACTATTACAACCAGCGACTGGCAGCGAGAGACCCCGGGTACGACCCCAGGCGCCCCGTCCGCTTCGACGTCCTGGTCGACGCTCAGCCACCCCGGGTGGAAGCTCATTCCGATGGTGGAGCGCTCGTCCGGCTCTACGGCGACCTGAAGCGTCATGACATGGGACGGCATCTCGCCGATCCGGCGGGGCCGCAGCCTTCCTCTACCGCCGACTTCGAACCTCTCGAGGTGGCCGGCGAGGTCGTGCTGATCGCCCCCACGGTCTTTCTGACGCCGGAGCTGTGGGGTGTCGGGAACACGGGCCCCTGGCTGCACGACGGCCGGGCCGGGACGCTCGAGGAGGCGATCCTGCTCCATGGCGAGGATGAGCCACCCGCCGTAGGGGATCCTGGTCGCAGCGAGGCACAGGATGCGCGCGACGCCTTCGTAGCTCTACCGGTCGAGGCACGGAAGGCGCTGGTGACCTTCCTGAGCAGCCTGCGCACCTTCTCGCCCGAGGATGACTGAGCCACGAGGCGATACCGTTGACGACCAAAGCGGTCGGACCGACTCCCTGGGAACGGCGGATCCGTAACGCGCTCGTCTTGGGCTACGTCATCGTCGTCGCACTCGGCCTGACGACGAATTTCCAGCCGCGACTTTTCTGGACGGTGCTTCTCCCCCTGTTGCCCATGTCCATCGTGCTGATGGGGTTCCCCAGATGGCGTCGGATCTGCCCACTCGCCTTCTTCGGCGAACTCGGCCGGAAGCTCAACCGCGGCACGCAGAGGCGCGTTCCAAAGTGGCTGGAACGATGGTTCTTCGTCGTCACCTTCGGGGTGCTGCTGACGATGCTCGTTTTGCGCCTGGTGGCCACGAACGGCGACGGGGTCTGGCTTTCCGGGCTGCTGATCGGCCTGGCCCTGGCGGCGGCCGCCACCAACCTGGTCTTCACCGGCAAGACGTGGTGCAACTTCATCTGCCCGGTCGGCCTGGTGGAGCGGATCTACACCGAGCCCAACTCACTGCCGACGGTCTCCAATTCACAGTGCGTACGCTGCACCGCATGCAAGAAGCACTGTCCCGACATCGACCAGGAGAACGCCTACTGGCAAGACGTGACCGCCGTGGGACGACGAATTGCGATCTTCGCCTTTCCCGGTCTCGTGCTCTCCTTCTACGTCTATTACTGGCTGCGACACGGCGACTGGGAGGCGTATTTCGACGGCCGGTGGACCCACCTGCCGGTCAGCGCCGAGCTGGTCGCGGGCGCCGGCTTCTTCTTCGCACCGCAGATTCCGGCCCTGTTGGCCGCACCGCTGACGCTCCTCGTCTTCTCGGGCGCCAGCTATGCGATCTTCCTGGGGATCGAAGCGATCGTGGGCCGCCTCGTGGAAGACGTCGAGCGCCGGCGTCACCTGGCGCTGACATTTGCGGCCTTCGCCGCCTTCAGCACTTTCTATTTCTTCGCCGGCGCCCCGACGCTGCGTAAGGTCCCGGGCGCGACCCGCACGGTCGCCTTCGCGGCGCCGCTGGTCGCGACGCTCGTCGCGGTCAAGCGCTCGCGCCGCACGCGCGAGCGTTACATCCAGGAAAGGGGAGCTGTCAAGCTTCTTCGCAACTGGCCTTTCGAGGATCCGCCGCCCCGGGATCCCGGCGAGGTCTACGCGTGGATCAAGGCAGGCGAGCACGCTCGCGAGAGGCAACTGGCCGCCTACGAAAGCACGGTTCGCGAGATCCTCGCCGATGGCCTCGTCGGCGGCGGCGAGCTGCGGCTCCTGGAAGAGGTCCGAAAGCAGCTGGGCATCTCCCTGAGAGAACACGAAAAGGTGATCGAGCGTCTTTCCGAGGAGGATCGCCAGCTCTTCCAGCGGGGCGGGGTCACCAGCGTCGAGGAGCGGGCGCAGCTCGAGGGCTACCAGACCGCTCTGGCGGCGGCTCTTCTGAGGCGCGCGTCCGCGAGCGAAGTAACCGAGCTGCAACGCGCATTCGGCGTCAGCCCCGAGGCGCACGCGAGGCTCCTGGAACAGATGCGGGGGGAGTCGGGAGCGCTGCTCGCCAGGGCGCGAGGTCAGATGGAGCACGCGCTGGCCGTCCGCCGCGATCTCGCCAGGCTGGGCTCTCCCGACCAAGCGGGCGCCAGGGGGCTCCTGTCCTACCTGCTGCATGCCGAGCAGGAAGCCGCCATCAGCCGGGTGCTGGAGTTCCTGGAGATCGTCGGGGACGCCGAGCGGGTGCGGGCGTTGCGACCGGGCCTCATCGCCGGCGAGATCCACACCCGCACGGCGGCGGTTCGACAGCTTGCAGAAGCCTGTCCCGAAAGTGAGGCGCTGGTCCGTGAGCTGGAGCCGGTAATCCTCGATCGCACACCGGTCCAGGCCGAACAGGACGCCACCCCCTGGGGCGAGATGCTGGAGCGCTTGGCCGTCGCCGCCGATCCCTACATCCGCGCGGGAGCTGTCTGGGCCGCGGGGACCGAGGGGGAGTTCGTGCGGACGATCGTCGCCCGCGGCCTCGAGGATCCCCATCCTCTGGTCCGTGAGACAGCCGCTCTATGCGAAAGACGCGCCGAGGGGGGGCCGGAGACCCCGGATCAGCGATTCTCACACCTGGCCACGATCGAGAAGATGCAGTTCCTGCGGGAGGTCCCTTTGTTCTCCCACCTGGACCCGGAGGATCTGGATGACCTCGGCAGGCTGACCGAGGACGAGATCCTCACCGCGCCGCAGGTCCTCTGCGAGGAGGGCGATATGAAACCGGATGCCGTGTTCATCATCGTGGACGGCCTGGCTTCGGTCGTCCTGCGTGCGCGGAACGTGTCCGGGGAAGAAACCGAGCGCGAGGTCGCCGTGCTCGGCGCCGGGGAGGTCGTGGGGGAGCTATCGCTTCTCGATGGCAGCCCCCGGATCGCCACCGTCCGGCCGAAGGATGGTCCCCTACGGGTTCTGCGCATTCCCGGACACCTTTTCCGGAGTCGACTGCTCCATCGACCGCGAGTCGCGCAGCCCCTGCTGGTCACGCTCGCCCAACGCCTGCGCCGTCTCTCGCAGCGAGTCGCCGACGACCCGGGGGCGTAGCGCGATCCCAGCATTCCCGGTAGTATCAAGCGTTTGGTGCATCAAGGAGCTGCCCCTGGCGCCCTGACTGACGACGAGGTGCCAGCCCATCCCGCTCTCGGTTTTGCGCTCACCCCAGTAATAGTGGAAACGTCAGGGATCTGACGGGCGCAGGGTATGCTTTGATCCTAAATGGAGGAGACAATCCAGAATTGTCCATGAAACTAAAGGCTGACCTCATTCGGAAAAGGCGACATTCATGTCCGATTTGCCCGACAGCCAGGCAGCGATTCGGAACGCCGTCCGCGAATACATACTCACCGAGTTCCTACCGGGAGAGGATCCTTTGGCCTTGACCGAATCGACGCCACTCATCACGGGTGGGATTCTTGACTCGATCGCCAGCGTAAAACTCGTCGCCTTCCTTGAACAGCGCTTCGGAGTCCGCTTCGAGGCCCACGAAGTCAGCGTCGACTACCTCGACACCATCGATAGCATCACCGGAACGGTCGAGCACAAGCTGGAGCAGTGAGCATCGAACTGCACCAGCCGTTCGAACGAACGGCGGCTGACTTCCCCGACAGGATCGCGGTCGTAGATCCGGCGCGTTCCCGGGAGCTCTCCTACGGCCGGCTCGATCGACTGGCGGATGCCCTGGCCGCGGATTTGACTCGGGTGGGCGTGGCCGCTCGCCACCGAGTTGGCATCTACGCCCCGAAATCGATCCCGACGGTGGTGGCCATCGTGGCAACGCTCAAGACGGGCGGGGCCTATGTTCCTGTTGACACCACGGCGCCGGCCTCGCGCGGGGCCGAGATCCTGAGCGACTGCGGTGTGAGCGCGGTCATCGCCGAGCGCGCCCTTGTCGAAGCCCTGCAAGCCGCCTGCGGCACCGAGCTGGAGCTTTCCGAATCGGCCGTCGGGGGCGAGCTGATTGAGCTCGGCTGCGACCTCGTGCTTCTGACCGGTGAGGAAGGCGAAGCGTCCGCGATCGCGGACCTCGCCTATGTTCTCTACACTTCCGGCTCGACAGGAAAGCCGAAGGGTGTCATGCACACCCACTTCAGCGCGCGGTCCTTTCTCGACTGGTGCGTGGAGGTATTCGATCCCACGCCGAAAGATCGCTTCTCTTCACACGCTCCCTTTCATTTCGATCTTTCGATTCTCGATCTCTTTGTCCCCCTCCGCCGCGCTGCGACAATCGTCCTGATTGGGGAGGAAGACGGAAAGAATCCGCTGAGCCTGGCACCTCTCATCTCCCAGCAGGGGATCTCCGTCTGGTACTCCACGCCCTCCGTTCTCCGCCTCCTCATCGAGCACGGGGGACTCGAACAACATGATTTTGCGAACCTCAGGCTTGTCCTCTTTGCCGGGGAGGTGTTTCCGCCGGGCCAGCTGCGCAGGCTGCAGAGAGTTTGGCCGAATCGGCAGTACTTCAACCTCTACGGTCCCACCGAGACGAACGTCTGCACCTACTACGAAGTGCTCGGCGAGGTACCCCCCGATCGGGTCGATCCGTACCCCATCGGCAAGCCCATTACGGGAGACCGCACTCTCGTCCTGAATGGAGAGCTTCTGGTTCAGGGTGGAACGGTGATGGCTGGATACTGGAAGCGGCCCGATCTCGATGCGGCTGCATTCCACATCGATGACGAGAAGCTGAAGTGGTACCGCACCGGCGACATCGTTCAAGAAAACGAAGACGGCGACTACGTCTTCCTCGGTCGGCGCGACCGCATGATCAAACGCCGCGGGTATCGTGTCGAGCTCGGAGAAATCGAAACTGTGCTGTATCGCCATCCTCACGTACGGGAAGTGGCGGTGACCTCGTTTCCGGATACATCAGAAGGCCCGCATGTCCGCGCATTCGTGTCCTGGAGCGGCGCTGGGCCGGCCTCGACGATCGCGCTGAAGCGGTTCTGTGCCGAGCGTCTCCCGCTGTACATGATTCCTGACAGCTTCATGTTCCTGGAGCAATTGCCGAAGACGTCGACTGACAAGATCGATTACGTGGGACTGAGGGCACTCGATGCCTGATTCCATGACTCGATCCGTTGCCCCGCCCGCGGCGGCGCACCCCGTGCAGGAGTCGCCGCCTACCCGAATCGGTCTCCGGCCATTCCTCTCGCTGGCATTCCAGCTCGGCCTCGTGCTGGCGGTCATACTGGTCTTCCGCATCGAGCTCGAACGCGGATTCGCAGTGGTTGCCCTGCTGATCCTGATCGGATTTCTCATCCACTCGTGGTTGCCCGTCCGCGCCCGGCTGCCGTTCTTCCTGCTGCTGACGATCACGGCTATCGAGGTGCTGCTTCCAGCCGACGGATTCTGGCTCGTGGCGCTGGGGCTCGGGCTTCTTGGTCTCTGTCACCTGCCGATTGCCTGGTCCGCCAGAGTCGCCCTCGTGTTGACCGCGGGGGCGGTGCTGGCTGCTCTGCAAGCGGGATGGCTCGAGGTTCCCTGGGCGGCCGCGGTCATCCCGATCCTGGCGGCCATGTTCATGTTTCGCCTCGTCCTTTACTTGTACAACCTGAAGACAGACGAGACCCCCGCCAGTCCGTGGGCGCGGGTCGCCTACTTTTTCATGTTGCCCAATGTCTGCTTCCCACTGTTTCCGGTCGTGGACTACAGAACGTTTCTTCGGACCTACTATGATGCGCCGGCAGCCGAGATCTATCAGAAGGGTGTGTACTGGATGCTGCGCGGTGTCAGCCACATCCTGATGTATCGCGTCATAAACGATCTACTGCCCGCGGCCAACTCCCTCCCTGGAGTTCTCGGGGTTTCCACCTTCATG
>DASRVA010000082.1:0-8610 GCA_035687745.1 Gemmatimonadota bacterium
GCCTGGGCCAGGAGCCCCGCCTGGACGCAGCGCCTCACGCGCCTCCCCCGGTCGCGGCCAGCAGATCGCCGTAGCGGTGGTCGATCCGCTCTAGGAGATCGACGCCGCGGCCGGCCGCGATCTCGCGGACCGCCAGCGGCACGTACCGGAGGAGGTCGCCGGGGACGAGGCCGCGCTCGCCCAGGTCGCGCGCGGCCCAATCGGCCGCCAGGCCGTGGAGGAAGGGCGCGGCGCGGCTGGCGGTCGTCGGATCCACGCCCTGGGCGAGCAAGGAGCCCAGGACGCCGGTCAGGACGTCGCCGCTCCCGCCGGTCGCCAGGCCCGGGTTTCCGGTCAGGTTGAGGCGGGTCTCGCCGTCCGTTCCGGCGACGACGGTCGGCGATCCCTTGAGAAGGACCGTGCATCGGTGGACCCGTGCGGCCTCGCGCGCGGACTCGACCCGGTCCGCGTCCACGCGGTCGGCCTGCCGGCTGCCCCACCGTGCCAGCTCTCCCGGATGCGGGGTGAGGATCGTGGCCGCCTCACGCTTTACCGGTGCCGGATCCTTCGCCAGCGCGTTCAGCGCGTCCGCATCCACGACCGCGGGGACTCCGGCCTGTAGCGCGGCCTCGACAAGATCACGGACCCTCCCCCCGGTCCCGAGCCCCGGGCCGACCGCCACCGCGTCGGCCTCTTCCGCCGCCCGGGCGACGACGTCGACCGCCCGCGCGGCGAGGGCGCCCGCCCGGGTCACGGGGAGGGACACCACGATCGACTCGGGATACTGGGCCAGGAGGAATCCGGCCACCGGCTCGGGGGTCGCCGCGACGCACATCCCGACGCCCGAGCGGAGCGCCGCTCCGACGACCAGCGCCGCCGCGCCCCGGTAGCGCTCCGATCCGGCCACCACGAGGAGCCGGCCCATGCTTCCCTTGTGGGCGTCGTGCCGTCGCGGGGGAAGCGCGCGAACGGCGGTCTCGAGCGTGATCCAGGCGAGGGGCGAAGGACCCGCCGCGGCCCGGGCGGCGGGCGGGTAGGCGAGGGTCGCGGCGACCAGCCGTCCGACGTGGGCCGGGCCATCGGCGAGAAAGAGCCCCGGCTTCGGGAAGCCGAACGTCACCGTCACGAGCGCGCGCGCTGCGATCCCCTGGATGCGGCCGGTCCGGCCGTCCAGGCCCGATGGCGTGTCGACGGCGACCACCGGAAGGGCCGAGCTGACGAGCGCTTCGATCGCGGACCGGACGGGCTCCCGCACGATTCCCGTGAGGCCCGTCCCGAGGAGCGCGTCGACGACCACGGTGGCGCCGTCCAGGTCGAGCGGATCGTCCGGCTTCGACACGCGCTGGACCGGAAGTCCCATCGGCTCGACCAGCCGCCACTGGAGCCCGGCGTCGCCGGTCAGCCGGGACGGGTCGGCGAGGAGTCGGATCTCGACCTCCCAGCCGGCTTCACGGAGGTGGCGCGCCACGACCAGGCCGTCGCCGCCGTTCTTTCCGCCTCCCACGAGGACGACGCCCCGGCCCGGTCCGGGCCACCGGCGGCGGATCTCGCGGGCGGTCTCGCGGCCGGCGCTCTCCATGAGCGCCGCGCCGGGAAGCCCCGCCTCCACGGCCGCCTGGTCGACCGCCGCCATCCGGTCGGGATCGAGACAGAGCGGGGGTCCGGGAAAGGGCCTCACGCCCGACCGAGCCAGGCGCTCCACCAGACGTCGTCCGGAGCCGGGTCGGGGTCGAGCCGCTCGTCGAGGAGCACGAGCCCGGCCGCCCGCGACCGCTGGAGGAGCGGCGTCCGGGCGGGCCCGAGAGCGCCCGCAACTCCGAGCCGTCCCCCCGGCGCGACCCTCCCGGCCAGGGCGGGGAGGAGCCGGTCCAAGGCCGGGCCGTCCAGGTTCGCGAGGACCAGGTCGAAGCGGGCGCCGGGTGCCAGGGCGTCGAGCGATCCCTGGACCAGGGCCAGCCCCCGGGCCCGGTTGAGCTCGCGGTTCCGGGCCGCGTTCTCGAGCGCCAGACGGTCCGGGTCGAGCGCGATGGCCGTTTCCGCTCCACGGGCCAGGGCCGCCAGCGCCAGGACGCCGCTCCCGGTGCCGACGTCAAGCGCCCGGCGGAAAGGGCCGGCGTCGTGGATCCAGCGGAGAAGCGCGCGCGTCGTGGGATGGTCGCCCGTCCCGAAGCCGAGCCCGGGCTCGATCCGGACGACGGACCCGGGCCCTGGGGCGTCCGGCTCGAAGTCCGGCGGCGCGATCCACAGCCGGTCTCCGATCCGGATCGGCCGCGCCGCGGCGCGGTAGCCGGCCAGCCAGTCCTCGTCGGGGACCGGCCGCACGCGGAGCCGGAACGCGAATTCCTCCCCGGTCACCCTGCGCCAGTGCGACGCGAAGCGGCGCTCCAGGTCGGGGCTCGGAGTCCGGAAGTACGCCCGCACGTCGCCCGGTGCCGGGATCCACGCGCCCGTCGTGCCGCAGGCGGCGAGCACCGCGGCCACCGTGTCCTCGGCCTCGGCCGGGGCGGCGACCGCGAGCTCGACGTGGGTCACGCGGTGAACGCCTCCTTCATCTTTCGCCAGAAACCGCCTTCCTCTCCCGGCGGAGCCAGGTTCTCCGACGCGCGGAGATCCTCGAGCCGGACCCGCTCCTCGGCGGTCAGCCGCTTCGGCACCCACACCCGGACCCGGACGAGCTGGTCGCCGCGCCGATCCGTGTCGAGCTGCGGGAGACCCATCCCGGCCAGCTTCAGGACCGCCTCGTTCTGGGTGCCGGCCGGGACCTCGAGCGTCGCCGGGCCGTGCAGGGTGGGAACCTCGATCTCGGCGCCCAGGGCGGCCTGCGGGAACGAGATCGACAGCTCGAGCAGAACGTCGTCTCCCTGGCGGACGAACCGCTCGTGAGGCTTGACCTCGATCACGACGAGCAGATCGCCGGGCGGACCGCCCCGGGGTCCCGCGTTCCCTTCGCCGCGGAGGGTGAGGAAGTTGCCCGTTTCGACGCCCGCCGGGATTCGTACCTTGATGCGCCGGTCCGAGCGCGTGCGGCCCTCGCCCGCGCACTCCGGGCACGGATCGGAGACGACCGTCCCCTCTCCATGGCACGCCGGACAGGGATGGACGCTGACGAACTGGCCGAAGATGGACCGCTGCGCGCGCTGGACCTCGCCGCGCCCCCCGCACTGCGGGCAGGTGATCGGCGAGCCGCCCACGCTTCCGGTAGAGCCGCAGCGGACGCAGGGCTGCAGCAGGTGCGCGCGGATCGTCTTTTCGACCCCCGTGGCGACCTCCTCCAGCGTGACCCGCATCCGCATCTGGGCGTCGGTGCCTCGCAGCGGACCCCGCGTCCGGGCCCCACGGCCGCGGCCGAAGAATTCCTCGAAGCCGCCGAAGTCGCGCATGAAGGCCCTCAACGCGTCGGCGAGGTCGAAGTCGAACGGTCCCGCCCCCGCACCGGAGCGGACTCCGGCGTGGCCGAACCGGTCGTAGCGCGCGCGGCGCTCCGGGTCCCGCAGCACCTCGTACGCCTCGCTCGCCTCCTTGAACCGCTCGCCGGCCTCGGGGTCGTCCGGGTTCCGGTCCGGATGGAAGCTCATCGCGAGCCGCCGGTAGGCGCGCTTGATCGTCTCCCCGTCCGCGTCGCGGGACACTTCGAGAACCTCGTAGTAGTCGCGCTTGGTCATCGATCGCGCGGCCCGGGTCAGGCGCCGGCCTGGGGAACCGACGACAGCAGCCGGGCCGTGTACTGCACGACCGAGACGACCCGCTCGTATGGCATCCGCGTCGGTCCGATCACGCCGATCAGGCCGCGGACACCGCCGACCTCGTACTGCGTCGTGACCAGGCTGAAGTCGAGCAGCGGCGGCAGGCTGTGCTCGTCACCGATCGAGATCACGATCCCCCGGGCGTGGCGCAGACGCAGCGCCTCGGCGAGGACGTCTCGACGTTCGGTCAGCTCGATCAGGTTGCGCAGGTTCTCGCGGCTGGCGAACTCGGGCTGGGAGGCGAGGCTGGAAGCGGGCCCGAGGATGACCTCGTCCCCGGCCGGCGCGGGCGCGAACGCGTGATCGGCCTGTTCCAGGAAGATGTTGAGCAGCTCGGCGTGCTCGGACGGCAGGACCCGCAGCCGGTCACGATACGTCTCGCGGACCTCGCGCAGCGAGAGCCCGGCCAGCCGCTCGTTCAGGAAGGATGCCACGGCGCCCAGCTCGGATTCGGCGACCTCGATCGGCGTCTCGACGAAGATCGTCCGAACGGGCCCCGACGCGATCGCGATCACGATCAGGATCCGCTCGCTCGAGAGGCCGAGCAGTTCGATCCGCTCGAGGCGGCCGTCCGTCGGGCTGGGGCCCAGGCCGATGCCGAGCTCGCTCGTCACCACGCTGAGCGCCTGAATCGCCCGCTTCAGGACCTCGTCGCCCGTCCCCGCGGGGCCGACCCCCGCCTCGAGCTGGCGCACGTCCTCGGGGGTCACCCGCTCGATCCGCATCAGGCTCCGGACGTAGTAGCGGTAGGCCTTGTCGGTCGGCACGCGGCCCGCGCTCGGGTGCGGCTGGGTCAGATAGCCGCGCTGGGTGAGATCGCTCATGGTGTTCCTGATCGTGGCCGGGCTCAACCCGAGCTCGTTCTTGCGGGCCACGGTCCTGGACGCCGTGGGCTCCGCCGTCTCGACGAAGTTCCGGATGACGGCGGCTAGGATGCGCGCCTCGCGGGGCGTCAGCTCGTGCTCGTCCATGCTCACCATGTGTGAAACTATTCCTCCCCCCGAACCCCATCAAACCCACGACCGCTCCGGTGTCCTGCAAGCCCGGGGCCTGTCGCCGTCCGGCCGGACCCCGATCAGCGCCCGCTCAGAGAGGTCAGGATGGCGTCCAGGACCAGAAACCCGCGCTCCGTACACGTCACGCGGCCCGCTTCCCGGCGCAGCCGCCCCCGCTTCACCAGCCCCTCGACCACCGGCCGCCCCTCGGGCCGCGTGAGGAGCGGGTGTTCCTCGTCGACGCCTCGCGCGGTGCGGAGCCCGAGGTAGAGGGTCTCCAGCTCGCGCTCGGCCGGCCCCAGCGTCTCCACGAACTCGCGCGGATCGCCGCCCTCGGCGAGGGCCCGGGACCACCCCTCCAGCGAGGCCACGTTGGCCCACCTGCGGCGGCCGTCGAACGAGTGGGCGGCCGGCCCCAGCCCGAGGTACGGCGCCCCGGTCCAGTACGCCTGGTTGTGTCGCGACCGGTGTCCCGGACGGGCGAAGCTCGAGACCTCGTAGTGCTCGAAGCCGTGCCGGCGGGCGGCCCGGCAGGCCTTGAGGTACTCGAGGCCGTACCCGTCCTCGGCCCGCGTCAGGCGCTCGCCCGCGTCCGTCCGGCGCCCGAACGGCGTGCCCGGCTCGATCGTGAGCCCGTAGAGGGAGAGGTGGGTGATCGGCAGCTCGAGCCCGGCCTCCAGATCCGAGCGCCACGCCGCCTCGCTTCCCTCGACCGCCAGGTTGAAGATCAGGTCCAGCGAGATCTCCGGGAACCCCGCCGCCGCGGCGCCGAGGACCGCCGCGCGGGCGCGCCGGCCGCCATGATCCCGGCCCAGAAATCGGAGGCGCCCTTCGTCGAACGACTGGACGCCCACCGAGAGCCGGGTCACCCCGAGCTCGCGGTAGACGGCGAAGCGATCCTCGTCGACGTCGGCCGGATTCACCTCGACCGTCCATTCGAGGTCGTCGGCAAGGGGTGCGACCCCGAGGGACAGCTCGGCCAGCCGGCGCGTGCCGGATTCGGAGAGCCGTGACGGGGTCCCGCCGCCCCAGTACAGGGTGGCCAGGGTCCCCGTTTCGAAGGCGCCCCTGGCCCGCCAGGCCTCGACCTCGCGCGCCGCCCCCTCGAGAAACGCGGACTCCCGGTCCTCGTCCGGCCGGACGTTGTAGAAGGCGCAGTACGGACATCGGTAGCGGCAGAAGGGGACGTGCACGTAGACGTGGAGGCCCGCGGTCATGGTTTCTTCCCGAGAGGCAAACTGTAGCGGTTTCCGGCGTGGGAGCGGGCGAGGCCGAGGAGCTCGAGCTCGGTCAGGACGGCGAGCGTCTCCACGAGGGTCAGCCTGGTCTCTCTGGCCAGCCGCTCGGCCGGCGCCGGAGCGGCGCCGAGCGCGCTCATCAGACGCAGTCGGGGCGGCCCCTCGAGGACCGCCCTGCCGGCGTCGGGCGTCGGGACGGGCGCGGCCAGGCCCGGGAGGTCCCCCAGCTCCATCAGCACGTCGTCCGGCGACCGGACGGGTCGCGCCCCGTCGAACAGGAGCCCGTTCACGCCGGCCGCGTTCGGCATCAGCGGATGGCCCGGCACGGCCATGACCTCGCGTCCCGCCGCCAGGGCATGCCGCGCGGTCGTGAGCGCGCCCGATTTCAGGGTCGCCTCGACCACGATCACGATCCGCGCCAGCCCGGCGATGATCCGGTTCCGGCGCGGGAAATGGTGCGCGAGCGGAGGCATGCCGGGAGGAAACTCGGTGACCAGGCATCCCTCGCGTCCGATCCGCTCGGCCAGCCGCCGGTTGGCGGTGGGTGCGGCCACGTCCAGGCCGCCTCCCAGTACGGCGACGGTCGGCCCGCCCACGGCGAGGGCGCCCTGATGGGCCGCGGCATCGATGCCGACCGCGAGACCGCTCACGACGACGACCCCACGCTCGGCGAGCCGGGCCCCCAGCCGCTCGGCCATGGCCCGGCCGAGGTCGCTCGCCTTCCGGGAGCCGACGACGGCGACCGCCAGGCGAGAGAGAAGCCCGGAGTCGCCCCGTGCGTGGAGCTCCGGGGGCGGATCCGGGATCGCTTCGAGGAGGGGTGGATAGTCCGGCGTTCCGCGCCGGATCGAACGCGAAGAACCGCCTCGGTCAGGGTGTCCAGCCGACGTCCGGTCCACCTCCCCCCGCGCCCTCTTCCGGGCGGCCGGCGACGGTCCGCCGGACCAGCCGCTCGAGGACGATCACCAGCTCCTCGAGCCCGTGGCCGGTCGCCGCCGAGACCTCGACCGTCGCCTCGGCGTCCGTGAACGCGACCCCGGCCGGTGGCGCGCCCAGGTCCCGCTTCGACCACACGACCACCCGCGGCGGCTCGAGGAGCGCGGGCGACCACCCGGCGAGCTCCCGCTTCAGGGTCTCGTACTCGGAGCCCGGATCCGGGGTCGTGACGTCGATCAGGAAGCACAGGACGCGCGTCCGCTCGAGGTGCCGCAGGAAGCGGTGGCCGAGACCCTTTCCCTCCGCCGCGCCCTCGATCAGGCCCGGGATGTCGGCCACGACGAACGACCGGTCCTCGCCTGGCGCGACCACACCCAGGTTGGGTGTCAGCGTGGTGAACGGATAGTCGGCGATCCTGGGACGGGCCGCGCTGATGCGTGACAGGAGCGTCGACTTCCCGGCGTTCGGGCTCCCCACCAGCCCGACGTCGGCGATCAGTTTGAGCTCGAGGACGATCTCCCGCTCCTCACCGGGCTCGCCCGGCTGTGCGTGCCGGGGCGTCCGGCGGGTGGGTCCGGCGAACGCGGCGTTGCCGCGCCCCCCGCGACCGCCGCGCGCCACCACGACGCCCCGTCCCGGCACGTCGAGATCGGCGAGCGTCTCCCCCGTCTCGGCATCCCGCACGATCGTCCCCCGGGGGACCCGGAGACGGACGTCGCTCCCCTCGGCGCCGGTCCGGTTGTTCCCCGAGCCGTGCCCTCCCCGGTCGGCCTGGTAGCGGTTGCGATACCGGTAGTCGTAGAGGGTCGTGAGGTTGGGATCGGCCTCGACGATGACGTCGCCCCCCCGGCCGCCGTCGCCGCCGTCCGGTCCGCCGCGGGGGACGTACTTCTCACGCCGGAAGGAAACGCAACCGCTCCCCCCCGCGCCCGCCTTCACCGAGATGCGCGCTTCGTCGACGAACTGCATGGTCGTGGGAAAGCCGCGAGCCGCCTCGTCACATGCGCTCGATGACGGCTTCCGCGAATTCCGAGCACTTGACCTCCGTCGCCCCCTGCATCTGCCGCGCCAGGTCGTACGTCACGACCTTGTCCCGGATCGACGTCTCGAGGCCATGCTCGATCCGCTCGCGCGCCTCGGTCCACCCGAGATAGTCGAACATGAGGGCGCCCGAGAGGATGAGGCTCCCAGGATTCACCTTGTCCTGCCCGGCGTACTTGGGGGCCGTGCCGTGGGTCGCCTCGAAGACCGCCTCACCGTCACCGATGTTCGCCCCGGGCGCCATCCCCAGCCCGCCCACCTGGGCCGCCGCGGCGTCCGACAGGTAGTCCCCGTTCAGGTTGGGAAGCGCGAGGACGTCGTACTCGTCGGGCCTCAGGAGGAGCTGCTGGAACATGGCGTCCGCGATCCGGTCCTTGACCACGATGCGGTCGCCGGGATCGGCGGCGCCGTCCTTCCATAGCTCCGACTCGGGGATCGTGCGATCCCCGAAATTCTCGGACGCTTCCTCGTATCCCCACTCGCGGAACGCCCCCTCGGTGAACTTCATGATATTCCCCTTGTGGACGAGCGTCACCGAGCGCCGGCCTTTGTCGAGCGCATAGCGGAGCGCGGCGGCGACCAGGCGCTTCGTGTTCCTGGCGCTGATCGGCTTCACGCCGATCCCCGCATCGTCCGGGATCTTCGTTCCCATCTCGCCGTTCAGAAACCCGATCACCC
>DASRVA010000083.1:0-8597 GCA_035687745.1 Gemmatimonadota bacterium
CCCACGCGGCCAGGAGCACCAGGCCGAGGCGGAGGAGCTCAATCCGTCCCCCCGTCGTCCGGCTCGCCCTGGCCAGCGCCGCCGCCGGATCCGCTCCCGGGGAGGCCGTGACCGCCCAGACGAGGAAGTCGCCGGCCAGGAGAAGCGGCGCCAGGAGGCCGAGCGCGGCCGTGAGCCGGGGCACCGTCCGCGCGCCCGGATCCGGGAAGAGGAGGCTTCCCGAAAAGAGCAGGAGCGCGGCCATGGCGAGGGCCTCGACCGCCGTTCGCAGGGCGACCGGCGGGGTCGGCTCGGGCTCGACCGGCGGAGGCGGAGGGGCGGCCAGGACGGCCGTCCCGGATCCCTCGACGTGGAAGTCGTAGTCGCCGGATACGGCGTGGCCGTCCGCGGAGACGACGCGCCATGCCACCCGGTAGCCCCCCGCGTTCAGCGCCGGGAGGGGCGCGACGACCACCCGCACGTCGGCCGGGTCCGCCCGCGCGATCAGCTCGAGGATCGATCCGTCCGGCCGGACGAGCCGGACCCCGGCCATGACCGCTTCGACCGGTTCGCTGAAGACGAGCCGGATCTCCCCGGGGGGTTGCCGGAGCGTGTCCCCGGCGGCAGGCGAGGAGGACACCAGGTGCGCGTGGACGGCCGCCGCGACCGGACCGGGTCGAACGGTTGCTGCCAGAAGCCCGGCCACGAGCAGCGCGGCCCCGGCCACGAGCCGACCGAACCGCCCGGTTACCGTTCCCAGCGGATGCCCGCGTACAGCGAGCGACCGTCCGCGGGCTGGAAGTACCGTCCCGCCGCGTCGTCCACGGTCATGGCCGGCGAGTACACCTCGTCGGTCAGGTTGAGCGCCTCGGCGAAGACGACGACGCCGGCGTCGGTCACGCTCCACTCGCCCCGCACGCCGAGCGTCGCCCACCCGTGGTTGGTCGCCGTGTTGGCGCTGTCCAGGAAGGTCTGGTCCGGGACCCACTCCAGATTCGGACGCACGGTCAGCCCGGCGGGATGACGCAGAACGACCTCTGCCTGGATGACGTGTGTCGGCGCTCCCGGGATCTCGTTCCCGTCGAAGTCCGGGTCGTCCACGTATTCGTAGCGCCCCAGCGTGTAGGCGAGACGGAACCCGAGCGGCTCCGGATCCTCGTCCAGGGCCGGAGCCACCGCGGCGTATTCGAGCCCGGCCTCCAGGCCGTAGTGGCGGGTGCGGGGGGCGTTGCGGTAGGCCGGCACCGTGAAGGTCGCGTCCGGGAAGGGCCGGACGTTCACGTTCAGGATCTCGTCCTCAAGCTCGATGTCGTACGCCGCGAGCTGCCATTCGAGGCCACCCCGGCGGCCACGGGTCCCGAGCTCGATCTGCCAGGCGTCCTGGGCCTCCAGGTCCACGAACCCGGGAACGGTCAGGCTGTTGAGCTCGATCAGGAGCGGCGGCTCGAACGAGCGGCTGACGTTCCCGAAGAGCTGCCCCTCGACCCGCGGGAGCTCGACCAGAAATCCGACCTTGGGCATCCACGCCTCGAAGTCGCGCTCGTCGGTCTGGTCGCCGTCGGCCAGGAAATCGTCCCGGATGATGCGCCGGGAGCGGTCGTAGCGGAGCCCGGCCACCGCCGACAGGCGCGGGACGATCTCGAGGACCTCGTCCACGTAAAAGGCCACGCTGCTCGCCTCGTCGGTCTGGTCCTTGACGAGCTCCCCCGGCTGGCCGCCCACGTTCTCGAAGTGGCGGTTGTCGGTCTCCCCCCAAGCCGGCTGGAAGCCGGCGGTGAAGCGGCTCTCCCGACCGGCCAGCGGAACCTGGTTCTCGTACCGGACCTCGGCCCCGACGTCCAGGCTCACCTGGTCCAGCAGCCGGAAAATGGGATGCACGATGTCGCGGTGCTGCAGGTACGGGGACACCTCGAGCCTCTGGCTCGGCGTGAGCTGGGTGCGAAGCTGGACCCCCAGATGATGGAGGTCGTAGTCCCTCCCCCAACGGTCGAGGACGTTGGCCGGATTCGCCTGGTCGGGATCCGCCTCCATCTCCTCTCGCGTCAGCGAGCCGGGCAGCTCTTCCTCCACATGCGCGAAGAAGTAGAACCCGCGGAGATCGACCCGATCCGAAAGGACGGCCCCCAGATGGGCGTTCAGCCGGTCCCGGCGCTGCTCGGAGAAGTCGCGGAACCCGTCCACGGTGGTGTGCGCGTAGCTGGCGTAGTAGTCGGCGCTCCCGAACACATCGCCGGAGGAGAGCTGGCCCTTGAAGAACCCGTACGACCCGGCCTGGCCCATGAAACGCAGCGGGTTGGCGGTATACCCGGTCCTGGTATCGATGTTGATGGCTCCGCCCAGGGTCGAGCCGCCGAAGCGGAGCGCGTTGCCTCCCTTGTAGACCTGGATGTTCGAGGCCGTCAGCAGCTCCAGCGACTCGAAGTCGGTGAACCCGTCGGCGTTCCGGTACGGCATCCCGTTGACCAGCACGTTGACGCCGCGCAGATGGAAGTTGTTCCTGAGCCCGGATCCGCGGATCGAGAGCTGGCTCTCGTCCGCCGCGCCGAATCGGGGCTGTATGTAGACCCCCGGCGAGAACCGGAGGACATCGCGAAAGTGGGTCAGGCGCGTCCGCTCCAGCTCGGCGGTCTCGATCAGGTCGACGGCGCCGGGAACCTCACGCATCCGCTCCCGCACCTCGGCCAGCTCCCGCGGGCTCCCGATGGCGGTCACCCCGGCGACCTCGATCGGACGCGCGGTCAGGACCATGTCCAGGCCGGCCGGCTCGGCCGTGACCCGGACGCTCGCCGACTCCGGCTCATAGCCGAGCCGATCGAACCGGACCCGGTACGAGCCGGCCGGAAGGGACATCAGCTCGTAGCGGCCGGTCTCGTCGGTCGTGGCGACCAGGTCGGTGCTCTCGACGTGGACGGTGACGCCCTCGACCGGGGCGCCCGAAGGCTCGGTCACGCGGCCGCTCAGGGCGCCGGGCACCTCCTGACCCCGCGCCGGAGCGGCCAGCGCCAGGATCGCGAGGACGGCGCCGAGCCACGCCGTCCGGCTCGAATGAAGCTGGAACATGAAGACCTCCCGTAGCTCATCGTTCGACAGACGGGAGCGCGGACATCGGATCCGCTCCCGCGGGCATTCGACGAAGCGCTACGGGGTCGGAGGGCCGTTCGCGTACGGGTGGAGGTAGGGGGAGAGCTGGGCCGCGGGCGTCGACGTCCCGCCCGTCCGGGTCTCGCGGACCATGTTCGATCGGACATGGGCCTCGCCCGGACCGGCCGCCGGGGCGATGGCCGTCGAGCCGTGGCACGTCCCGAAGCAGGTGCATCCGTGCCCGCCGTCCGCCTTGCCGTGGGAGGCGTCGGGATGGACGGCATGACCCGCCACCGTGTCGTGGTGAGGGCAGCGATGGAGGCCCGCGGCCTCGCCGGCGCTCCCCGCCAGGAAGAGCGCGACCATGGCCGACGCGAGACCGCTGCGAAAGAGCTCACGCAAACGCATCTAGGCGATCGCCTCCTGGGGCCGCCGCTCCGCCTCGTCACCCGTCAGGCTGTCGAACCGCCGGCCGGCGTAAATCGCGAACCCGGACCAGATCGCGATCACGGCGAGTGCCAGAATCGAGAGAAAGCGAATCGGGATCGCGGTAAGACCCAGAGCCATGACGATCGCGATCCCCTTCCCGAACCGCTGCACGAACATGTTCGCGAACGCCCGGGCTTTGTACTTCACATCGGCCGATGTCGGGACGAACAGGGTTTCCCGAGCGGTCTGGTTCATCGAATAGGAGAACGCGTTGTCCGAGATCGTCAGCAGTGCCCCGGCCCAAAGAACCGGCGCGACGAAGTATACCCCGCTGGCCATCGCCATCGCGACGGGAAGAACCAGCAGCGCAGTCGTGATTCCGAACCTGCGAATCACGAACGAAACGAGAAAGAACTGCGTCACCACGCTGATCACTCCGATGATCGTGGTGATCTGTCCGAAGAAAGCCTGGGTAGCTCCTGCTCCGGTAAGGGTCTCAGCCTGTGTGGAATACTGATAGTCGAGAATCTGCGACACCAGCTCGTAGAGGAAGACGATCATCACGATCGCCAACAGATAGCGGGAGGCCATGGCCAGCCTGGCTCCCTCCACCGCCGCGTTCATCTTCTTTCCCTCGCCCTCGACATGGAGCTGATCGGCGTCGCTGCGACCAATGGCCGCATCCGGCGTTTTCGCCACGGCCTCCGTTCGCCAGACGAGGATGCCGATGACCAGCGTGACGACGGCGCAGCCGATCAGGAGGGCGGGGGCTCCAAGGGGTTCCACGAGCTGCCACACCGTGATGCCTCCGACCAGGCCGCCCACCACACCTCCACCCCCGATCAGCCCGTAAAGCCGCTTCGACTGCTCGGTCTTCGTCATCTCGTTGAGGTACGCCCAGAAGGTCGTCACCCATATCGTCGACCAGGCATCCCCGAAAAGATAGAAAGCCCAGTTGGTCGTCGGGGCAGGCTGCCCGCCCCCGAGGACGGCCGCGAAGCCAAGCAGCGCCAAGATGAAAATCCCACACAGCGCTGCGACCAGGCGCCGGCTCCCCAATTTGTTGTACAGCACCGTGAACAGCACGACGGCCAGGATCGCGACCCCTATGTTGGCCAGTTTGGCGTAGAGTTCGACGTACGCGCCCAGGTTCTCTACGAACAGCCCTTTCTTGAGTGGCTTGAGAACTTGAAAGACGAGGATGACGAGGAACCAGAAGAGGAAGAACAGGACAGCGGGCTCGACCTCCCGCTTCTTGACGTCCACGAACAGACGGAGGAAGCGCCCGGCGGGGCTGATCTGGGTGTCGCGCTCCATCCGAAGGGACCTCGGCAGGCTCGAGTTCGCTCTTGGAAACGCGTCAGTTTAGCACGCCGATTGCGGCGCCGCGACCCGCCGTGCCTGGGTCACCCGGCGGCCGACGCGAAGACGGGCGCCGTCCTGGAACGGCGCCCGCGAATCGCAGGTTACGAGGTCCGGGCCCTACAGCGCGGGCCTGGACCCCTCGGCGGCGTACGCCGGGCGGCGGGACTCGTCCCGCTGGCGCCCGTTCCCGGAGTGGCCGTTCCCCGAGGGGCCGCTCCGACCGTTCCCGCCGTCCTCCAACTGGGCAAAAGCCCCGGAGAGAAGATCGTTCAGGTCGACGCCTTCCTCCTGATGGAGACGGGCCAGGAACATCCACGAGCGGGGAATCTCGCCGCGCTCGTACTTGCTGATCGTCTGCTGGACGGAATCGACGTTCTCGGCGAAGCTTCTCTGGTCCCGGTTTCCCCGGATCTGCTGGAGGCGTCTGCCGACCTCTCTCCTCATCTTGGTCATGTCCATCACGTTCCCCCTGGGAGCGGGTCAATGCCCCGTGCGTCGTTCGCGATCGGCCCATAACAACCATAGCCGCGGTCCGGACCCCCATCCGTAAGCCACCGAACAAAGGACGGCAGGCCCTGAGGACCGTTTCATTGAACCCTCGACCCCCTTCGGAGTTCCCCCGGGTCGCTTCCCTGATCGCCAGCAGCACCGAGATCGTCCACGCCCTGGGACAGGGCGGTCGGCTGGTGGCGCGCAGCCACGAGTGCGACCACCCGCCGGAGGTCCTCGACCTGCCGGCGATCACCGAGCCCCGCTTCCCCACCGACGGCACGAGCTACGAGATCGACCAGCGGGTCCGGGCCCTGGTCCAGGAGGCCCTTTCGGTCTACCGGGTGGACGCGGAGCGGCTCAGGGCGGTCCGGCCCGACGTGATCGTGACCCAGACCCAGTGCGAGGTGTGCGCAGTCAGCCTGGGAGATGTGGAGGAGGCCCTCGCCGAGTGGACGGGCGGCCGGCCGACCCTCGTCTCCCTTTCCCCGGACTCCCTGGAGGCGGTCTGGGAGGACATCCGGCGGGTCGCTTTGGCGCTGGGCGTGGAAGGGGAGGGCGAGCGGCTGGTCGCCAGGCTCCGCCAGCGCTGCGCGGAGATCGAGGCGGCGGCCGCCACCGTGCCGCACCGGCCATCGGTCGCCTGCATCGAGTGGATCGATCCGCTCATGGCGGCCGGCAACTGGATGCCCGAGCTGGTGGTCATGGCCGGCGGCCGGAACCTGGTCGGTGAGGCCGGCCGGCACTCGCCGACCCTGGAGTGGGCGCGGCTACGGGCCCTCGATCCCGAGGTCCTCTTCGTGTCGCCGTGCGGCTTCGACCTGGCGCGGACGCGGGCCGACATGGACGGGCTGGCGTCCCGACCGGGGTGGGACGGGCTGCGGGCCGTCCGGGAGGGGCGGGTCGCCCTGGCCGACGGCGTCCAGTGGTTCAACCGTCCGGGGCCCCGGCTCGTCGAGTCGCTCGAGATCCTGGCCGAGATCCTCCACCCCGCGCGGTTCGACTTCGGCTATCGGGAGCGGGCCTGGGAGCCCTGGGGCGCTGATCCGGGTCGGGCCTAGGCTGCCTAGGCCCGATCCCGCAGGATCTCGACCCCGGCCCGTTCGTACGGGATCAAACACGGCCTCGCCGCCCGCGACCCGTTGGTCGGCCGAACCGGGCAGGACTAGATCGGGTCATCGATGGGCCGCCTGAAGAATCGAATCCGAATCGACCGCCACGAGTTCGCCGGATCGTTCGGCGACATCGGGACCGACTTCCCTCTCATCACCGGGATGATCCTGGCCGGCGGCCTCGACGCGGCCAGCGTCCTCATCATGTTCGGGGTCATGCAGGTCATGACGGGGTTCCTCTACGGGCTGCCCATGCCGGCTCAGCCGCTCAAGGCGGTCGCCGTGCTGGTGATCGCAGGGGGCGTGACCCCCGAGGTCCTGTACGGCGGCGGGCTGGCCATCGGCCTGGCGATGCTTCTCCTCACGTTGACCGGCCTCATCGCGTGGCTGGATCGCCGCATCCCCAAGGCCGTCGTTCGAGGCATCCAGGTGGGGCTCGGCCTGAAGCTCGCCGAGCTGGCGCTCGGGGATTACGTGCAGGCGGCGGGGCTGGAGGGATACCTCCTGGCGGCCGTCTGCTTCGCCCTGGTCCTCGCTCTGGGCGGGAGCCGCCGGCTTCCGGCCGCCCTTCCGGTGATCGCCCTCGGGATCGTCTACGGCCTCGTCTCGAGCCCCGGGACGGCCGGGATCGGTTCGATGTTCGGTTTCGCCCTGCCCCAGCCCAGGGTCCCCACCCCGGAGCACGTCCTGGAGGGATTTCTCGTTCTCGGGCTGGCGCAGCTGCCGCTTTCTCTCGGGAACTCCCTCTTTGCCACCCGCCAGCTCGCCCATGACCTCCTGGGCCGCGAGATCGGTGTCCGCAAGATCGCCTTCACCTACTCCGCCATGAACCTCGTCAATCCGTTCCTGTCGGGGGTGCCGACCTGCCACGGGTCGGGAGGGATGGCGGGCCATTACGCCTTCGGGGCCAGGACCGGCGGGGCGCCCCTGATCTACGGGGCGCTGTACCTGGGCCTCGGTCTCTTTCTGAGCCGGGGATTCGACCAGGTGGTGCACCTCTTTCCGCTTCCGGTCCTCGGCGTGATCCTGCTGTTCGAGGGTCTGGCCCTGGCGCGTCTCGTGAGAGACATGACGGGAGACGCCTTTCAGCTCGGACTGGTGCTGCTGGTCGCGCTCTGCGCCCTGGCCCTGCCGTACGGCTTCCTGGTGGGCCTGGTCGCGGGCACCGCCGTCCATTACGCGGGCCGCGGCCGCTCCTGGCTGGGCGATCCGCGGTGAGGAGCGGCGTCGCCGCTAAACGCGCACGAAGGCGGCCACCTCCGGCCGCCGCCTGAGCTCCTCCAGCTCGACCCGGGTCGGTCGCCGCGGCCGGTCCCGTCCGCCGTCGGCCACGCACAGGAACCCGAGCGGCTCGTCGTCCGAGGCCCGGAACTGGTGCCAGGTGAGGGACGGGACGTGGACCAGGTCGAAGGGCCGGATCTCGCGGATCTCCGGGTCCACGAGGACCCGCCCGCCGCCCCGCAGGACGACGACCCCGTGGGCGTGCTCGTGGCGCTCGAGCGTGGTGTGGCCGCCCGGCCCCACCTCGAAGTACCGGAGGTCCGAGACCAGCCCCTCGCCGTGACCGAAGAGGAGCTGGCGGCTCACGTCGCGAAAGGCGCTTCCCTCTTCCTTGTAGGGCTCGAGCGGAACGTCCTCCCACCGGAAACCGTCGCCGCGACGGACGGGGCGGCTCACTCGCCCGCTCCCACGGCCCGGCCTCGAGGGCGTTCCGAGACGGCGGCATCGCGGACCCGCGCCACGAACTCGCGCGCCCTTTCGGCCAGTTCCCGGCGCGCCACGTAGAGAGACCCCCCGACCAGCAGCATCACGTCGATCCCGTAGAACTCGACCATCTCGCGGACGCGGGCCACGCTCATCCCGCCGGCCGGGACGGGGAGGGCCGGCCGGAGGCCCCCCAGCGGCCCTCCGAGTCGTGCCGCCAGGTCGCCGCACGTTTCCAGGTCGAACGGGAAGCGGCCGCCCGCGTGGGGAAAGATGACCGCGTCGGCGCCGTAGAGGCGAAAGAGCGTCCCGAGGAGGAGAGCGGTCGCGATCCCGCGGCCGCCGCCCAGCGCCGGATGCGCCAGGACCGGGACCGGCGAGGCCCTGGCCAGCTCGAGAAAGGCCGGCAGCCCGATCACGAGCGGCGCCGCCATGACC
>DASRVA010000084.1:0-9371 GCA_035687745.1 Gemmatimonadota bacterium
AGTCGGCGGCGGCCGGCGAGGCCGACGAGGCGGCGCGGGCCCGCGCCGAGCGCACATATCGCCACAGCGTGGCGGTGGTCCGGAACACGATGGAGAGCGTCCGCGCCGGCGGGGCGCTCCAGCGGTACCGGGTCCGGCGCGCCGTCCAGTCGATCGTCGACCAGGTGCTGCGGGACGAGCTCCTGCTGATCGGCCTGACCTGTCTCCGCGACTACGACGAGCCGACGTTCACGCACAGCGTCAACGTCTGCATCTTCTCCGTCTCGCTGGGACAGCGGATCGGTCTGTCGAGGCTCGAGCTGTACGACCTGGGACTGGCGGCGCTCCTCCACGACATCGGCAAGGTCGACGTGCCGTACGAGGTGCTGAACAGGGCGGGCGCGCTGAGCGAGGAGGAGTGGCGACTCATGCGGCGCCATACGGCGTTCGGTCCGTGGCGCCTGCTCGCGGAGCGACCGCCGGGATCGATCCCGGTCCACGAGATGCTGGTGGCGTTCGAGCACCACCTGAACCTGGACCTGTCCGGCTATCCGACGCTGTTCGCTCCGCGTCGGCTCACGTTCTACAGCAAGATCGTGGAGATCGCCGACGCGTTCGACGCCGGGACGACGCCGCGCGTCTACAAGACCGACCCGATCACGCCGGCCGAGATGGTGACGATCCTGGAGAAGGGAGCGGGCACCCGGTTCGACCCCGTCCTCGTGAAGGCGTTCGTCGGTCTGCTGGGGATTTACCCCGTCGGCTGCGTGTGCCTTCTGGACACCGGCGAGCTGGCGGTGGTCGTGGCCCCGGATCCCGACATCCGGAACGTCGAGCGGCCGCGGGTGCGGCTGGTCGTCGACGCGAACGGGGAGCGGTTCGACGGGCCCGTCGTGAGCCTCGCGGAGAAAGGGGAGGGGGGCGCCTGGCTGCGCTCAGTGGCGCGCGTCGTCGAGCCCGAGCGGTACGAGATCGACCCGGCCCGCCACTTCGTCCTGAACCCGTGACATCTAAGAACCAGGTCGTGGACGACCTGGCGCGGCGGCTGGACGCGGCCCGTGCCGGCGGCCGGAAGCTCCTCGTTCCGTTCCTGACCGCGGGGCATCCCGATCTCGGATCGAGCGCTGCGGCGCTGGCGGCCCTGGCGGAGGCGGGGGCCGACGCGATCGAGCTGGGGGTCCCCTTCTCGGATCCGCTGGCGGACGGGCCGGTGATCGCCACGGCCTCGGAGCGCGCGCTGGCCGGGGGAACGACGTTGGCCCGCGTTGTCGAGCTGGCGGCGGAGCGCCCGGCCGGGGGACCGCCGCTCGTCCTGTTCACCTATCTCAACCCCCTTCACGCTCGGGGCTACGCGCGTGCGGCAACCGATCTCGTCCGGGCCGGCTTCGCGGGCGCGCTCGTGGCCGATCTTCCGTTCGACGAGGGCCTGGAGGTCCGGGCCGCGCTCGAGGCCGAGGGGTTGCCCTTGATCGCCCTGGCAGCGCCGACCACGCCGCCGGCCAGGCTGAGGTCGCTCGCGCGCCATGCCCGCGGCTTCGTCTATCTGGTCGCGCGCACCGGAGTGACCGGGAGCGGGGCCGACGCCGACCGGCGTCTGGCGGCGCAGGTCCGGACGCTCCGCCAGGAGACCGAGCTGCCGATCGTGATCGGCTTCGGGATCGCCGACCCCGACGCCGCGCGCCGTGCCGCCCGGACGGCGGACGGGATCGTCGTCGGCAGCGCGTTCGTCGAGCGGCTCGAGCGTGACGGGCTCGGGCCTGCGGTCGAATGGATCGCGGCCCTCCGCCGGGCCATCGACGCCGTGTAAGGGGAAGGCTCAAATTGACGGGCCCGCCCGGCTCGATAAATTGGCGCTCCACGATCGGACGACCCCGCGCACGGTTCCCCCAGGGCGGCCCGGCGGCCGCGGAGTGACACTTGGCTCAGCGGTTCGCGCTCAGCATGCCATTCGCCGACGTCAGCCGACAGGTCGACCTGCTCGCCGAGAAGGACCTGGGCATCGAGATCACCCTCTACGACACGGAATGGCTGCTCCACCTGGAGCGGACCACGACGGTGCGGAAGCTGGGCGACGAGCTCGCCGAGCGCGGCATCGAGGTGACCGCCCACGCGCCTATATTCGACCTGAACCCGGGCAGCCTCGACCCGATCATCCGCAAGCACACGCGGCAGTGCTGGGAGAAGGCGATCGGGGTGGCGGGCGCGCTCGGCGCCCGGCACATCAACTTCCACACCGGCCATCTGCCGCTCCTTCCGGCGTCGACCTTTCCGGGCTGGACCGCGCTGTCGCTGGAGACGTGGGAAAGGGTGGTGGGGCTGGCGGCCGACGCGGGCATGCGCCTTCTACTGGAGAACATGTTCGAGACGAGCCCGCGGGTTCTTCTCGATCTTCGCGACCAGCTCGATGGCCGGCACGTTGGCTTCACGCTGGACGTCGGCCACGTGCACGTCTACGGCACCGTCTCGCCGGAGACCTGGTGGACCGAGCTCGGTGAGAGCATTCTGGAGGTCCACCTGCACGACAACGACACGTTCGGCGACGAGCACCTGCCGATCGGGGAAGGGGCGATCGACTGGAAGCGCACGTTCGAGGACCTCTTTCGTCACGCTCCCGAGGCGGTCAAGGTGATCGAGGTCCCGGTCGAAGGGGCGTTGAAGAGCCTGACCCGGATCCGGGCCGGTGGCTATGGCGACCGTCAGCTGGAGCTCCTGTGAAGATCGGGCGCGGCCTCCTCGCCACGGCGCTGGTGGCGACCCTCGCGGGGGCCGGCGTGCCGCCCGCCCCGCCGGTCGCTCCGGAGCGGGTCATCATCCGGCTCGCCGACCGCTCGGCCCGGCTCTCGCTCCTGGCGGCGGTGAGGGGCCCGGCGCTGGCGCTCGACGTCCGGCACGAGCGGGTGATCCAGGGGCTCCGCGCGATCCACGCGACGAGCTACCGGGCCGCCGAGGACGCGCTCGCCGAGGCGCGAAGCCAGGGCGGGCTTGTCGAGCTCGACCGGCTGTGGATCGTGAACGCGGTCGTGGCCGAGGTCGATCCCGGCTGGATCGAGCGGCTCGAGGCCGACCCGGCGGTGGCCGAGGTCGTGCCGGACCGCCGGATCACGCTCGGCGGGGAGGCGGCAGGGCCCGTCGTGGCGGACGCCACGGCTGCCCAGCCGGTGGTCGACCTGGTCCGGATCCGGGTGCCCGAGGCATGGGCCCAGGGGGTGACCGGGCGCGGTGCGATCGTGGCCAACGTGGACTCGGGCGTCAACGGGGAGGACGACACGTTCGGAAACCGCTGGCGCGGCCGGGTCGCCGGCAGCGACGCCTCCTGGTTCGCGCCCGTCTCGCTCAGCGTTTTTCCGGAGGACGACTTCTCGATCGGATCGGGCCACGGCACGGCGACGATGGGGATCCTGACCGGGGGTGAGGAGACGTACGGGGTCGCCTTCGACGCGACCTGGATCGCGGCCGACGTCTTCCAGGAGGGCGAGGGGTACGTGTCCAACGTTCTCAAGTCGTTCGAGTGGCTGAGCGATCCGGACGGCGATCCGGCGACCCTCTCCGACGTCCCCGACGTCGTCAACAACTCGTACGGCCTGACCACCCTGGACGAAGAGGGCAAGCTGCCCTGCGACATGATCTTCGACGACGCGATCGACGCCCTCGAGGCGGCGGGGGCGATCGTGGTCTGGTCGGCCGGGAACCAGGGCACGCAGGGGATCACCTCGCCCGGGAGCCGGGCCGAGACGCCCGTCAACGCGTTCTCGGTCGGCTCGGTCGACCAGGCGGACCAGGTTTCGATGACCTCCGGTCGCGGCCCTTCCGCGTGTGGCGGGTCGTTCGCCACCAAGCCCGAGGTCGTCGCCCCAGGCGAGAACGTCACGACCCGGAACCTCTTCAACCAGTTCACGTCGGTCAGCGGGACCTCGTTCGCGGCCCCGATGGCGGCCGGGGTCCTCGCGCTCATGCGCTCGAAGGATCCGACTCTGACCCCCGAGGAGGCGAAGACGATCCTCCTGGAGACGGCCCGCGACCTGGGCCCGGCCGGAGAGGACAACAGCTTCGGACGCGGCCTGATCGACGCCGCGGCCGCACTCGGCGCGGTGGAGGCGCCGGGCGAGCCTCTGGCCCGGCTGGTCGGTTTCAGGGCCGCGGGTCAGGCCCTCGGCAAGCTGGTGCCGGCCGGGATCGAGGACGCGCTCGTCCTCAGGCCCGGCGCGACCCATCCCCTGGCGCCCGTCCTCACCAATCACGGTCCGGCGATCCCGGCCACGACCGCGACCCTGTCGAGCCCGACCGCGGGGGTCGCCGTCACCCGCGCCGCGGTCGCGCTGGCGGCGGCCGGCACCGGCGAGCCGATCGATCCCGGCACCGAGTCGTTCGAGGTGCGGGTGGACGGGGCTCTCGAGCCCGGCTCCGACGTTGTCCTCGACGTGGCCATCCAGGGCGCCCCCATCGGTCCGTTCCGCCTGATCGTGAAGGCCGGGCAGCCGATCGGCCGGGACTTCGCGACCCACGACGAGGGGGACGTGCGGCTCACGGTGACCAACTTCGGCGGGCTCGGCTTCTACACCGGGCTCCACCAGACCGGATTCCGGCTCCTGGGCGACGGGTTCCGGTTCCCGCCCGAGAGCCCCAACTGGCTCTTCCACGCCGGCTTCCTGGCCGGCGTCGCGGCGGACCGCCTCTCGGACGACGTGCCGTACGGGGAGGACACGCAGAACTCGACCGACTGGTTCCCGCTCCCGGGCGCGGAGCTGGTCGAGGACCGGGCCTTCGACGGCGAGCGGATCGTCGCCCGCTACGACGACCGGCACGCCGTCCGCCCGGTCGGACTCCAGGTGCGGCAGGAGTCGTTCGCCTTCGACGACGCCGGCGCGAGCTTCGTGATCCTGCAGTACGTGCTCACGAACACGGGATCGCAGAGCCTGGGCGGCGTCCGGACGGGCCTCTTCGCGGATTGGGATCTCCCGGGCGCGGGCGGCGCGCCCGCCGAGACGGCGGGCTGGGACCCCTCCCGGCGGCTCGGGTTCGTCGAAGGCTCCGGGAGCCAGCCCGCCCTCGGGGTGATCTGGCTGGACGACGCGTCGATCGCGCAGATCGGCTACGCGACGACCACCCGCGACCAGATCGTGGCGAGCGAGCTCGGGGACCCGGCCGCCGGCCGGGTGGTCGGCGGCGCGGAGGCGCCCGAGCAGTTCGCCGGCGAGTTCTCGGACGCGGAGAAGTGGGACCTCATGACGAGCGGCCAGTCGCGGACCACCGTCGCCGAGCCCGCGGACGTCTACCAGCTGATCGGGCGGGGTCCCTTGACGATCGGGGCGGGTGCCACCGACACCGTCGCCGTGGCGCTCGTCGCCGGGGCCGACCGGGCCGCGCTCCAGAGGGCGGCCGAGACCGCGCGCGTGGTCTACTTCGAGCGCATCCTCGGCCAGGACCCCCCCGGGCCCGGGCCCCCTCCCGAGGACGTCGAGCTGGCCCAGAACTTCCCGAACCCGTTCCGGGCCGGGGCGGCGACGACGATCCCGTTCAGTGTGCCCGAAGCGAGCGCGGGGCAGCCGGGCAGGCTCGTCGTGTACGACCTTCTGGGCCGGACGGTGCGGATCCTCCTGGAGGGCGCCATGAGCGCCGGCGAGCAGGCGGTGACCTGGGACGGGCGGACGGACTCCGGCGTCGACGTGGCGGCGGGGGTCTACGTGGTCCGCCTCTCGATCGAGGGCGTCGACCGCACGATCCGGGTCCTGGTCGTCCCCTGACCGTGGACACGATCCGCCTGACCGGGATGCGCTTCTTCGCCCTGGTGGGAGACCTCCCGCACGAGCGGGAGATCCCCCAGCCGATCGTGGTCGATCTCGAGGTCGAGGCCGATCTCCGGCGCGCGGCGGCCACCGACGACCTCGGGGAGGGTGTCGACTACCGCGACCTGCACGCGGCCGTCGCCGAGACGATGAGCGAGGACGCGCGCGAGGCCCCGCATCTGCTGGAGACGCTCGGCGACCGGATCGCCGCCCGCGTCCTCGCGATCGACGGCGTCCAGCGGGTGGTGGTCCGGTGCCGGAAGCCGTGGGCCGCCCTCGGGGGACCGCTCGACTCGGTCGAGGTCGAGATCGGGCGGCCGTGACCGCCGGCCGCTTCGTCCGCGCGTACGTGAGCCTGGGATCGAACCTGGGCGACCGCGCGCGGAGCATGGGGGAAGCGCGAGCCGCCCTGATCGGCGAGCCCAGGGTCAGGGTGGTTTCCTGCTCGGCCACGATCGAGACCGACCCGGTGGACGTCCTCGACCAGCCCCGGTTTCTGAACCAGGTGCTGGGGATCGAGACCGCGCTCGACGCGGGCGGCCTCCTCGACCTCTGCCTCGGCGTCGAGCGCGACCTCGGGCGGGACCGGAAGACCGGCCCGCCGCGCGGCCCGCGGACGATCGACCTGGACCTCCTCCTCTACGACGGTCGGGAGATCGACGAGCCGGGGCTCACGGTCCCCCACCCCCGCCTCGCCGAGCGCGGCTTCCTCCTCGATCTCTGCCGGCAGGCGGGCGCGCCCCAGGCGTGGCTCCCCTCCCAGCGTGTGGAGCGGCGCGGGGCGGGATCGAGATGAGCGCCGGCGAAGCGGCCAACGTTCACACCTTCCGCGCCATGAAGGCCGAGGGACGCAAGATCGTCTTCCTGACCGCCTACGACTGGATGCTGGCGCGCTATCTGGCGGCGTCCGGCGTGGACGGGATCCTGGTCGGCGACAGCGTGGGGCAGGTTTTCGCCGGCCACCCCACGACGATCCCGGTCACGCTGGACGAGATGATCTACCACGCCCGTGCCGCCCGGCGCGGCGCGCCGGAGACCTTCCTCGCCGTCGACATGCCGTTCCTCTCGTTCCAGGTCTCGCCGGAGGAGACCCTCAGGAGCGCCGGCCGGATCCTCAAGGAGACGGGCGCCGAGGCGGTCAAGCTGGAAGGCGGGCGGCGGATCGCGGAGACCGTGAGCCGCCTGGTCGAAAGCGGCATCCCGGTGATGGGGCACCTGGGCCTGACCCCGCAGTCGGTCCACGCCTTCGGGGGGTACGGCCTCAGGGCCGCGGAGGATCGGGAGGCGGGCGAGCTGGTCGAGGACGCGCGCGCTCTCTCCGACGCCGGTGCGTTCGCGATCGTGCTGGAGAAGATCCCGCGGACGCTGGCATCGCGCGTGACCGTCAACGTGGCCGCGCCCACGATCGGGATCGGAGCCGGGGCCGGCACGGACGGCCAGATCCTGGTGACCTACGACCTGCTCGGCCTGACGCCCGACTTCCGGCCCCGCTTCGTCCGCCGCTATGCGGAGCTGGACCGCGCGGTCGGCGACGCTTTGGCCCGCTTCGTGGAGGACGTCCGCGCGGGGGGCTTTCCGGGGGATGCCGAGTCGTGGCCGTGAGCCGGGCCCGCACGGTGGAGGCCTGCCGGGCGGCGGTGGCGCGCGAGCGGAAGGCCGGCCGTCGCATCGGCTTCGTCCCCACGATGGGGGCGCTCCACGAGGGCCATCTCTCGCTCGTCGATCATGCACGAGAGCGGAGCGACTGGGTGATCCTTTCGGTGTTCGTGAACCCGCTCCAGTTCGGGCCCCGGGAAGACTTCGAACGGTATCCCCGCAATCCCGAGCGGGACGCTCGGCTGGCCGTCGCCCGCGGCGCCGATCTCGTCTTCGAGCCGTCGCTCGCGGAGATGCTCCCGCGTCCGCTCGCGACCAGGGTGACGATGGAGGGACTCACGGACGCCCTCGAGGGTGAGGCCCGTCCGGGGCACTTCGACGGGGTCCTCACGATCGTGACCAAGCTCTTCCACGTGGTCCAGCCCGACGTCGCGGTGTTCGGGCAGAAGGACGCCCAGCAGGCCGCCGCGGTCAAGCGGCTCGTCCTGGACCTCGACTTCCCGGTCGAGATCGTGGTCGCCCCGATCGTCCGTGACCTCGATGGGGTCGCCCTTTCGAGCCGGAACGCGTACCTCTCCGAAGAAGAGCGGCGTAGCGCGCGCTCGCTGTCGCGCTCGCTGGACGCGGCGCGGTCGCTGGTCGAGGGTGGCGAGCGCGACGCGGAGCGCGTGGAGCGTGTGATGCGCGATCTCATGGACGGGACGGCCGGCGTCCAAGTCGAGTACGCGGCGGTCGTCGATCCCGAGGAGTTCACGCGGGTCGAGCGGATCGAAGGCCGGTCGCTGGCGGCGGTCGCCGCGCGGGTCGGCGGGACGCGTCTCATCGACAACGCGATCCTCACTCCCGAATGATGGCTGAGCGCCGGTCTCTGGCGGCGGTCGTCCTCGCGGCCGGCGAGGGGAAGCGGATGCGGTCCTCGCTCGTCAAGGTGCTCCACCCGCTGGCCGGCCGGACGATGATCCACTACGTCGTCGACGCAGTCCGGGAGACGGGCGCGGAGCGGGTCGTCTGCGTAGTCGGGCATCAGCACGACCGGGTCCGTGACGCGCTCGACGGCGGCGACCTCTCGTGGGCGATCCAGGAGGAGCCGCTCGGGACCGGGCACGCCCTCCTCGCGGCGGCATCTTCGCTCGACGACTTCGAGGGGGATGTCCTCGTCTGCTGCGGGGACACCCCGCTCCTCACCGCCGCGACCTTGAGGGACGTGGTCCGGGCGCATCGCGAGGCGGGAGCCGTGGCGACCGTGCTGGCGGCCGTCTTCGACGACCCGACCGGCTACGGGCGGGTGGTAACCGATGGAGAGGGGCGCGTCCAGCGCATCGTCGAGGAGACCGACGCGGACACGCAGACCCGGTCGATCCGCCGGATCAACACCGGCGTCTTCTGCTTCCGCTGGCCGGACGTCCGGGACGGGCTGGAGCGGCTCTCCCCCGACAACGTCCAGGGGGAACGCTACCTGACCGACGTCATGGAGATCCTCGCGGCCGAAGGCGCGCCCGGCACGGTCTCCGACCTGGCCGATCCGCTGGAGGTCATGGGCATCAACGACCGCGTCCAGCTCGCGCGGGCGGAGGCCGTCCTGCGGAAGAGGATCCGCCGGAGGCTCATGCTGGAGGGGGTGACCTTCCTGGCCCCCGAAACCACGCTCGTCGACGCCGAAGTCGCGATCGGGCCCGATACCGTCATCTATCCGGGCGTCGTCATCGAGGGCGGCACGAGCATCGGACGCGAGTGCGTCATCGGGCCTTTCTCCCGGATCGTGGACGCCCACGTGGGACGCGGCGTCGAGCTCAAGGGATGGAATTACGTCGTCAAGACGACGATCCCGAACGGCTCGATCCTCGATCCGTATGTGCAGCAAGGCCAGGACTGAGCGGGACCTGGCCCGCGAGGTCGCCCGCCGGTTCGTGGCGGCGGAGGGGGAGTCGGGCCCCCGGCTCGCGCACGTCCGGGGGGTGGTCGAGACCGTCCGGACGGCGGCCCGAGCGGGGGGCTGGCCGGCGGCGATCGTGG
>DASRVA010000085.1:0-18512 GCA_035687745.1 Gemmatimonadota bacterium
GCCGCCGACGTCCGCGCCGGCGAGCGGGTGCCGGTGGCGCTCGACCTGCCGGCCGGGTCGACGGCGGGACAGGTCCTGCCGGCGGGCGCAGCGGCCCGCATCATGACCGGGGCCCCGCTGCCCGAGAACGCCGACGCGATCGTGCCCATCGAAACCTCGGCCGGGCCGCGAGGAACGGGGGCGTATGCGGATCCCGGCGAGTGGGTTGCCTTCGACCGCGCTCCGTCGCCCGGTCACCACGTCCGGCTCCGCGGCGAAGACGTCCGGCGCGGCGACACGATCGTGGCCGAGGGCGAGCCCTTCACCCCGGCCAGGATCGCCCTCGCGGCCTCGGTCGGGGTGGCGGAGGTGACCGTCTTCCGGCGGCCGTCGGTGACGATCGTTTCGACCGGGGACGAGCTCGTGGGGGTCGAGCGGGCCGGGGAGCCCGACCGGATCGTCAACGGCAACGCCTACGGCCTGGCGGCGATGGTCGAGCGCGCGGGCGGCGTCGTGGCCGGGACGCCGACCGTGAGCGACGACGAGGCGGCGGTCGGGGAAGCGCTCGAGGCGGCGCTCCGGAGCGACGCGGTCCTGACCGTGGGCGGGGTGTCGATGGGGGCCAGGGATCCCGTCCGGCCGGCCCTGGCCCGGGCCGGGGTCGAGCTCGACTTCTGGCGCGTGGCGATCCGGCCCGGCGGGCCGACCGCGTTCGGAATCGGGCCCGGCGGACGGCCCGTTTTCGCGCTGCCCGGCAACCCGGTCAGCGCGCTCGTGACGTTCGAGCTCTTCGTGCGACCGGCCCTGCGCCGGATGGCCGGGCACCGTGCGTGCTTCCGGCGTCCGATCCGGGCCCGGCTGTCCGAGGCGGTCGATCCTGCGCCCGGCAAGGCGACCTATCTGCGCTGCCGTCTGGAGCCCGACGGCGAGGGGTGGCGGGCCGTCCCCGCCGGGCCGCAGGGGTCGGGCGTGCTCTCGACGCTGGCGGGGGCCCACGGCCTGGCGGTCGTGCCCGATGCCGGGCGCCTCGAGCCGGGCGCTCCGGTCGACGTGTGGCCGCTGACCGACGAGGCCTTCCACCGGGAGGACCCATGACTCGGGCGGCGCCGGGGCGGGCGCTCCCCGATTACGCGCGCGCCATCGAGCTCCTCCAGGCGGCCCACCGGCCGGTCCTCACCACGCACGTCCAGCCGGACGGCGACGGAATCGGATCCCAGGTCGCGCTGGCGCTCCACCTGCGCGCGCTCGGGAAAAAGGCCGAGATCCTGAACCCCCACCCGACCGCGCGCCGGTTCGCTTTCCTGGAGCCGGATCCTCCCATCGTCGCGTACGACCCGGCCGCCACCGAGCGGCTTCTCGGCGCGACCGACCTCCTGGTCGTCATGGACATCGCGGTCCCGAACCGGCTCGGTCGGTTGGAAGATCACGTCCGGCGGCTCTCGCCGCCGACCCTGATCATCGACCATCACGCCGGGCCCGCCACGATCCGCGGGTTCGACCTGCGGGACTCCGAGGCGGCGGCGACCGGGGTCATGGTGTTCGAGTTGCTGGAGCGGTGGGGTGCCACGATCACGCCCGACATCGCGACTGCGCTCTACGTCGCCATCGCCTACGACACGGGTGGATTCCGGTACTCGAACACGCGCGAGCGAACCCACGAGATCGCGGCCGAGCTCATCCGGATGGGTGCCCGGGCGACCGACGCGAACCATCACCTGTTCGAGTCGCTGTCGCTGCCCCGGGTGAGGTTGCTGGCCCGGGCGCTGGAGCGGTTCCGGCTCTCCCCCCGCGGCCGGGTGGCGTCGGTCGTCCTGCCGCTGGCCGAGCTGGAGGAGGTCGGGGCGGCGCCGGACGACCTGGACGGCATCGTCGAGACCCTGCGGGCCATCGAAGGCGTGGAGGTGGCGATCCTGCTGAAGGAGATCGGACCGCAGGCGACCAAGATCTCCCTCCGCTCGTCGGGGCCCTACGACGTGGCGGGGTTCGCCGGCCGCTTCGGCGGCGGCGGCCATCGGAACGCGGCGGGCGCCTTCGTCACCTCGCCCCTGGCGGACGTCGCGGAGCGCGTGATCCCCCAGGCCCACGCCGCCTTCGACGACGGCGTCCGTCCGGACGACGGCACGAAAGGAGGGCCGTGAGCAAGGAGCGCTACCTGTCCGGAGCCTCGATCCAGCCCCGCGCCATCGAGCCCGGCGAGACGGCCGCCGACCTGGTCGAGAACGCCTTTCTGGCCTACAACGGCGGCCGGCTCAGGGAAGCGTGCGAGCTGTTCACGCGGAAGATGCTCGAGGAAGACGTCGCCGTCGGCCTCTCGCTGAGCGGTGCCATGACCCCGGCCGGCCTCGGAATGACGTGTCTCGTGCCCCTCATCGAGGCCGGGTTCGTCGACTGGATCGTGTCGACCGGGGCGAACCTCTACCACGACACCCACTTCGGCCTTGGACTCGAGATGCACCGTGGCCGGCCGAACCTGGACGACCGGGAGCTGTGGGACGCCGGCGTGGTCCGGATCTACGACATCCTGTTCGACTACGAGGTCCTGCTCCAGACCGACGCCTTCTTCAGGCGCGTCATGGCCGAGCCCGAGTTCCAGCGCGAGATGGGGACGGCCGAGTTCCACCACCTGGCGGGGAGGTACGTGGCCGAGCGCGAGAAGGCGCTGGGCGGTCGCAAGGCGTCGGTGCTGGCGGCGGCCTATCGTTGCGGCGTGCCGGTCTTCACCTCGTCCCCCGGGGACTCCTCGATCGGGATGAACGTCGCCGAGATGGAGCTGCGTGGCTTCGGGCTCCGCATCAACCCGTCCCGGGACGTGAACGAGACGGCGGCGATCGTGTGGGAGGCCAAGTCGAAGGGCGGACGAAGCGCGGTCCTGATTCTGGGAGGCGGCTCGCCGAAGAACTTCGTCCTCCAGACGGAGCCCCAGATCAAGGAAGTGCTGGGCCTCGACGAGGCGGGCCACGACTTCTACCTGCAGATCACCGACTCGCGCCCCGACACCGGCGGCCTGTCCGGAGCGACGCCGGCCGAAGCCGTGTCATGGGGCAAGGTGGACCCGGACCGGCTTCCCGACGCGGTCGTCTGCTACTGCGACACGACGATCGCGCTGCCCGTTCTCACCGCCTACGCCCTCGACCGCCATCTCCCGCGTGCGCTGCGTCGGCTCTACGACCGCCGCGAAGAGCTGTACGAGACCCTTCGCCGGGCGCACGGCGAGGCGCGCGGAGAGGCGACGCCCGACCAGGTCGTCGAGGTGCACCGCTGATCCTGCCGGCGGATCCGCTGGGACGCCCCGGCTGTGCCCGGGAGTTCCGCTGCACCGTCCACGGCCTCTGCTTCGAGAATCGCTACCGGCGGCTGGAGGCCCTTCACGCCGGCGATCGGCTCGTCCTGCTCCGCGAGCCCGACAACGAGATCGGAGCCGACGCGATCCTGGTCCTCAACGAGCGGACGGAAACGCTCGGCTACGTCCCGCGAACGATCTCGCGCTGGCTGGCCCCGGTCATGGACGCCGGGTACCGGCCCGAGGCGACCGTGCTCAAGGTGCGCGACGGGTGCCCCTACTACGAGCGGCTCGTGATGGAGGTGCGCGTGGGGCGTCGGGGGATCTGAGCGAAGGGATACGCGAGCGCCTCGAATTCCTCGGCCGAGACCGGCCAGCCGAAATGCGATCCCTGGGCCTCGTCGCATCCGCAGGACCGCAGGAAGGCCACCTGCGCCGGGGTCTCGACCCCCTCGGCGATCACCCTGCGCCCCAGCTTGTGGCCCAGGCTGACAACCGCGTCGACGATCGCGTCGTCGTCGCAGCCCGTCCCGACCCCGTGCACGAAGTCCATCGCGATCTTGAGCTTGCCCGCGTCGAAGTCGGTCAGGTAGCGCAGCGAGGAGTGGCCGGTTCCGAAGTCGTCGATCGTGAACCGGACCCCGCGATTCTGGAGCATCCCCAGAAACTCGTGCAGGGACTCCGTGTTCCGCATGAGGACGCTTTCGGTCAGCTCGAGCTCCAGCAGATCGGGGGGAAGGCCGGTCTCCTCCAGCACCCGGACGACATCGCGAGCGAATCCCGGATCCCTGAGCTGCACGGCGGAGACGTTCACCGCCATGATGAAGTCATTCCGGCCCGAGTCCAGCCATTTCTGCCGCTGACTGCACGCCTCGCGAAGCACCCACAGACCCAGCGGCACCATGAGCCCTGACCGCTCGCAGATCATGATGAACCGGTCCGGGTACAGAAGCCCCAGGGTCGGGTGCCGCCAGCGCAGAAGGGCCTCGACCCCAATCAGCCGGCCGTCCCGAAGGTCCACCTGCGGCTGATACTCCAGGAAGAACTCCTCGCGCTCCAGCGCGCCGTGCAGGTCCTGGTGCAGGATGGCGTGCTCCCGCACCTCGCGGGCGAGCTGCTCGTCGTGGAGCTGGAAGGTGTTCCGGCCCGCCTCCTTGGCCTTGTAGAGGGCAATGTCGGCCTCGGTCATGATCTCCTCGGGCCCGAGGCCCTCGATGGAGACGGCGATTCCGACGCTGGTCGTGACGTGGATCTCGAGCCCGTCGATGTGGAAGGCCGGGATGAGGCACTCCAGGAACTTGCGGGCGAGCACCGAGATGGCGGTGATGTCCTTGGCGTTCCGCTGCAGGACCGCGAACTCGTCGCCTCCCAGGCGGGCGAGGGTGTCGCCTTCGCGGATGATCTGGGAGAGCCGGCGGGCCACGGCGGCCAGCAGCTCGTCGCCCACCCCGTGGCCGAACGTGTCGTTGACGCCCTTGAAGTTGTCCAGATCCAGACAATGGACGGCGAACCGCTCGCCCGAGCGCCGGGCTTGAGCCAGGGCCTGCTTGAGCCGATCCTCGAACAGCAGCCGGTTGGAGAGCTGGGTAAGGCCGTCGGAGCGGGCCATGTGCTCGAGCTGGCTCTCGTACTCCTTCCGTTCGGTGATGTCCGTGAGCGTGCCCTCGAAGTAGAGGAACTGACGATTCTCGTCGAGCACGGTGCGCGCGTTGTCGATCGCGATCAGGTGACTGCCGTCGCGGCGCTTGAGGAGGATCTCGAAATCGCGGACGATGCCGTCGCGCTCGATTTTCTCCGCCCACGTCGCGCGCCTGGCCGGTTCGATGTACAGGTCATGGACGTCGATCGAGCCGAGCTCCTGCTCGGAGTCGTACCCCAGCATCCGGAGGAGAGCCGGGTTGGCGGCCAGGATGCGTCCCTCCCTGGTGGTCCGGTAGATCCCCTCCATGACGTTCGCGAAGAGCTCCCTGAGGCTGGCCTCGGACGTCCGGAGCTCGCGCGCGTTGCGCTCCGACCGGATGAACAGTTCGTTCACGTCCGCCAGCAGGCCGGCGAGGACGCACCCGTAGCTGCCGATCTTGAGCACGTGCGCGAGGCCGAACATGGCATCGAACGGTTGAGCCGAGTGGGGCATGAAGAGGCACTGGACAAGGGCGCCGAGGACGAGGGACAGGACGAGACACCGCTCGAGGAGGTGGTCCCGCCAGGCCCGCTGGTGCAGGTGACCCACCAAGGCCGCCAGGAACAGGGCGCCGGCGACGAGCTCTCCCGGACGATGCCAGAAGAAGCCCGGCACGTAGGCGGGGGGCAGGGATAGGAACACCGGGACCAGGAAGCTGACGACCGCGATCAGGCCGGTCACCGCGTAGACCGTCCGCTCCCGGATCGGTTCGCGACGCCCGCCCTGGCTCCGCCAGAACCACCAGCCGAGCAGCATCATGCAAGCCAGGTACGTCCGCGAGACGCTCCAGCTCCAGGCGCTGAGCGCCGCCGGAGTCGAGGCGAAGCCGATCCCGAACCGGGAGCTCGAGATCAGCAGGTGCCAGCCGTCCAGGAGACCCGTGCCGAGGAATCCCGTGGCCAGGAAGAGGGAGGTGCCGTCCCGGACCGTGCGGTAGCGCACCAGCGCGACCAGACCGACCACGACCGCCAGGATCAGGGCGACCATTTCCAGGAGGGTGTGGCCCTGGATCGTCCCACGCCATCCGGAGGCAAGGCCGACCAGGAAGGCGGCCAGGATCGCCGCGGCAACCGCGGCGTACGTCCGTGGACTCGGGATTCTCATTCCGCGGCGCCGGCCTTCCTCCGCCTCTCTCATGGGATCGCAGGAGAGCAAGAAAGCGGCCACCGAGGGGGTCCGCGGACGGGGAGAAATGTGAGGAGGGAGTCCAACGAAAAAGAGCCCGGGGCGGGGCCCCGGGCTCAGGAATGGAGCGGTCAGGGCCGGGTCAGGCCTTGATCTCCTTGCGCCGGCCCCCGCCCTCGATCTCGATGGGGCGCGCCTTGGCCTCCTCGCGACGCGGAAAGCGGATCGTCAGGACGCCGTTCTCCATCGACGCCTTCACGCCGTCGGTGTCGACGTGAGAGGGGAGCGCGAAGGACCGCTCGAACGAGCCGTAGGAGCGCTCGCTGCGGTAGAAGTTCTCGTTCTCGGTGGTCGACTCCTGGCGCTTCTCGCCCCGGACGGTGAGGGCGTGGCGCTCGATCGAGAGCGCGACGTCCTCGCGCGAAAGGCCGGGAACCTCGAGGCGCAGGGTGAGCTCATCCGGCGTCTCCGAGACGTCGGTGGCCGGGAACCAGGTGCGCAGATTCTCGGCCGTCCCGAGCTGGAGATCCCCGAACGCCTCGCTCATCCAGCGGTCGAGCTGGCGCGGGAGCGTGAAGACGCTGTCGATCGGTCGATAGCGGGTCAGGTACGTCATCAGGTCCTCCTCGATTCGTGGTTCGAATGGACCGCCCGGCGAGGTTCGGCAGACGGGCGGCTCTGCTCGTCTCGCTGGAGGTGCAACCCGCGTACCGCTCCCTTCCTGCCGATCCAGCCGGAGAATCTGCCGAAACGTCCGACGAGCCCGCGAGATCGGCACCCCTATCTCGCTGTTCTGGCCGATCCGATCCGGGGCCGGGACGGGCCGGCCCGGCTCGCAGGGGATCGGCCTGCCGGAATGGCATCGGGAGAGCCGATCCTCACTCCAGGGGCAGCTCGAGGATCTCCGTCTTCGGATCCTCGTCGTCGCGGACGGCCTGGCCGGGAGCCGGCCGATGCGTCAGCCATCGCGGCTCGACGCCTTCGATCAGGAACGAGAGAATCTGGCGCAGCAGTCGCGCGACGTCGGGCGGCCCTTCGCCGAATGGGCGGGCGGCGTGGTGCTCGGCGCGGTGGAGGGTTCCCAGCGTCGTGTGGCCGAAGACGAAATGGACGAGGCCCTGGTCCTCGAGCGCGGTGACCCGGACCTCGCGGTCGGTGGGCGCGAAGCGGATCCTGAGGCCGGTCGGGCCGTGGAGCTCGTGCTCCACCTGGGGCAGCTCCTCGACGAAGCTGCGGAGATCCTCCAGCAGTCGCCCATACCGCTCCCGGAACGAGTCGCTCTCCGAGCGAGGCGTCGCCGGGCGCTCGGCCCGGGCGAGTCGCTCCTGCCGAGCGGTGATCCTCTCGCGAGCTTCCTCGAGGACCTGCTCCCACTCCTCGGAGGGCCCGCGATCGGCGGGGGGATCCATGGCTCGGGAGTCTAGGAGCGACCCCGGAGCGCGTCAACGAACGCGCGTTGCGACCGGCGCGGACGGTCCGCTATGTTCCGCGCACCCTCCCCCATGACGATCGATCACAGCCCGGGATCCAGGCCATGCGACTGAGGGCTCGTCTCGCCGCCCGGACCGCCGACCTCGTCCGGCGCCTTCCGCGCTCGTTCGGCGAGCCGGCGGCCACCGGCATCGCGGCGCTCCTCATGACGGCGTACGGACGCTCGACCGCCCTCGAGAGCCTCGCCCGCGCCTTCCCCGACCTGTCGGTCGCCGGCCGCCGCCGGCTGGCGTTCGCGAGCTATCGCCAGATGGCTCGCACGCTCGTCGAGGTGCTGCACGGCCACCGCTATACCGACGCCGAGATCCGTGACCGGGTCCGGCTCGAGAACGTCGATCTTCTCGGGCGTGCGGTGGCGGAGGGACGGGGCGTGATCATGCTCTCCGGCCACTACGGAAACTGGGAATGGCTGGGCCGCCGGGTGAAGGCCGAGGGGCACTCCTTCGCGGCCCTCTACAAGGAGCCCAAGGACGAGGCGCTGGCCGCGAGGCTCAGGGAGGCGCGCGAAGACGCCGGGCTGGTGACGATCGACCACGACGACATGCGCGGCGCGATGGCCTGGCTCAAGAGCGGGGGCGTGCTCGGAATCATCATGGACCAGGAGCCGCGGCGCTCGCGGGACGGGGCGGTCGCGCCCCTGTTCGGCCGCCCCACCCGGACCCACGTCGGGCCGTTCAAGCTGGCGCGCCTCGTCGGGGCGCCCGTCTTCACGCTCTTCTGCCGGCGGGTCGGGAGCGCGCGGTACGCCGGCCGGATCGAGCCCTTCCCCCTCTCGACCGCCGACGACTCCGAGCGGGCGGCGGTCGCGGACGCCGCCGCGTTCAACGCACGCCTGGAGGCGGCCGTACGCGAGGATCCCGGCCACTGGCTGTGGATGTACGACCGCTGGAAACGCCTCGAGCGGCTCGGAGAGCCGGCCCTCAAAGCGGCTCGGTGACCCGCAGGGTCGCCTCGACGCGGGCGGCGTAGGCCGCCTGGAGCCGGCTCGTCCGCGGTCCCGGCACGGGCGCCGGAAGCGACCGGCCGTCGAGCTCCGAGATCGGCTTCACGCCGGCCGATGTGAAGCTCGCGAAGACCTCGTCCGAGTCGGCGACGATCGCGGGGGGATAGCGGCCTTCCACCGTGCGGAACCCGGCGGAGGGGGCGATCTCGAGAAGCACATCACGGGTGATCCCGGCAAGGATCCCGCACTCCCGGGCCGGCGTATGCAGCGTGTCGGCCTCGAAGAAGAAGAGGTTGGAGGCCGTCCCCTCGAGCACCCACCCGTCGGGATGTACGAGGAGCGCGTCGTCCAGACCGCCGGCCAGGGCGCGGCGGCGGGCGACGGCGTTGGGCAGGCGGCTCGTATGCTTGACGTCCGGCCGGTACGGCAGGACCCGCTCGGGGTGGCACGCCACCCGCCAGGGGGGTGTATCAGGCCGCGACGCGGCGGGGACGGAGTCGATCCAGACCAGCGCGGTCGGGGCCCCGCCGGGAGGCCCGGCGGTCAGGTAGAGCCGTGCCATCCCCGTGGTCTCGCGACCGGTCTCGAGGAGCCGGGACAGGACCGGCCGCAACGTTCCCGGGCTCCAGGGCATCGACAGGTCCAGGGCGGCTGCCGAGGAAGCCAGCCGCTTCAGGTGCTCCTCCAGGAAGAGGGGCCGCCGATCGACGATCTTCACCCCTTCGTAGACCGCCTCGCCCTGGCGCACTCCTCGGTCGGTAGCCCGGATCGCGGGCCGCGCCAGCGGCTGATACGTTCCGTCGACGTAGATCTCCAACCGGAGTCCGATGAGCTGGAAGTTCTGGAAACGCGCGCGTCTCGTTCCCGACGTCGAGGTCGAGCCCCTGCCGCAGAGCCATCCCGCGGAGGTCGTGGCGCGGGTCTTCCTCGAGGACCCGCGTGTGTTCTCCGCGGGTCGCGAGAGGATCCTGCGCGGTCGGCTAAGGTACGACTCGCCTGGCGACCGTGCCCGCTTCGCGGCCGCGCTCGAACCGCTTCACGTCTCGCACTACTTCGAACGCGTGAACGGGACCACGCTGGCCACCGTGACCCATCCCGAACCGGAGCGAGTGCCTCGCGAGTGGCCGTGGAACGCGGCTCTGTTTCTGGCGACGGTCCTGACCACGCTGTGGGCGGGAGCGGTGATGGAGGGGGCGCCCCTCGACCACTTCCTCCAAAGCCCCGGCCGTCTTCTCGGCGGAGTCCCCTTCTCGGCTTCGCTGATGGGGATCCTGACCGCGCACGAGCTTGGACACTACGTGGCGGCCCGCCGGTACGGGCTCCACGTCACGCTCCCGTTCTTCATCCCCATGCCGCTCTCGCCGATCGGGACCCTGGGGGCGGTGATCAAGATGCGGACCCCGATCTACACGCGGCGCATGCTGCTCGACGTGGGGGCCGCCGGGCCGATCGCCGGCATGGTCGTCGCGATTCCGGTGGTCGTCTACGGCATCCTCGGTTCGGAGGTCCTGCCGACCGAGGGCGGAGCGGGGATTCAGCTCGGCGAGCCCCTTCTGTTCAAGGCCCTGGTGGCGCTTCTCGCTCCCGCTCATCCCGAGACCCACGACCTGTACCTGAACTCGATCGCCTTCGCGGGGTGGATCGGCCTCTTCATCACCGCCCTCAACATGCTGCCGCTCGGTCAGCTGGACGGCGGCCACGTCCTGTATGCCCTGGTCGGCCGGGCGCAGCACCGGATCGCCTGGCTCTTCTTTCTCGCGCTGCTCGTCATGGGGTGGTGGTGGCAGGGATGGTACGTGTGGGCGGTGCTCGTGCTGATCGTGATCCGCCTGAAGCACCCCCCCGTCCTCGACCCGCAGGTCGAGCTGGATCCCGGGAGGAAGCTGGCCGGCTGGCTGGCGGTGGCCCTCCTCGCCGGCTGCTTCGCCCCCGTCCCGTTCGTGCTGTCGTGACGGTTCGGACGGCCATCCGGGGTGCGGTGTGGACCGCCTCGTTCCTGGGTCTCGCCCCGCCCGCCGGAGGCCAGGAGGCCGCCGCTTCCCGGCCACGGATCGCGGCGGCCGTGGCCGAGGCGCGGCGCGCGTGCGAAGCGGACGGCGCGCGATTGTGGGGCCTGTCGTTGTGCGGCCCCTTCCTCTTCGTCGACGCGGCGAGCGGGACGCTGATCGGCAGCAGCCAGGCCCCCGGAGCGAACCTGGAGCCGATCGGCGAGGGGCTGTTCCAGGGGCCGCTTCCGGCCGAGCTCCCGGTCGCAAACCGGGCGATCGAATGGGCGGGCGTCGAATGGACGATGCTCCTTCTGCCGCTGCCCGAGGATCCCGAATCCCGGATCGACCTCCTCCTGCACGAGTCCTTCCACCGGGTCCAGGAGGAGCTCGGGCTGAGCGCCCTCGAGCGGCCCATGGACCACCTGACGGAGGTCGACGGACGGATGTGGATGCGCCTCGAGATGCGGGCCCTGGAGCGAGCCCTGGGGGCCGATTCGGCGAGCGGCCGCGCCCACCTCCGGGACGCCCTCCTCTTCCGCACCCGGCGCCACGCGCTGTATCCGGCGGCGCGGGAGGCGGAGGCGGCGCTCGAGCTCCAGGAGGGGCTGGCGGCCTACACGGGCGCCGTTCTCGCGACATCCTCGCGGGCCCAGGCGGAACGTCGAGCCAAGCGGATTTTGGCCGATTTCGAAGGCCGCGACTCCTTCGCCCGCTCCTTCGCGTACGGGACCGGACCCGCTCTCGGACTCCTCTGCGACCGGTACGCCCACGGCTGGCGCGCGATCGTCTCGAGCACCCGCGACCTGGCCGGCTTCCTCGAAGAATCCGTGGGGCCGGCTCCCGCGAGGGTCACGGCGGAGGAGGTCGAGTCGCGCGGGACGGCGTACGGCATGGAAGCGATCGCGGTCGAGGAGTCCGCTCGTCGGGAGGAGGCCGAGCGCAGGCTGGCGGACTACCGTGGCCGTCTCGTCGAGGGGCCGGTCCTCGTCCTGCCGCTCGCGGAGATGCAGATGACGTTCGATCCCCTCACCGTGACACCGCTCGCTGCCGACGGCACCGTATATCCGACCATCACCCTTCGCGACCGCTGGGGAACGCTGACCGTCGAGCAGGGTGGGGCCTTGATCGCTGCCGACTTCCGCCGCGCGAGCGTCCCGCTGACGACGGCGTCCGGCTGCCGTGCGAGCGGACCCGGCTGGACGCTCGAGCTCGCCGAAGGGTGGGCCGTCGTCCCCGGCGAGCGCCCGACCGACTGCACGGTCGCGGAATCCGCCAGCAGGTAGCTGTCTGTTCGAGAAGCCCGGTCGCGCGAGGGGGTGGGCGCGACCCTACGGTCGTGGCGGGTCCGGGGGGCGCCCGTACGGCGCCGTCAGTTACCGCCACGGTGAAGCAGAGACCCTCAGAAAGGAGCTCGATGAGGTCGAATTCCCGACGGCGTCCGCCCCATCGGCGCCGGTAGGGCGCCCCCCGACACGCCCGCGGACGCCCCATCACCCGCCCCACCGCCGCACGACCAGCGCCGAGTTCTTCGACCCGAACGCGATGCAGTTCACGACCGCCGCCGCGAGGTCCGCCTCCCGCCCCTCGTTGGGGACGTAGTCCAGGTCGCAGGCGGGATCCGGCGTCTCGTAGTTCACGGTGGGGGGGATCCACCCCGTGCGCAGCGCCTCGACGGTCTCGACCATGCCGGCGGCCCCGCAAGCCCCCTGCGGATGCCCGATCATCGACTTGAGGGCCGAGGTGGCGAGCCGGTCGGCGTGGCCGTCGAAGGCCAGCCGGACCGCGCGCGACTCGATCCGGTCGTTGAGCTCGGTCGCCGTGCCGTGCAGGTTGACGTAGCCGATCGCGTCCGGGCCCAGGCCGGCGTCGGCGAGCGCCATCGCGATCGCGCGGCTCGCTTCTTCGCCCGTCGGCTCGGGCTGGACCCGGTGATACGCGTCGCAGGTCGTCCCGTACCCCAGCACCTCGGCCAGCACCGGGGCGCCGCGCCGGCGGGCGCTCGCCAGGGTCTCGAAGACCAGCATCCACGCGCCCTCTCCCATCACAAAGCCGTCGCGGTCGGCGTTGAAGGGCCGGCTGGCGCGCGAGGGATCGCCGTTCCGCGTGGTCATCGTGCCCATGCGGCAGAAGCCGGCCATGATCCCGGGGACGATGCACGCCTCGGCGCCGCCCGTGAGGACGCGGTCGATCCAGCCGGCGCGCAGCGCCAGGAGGGCGTATCCCATCGCGTCCGACGCCGACGTGCAGCCGGTCGAGAGGACGTGGCTCATCCCGCGGAGGTTGAAGGCCATCGAGATCTCGCTCGACAGCATTCCCACGAAGGTCGCGACGATCCCGTACGGGCTCACCTTCCGGTAACCCTCGCGGAAGAAGACCTCGTACTGCTCCTCGCCGAAGGCGATCCCGGCGGCGCCCGTGCCGACGATCACGCCCGTCCGGCGGCGTTGCTCGTCGTCCAGGGAGTCGGCCTGCAGGCCCGCGTTTTCGAGGGCCTCCGCGCCGGCGGCCAGCGCCATCGCCACGACGCGCATCCCGTAGCGGCGGGACTTGGGAGGCAGGTGCGCCTCGACGTCGAAGCCCCGCACCTCGCCGGCGACCCGGCACGGCAGGTCGGAGGGATCGAAGAGGGTGATGGAGCCGGTCCCGCTCCCGCCGCGGGCGCACGCGTGCCAGAAGGCCTCCCGGCCGATCCCGTTGGGGCTCACCGCCCCCATGCCGGTGATCACGACGCGTGGTCCGTCCATCCGCAGGTCCGTGGATCGAGGTTTTCGCGCGAGGTCCGTGGGAAGGGATCGAGGCGCGCGCGGGCAGGACGAATATAGGGCGCGCAGGGTAGTTTGGTTCCATGATCGATGCGCCGCCGGACGGCCGCTACGTCCGCCAGTCGATTCTGCCCGAGATCGGAGCCCGCGGACAGGCCCGGCTGGCCCAGGCCCACGTCGTCGTCGTCGGCTGCGGGGCCCTGGGCTCGCTCCAGGCGGAGCTCCTGACCCGCGCCGGCGTAGGCCGGATGACCGTCCTGGACCGCGATTTCGTCGAGCGGTCCAACCTCCAGCGGCAGGTCCTGTTCACCGACCGGGACGCCGAGCTGGGGCTGCCCAAGGCGCTCGCGGCGGAGCGGGCGCTCCGCGCGATCAACCCGGAGATCCGGGTGGACGGGATCGTCGAGGACTTGAACCCCGGAACGGCTCCGGCCCTCCTGGGCGGAGCCGACCTGATCGCCGATGGCACCGACAACTTCGAGACGCGTTATCTGGTCAACGACTGGTCCGTGCGGGAAGCCGTGCCGTGGGTCTACGCGGGAGTCATCGGAACGGCGGGTCTGGTGATGCCGATCCTGCCCCGCGAGACGGCCTGCCTCCGCTGCGTGTTCGAGGCCGTCCCCGCGCCGGGATCTCTGCCGACCTGCGAGACGGCGGGGGTCCTGGGGGCGGCCGTGGCGGTGGTGGCGGGACAGCAGAACGCGGAGATCCTGAAGCTCCTCACGGGGGCCCGGGACCGGGTCGCGCGGGCGCTCCTCCGCTTCGACGTCTGGGAGCTCGCCTGGACCTCGGTGGCCACCGGCCCCCCGCGGCCGGACTGCCCGGTCTGCGGAGAGGGGAGCTACGAATGGCTGGAGGGCAGGCGCGGAGGCCGCGCCGCGCGCCTCTGCGGGCGGCGGGCGATCCAGCTCCTCCCCGGTGAAGGCGCCCCGCCGCCCCGGCTTCCGGATCTGGCCGAGCGCCTCCGGTCCGAGTGGGAGGTTACTCTGAACGAGCACCTCCTCCGGGCCCGTCGCGGGGACCGGACGGTGAGCGTCTTCCGGGACGGCCGGGCGATCGTCGAAGGGACCTCGGACGAGACCGAAGCGAGGAGCCTGGTCGCCCGCGTCGTGGGGGCCTGAGGACACCCCGAAAAGGACGAGGCGGTCGACTTCTTGCATTGACGGGGCGCGAGGGAGGAACCGGATATGACGCGGACGCTGGACAGTGCGGCGACCGGGAATGTTATAATTGCCAGCCCGATTTCCTTGGAGAGGAGGTGTACGCGTGGCGCACTGTCCGGAATGCGACGCCGAGATCGAAGGCGATCCCTTCGAGTTCGAGGAGGGCGAGATCATCGAGTGCGGCGAGTGCGGGGTGGAGCTGGAGGTGATCAACACATCCCCACTCGAGTTCGAGCCGGTCGAATCAGACGACGAGGAACTCGAAGAGTCGTACGATGACTACGACGAACAGGAGTGGAACTAGCGCCCGCCGACTCCTCCCCAGCCGCCTGAAGGCCCGCGCCGGACGTCCCGCCGGCGCGGACCGCGCAGTTCGGGAGCGACGCCCATGAGCTGGGGGTCGACCCTTCACGCCGCCGCCTTCTTCGCTGCCCTGGCGATCGTTTTTCTGTACCTGCACCGGGAGTACCGGCTGCCCCACCATCTGCTGTGGCTGCTGGCGTGGACCGTTCTCGTGGTGCGGGCGGTGGTCGGCCTGTTCCGCGACGCGGAACCCTGGTGGCTCGCCCTGGACGCGGGCCTCGTCGTCGTGTCCAGCTCTCTCCTGCTGCTCGGAAGCCTGTCGGCCGCCGGTCCAGAGCGGCTCGGCCGCAGCCACGCGATGTGGGTCGGCGCGGCCATCGGAGCCGGCTTCCTGGCCGTCCTGGCCGTGCTGGTGAACGTGCGCCCCGACGTGCCGCCGATCCGCAGCGCGGCGTTCGCCTTCTTCGCCGTTCTGTGGATCGCCTCGGGCTGGGCGGTGGATCGATACGTCCGCGAGTTTGCGCCGCTGGGCGCGCGCGCCGCCGGGCTGGCCCTCGTGATGACGCCGCTGGTCGCGGCGTCGATCTGGATCTTCGCGCCGGAGCTCGAGGCGGCGTGGCAGGAGATCCTCGAAACCGGGCTGGGTCTGTTCCTCGGGGCCGGCATGATCGTCCTCGGAGTCGAGGAGGCGCGCACGCGCTACGCCGGCTACCGGATCGACCCCGCGACCCTGTTCGAGGACGACCCCAACATGATCCTGGTCTACCAGGACGGCCGGGTATCCTTCGTCAACCGGGCGTTCGCGGAGCGGACGGGCCGCAAGGCCGCCGATTTCGCCGACGGGGACCTGGGGAAGATCGTGCCGCCGGAGCACCGCGACCGGATCCCGGAGCCGGTGGACAGCCGCGGCTCTGCCGCCCGGACGCCGGCGGGCAGCCTGGAGATGGACCTGCTCGACGGGCGCGGCGCCCGCGTCCCGGTCCTCGTGGTGGCCGATCCGGTGCCGTGGCGCGGCCGACAGGCGATCAAGTACGAGTTCATCGACGTGACGAGCCGGCGGCGGGCGGAGGACGAGGTGCGGAAGATCAACGAGGAGCTACAGCACATCAACCGCGAGCTGGAGCGAAGCAACGAGATCAAGAGCGAGTTCCTCTCGAACACCAGCCACGAGCTGAAGACCCCGTTGACCTCCATCATCGCCAACACCGAGATCCTCGAATACGAGATGTGCGGTCCGGTAAACGAGGAGCAACGCAAGGTGCTGGCCAACATCAGCCGCAACAGCCAGCATCTGCTGGAGATGATCTCGCGGCTGCTGGACTTCGCCCGCCACGAGGAAGGCCACGCCACCCTGCGCTACGAGAAGGTCGACCTGCGGACCCTGGTCGAGGGGGTCGTCGACACGGCGGCTCCCCTGACGGGTGACGGGGCGCGTCGCGTCGCGGGACGGGTCGACGAGCGACTCGGACCGTGCTACATGGACGGGGAGAAGATCTACCGGGTCTTCCTGAACCTGGTGGAGAACGCGATCAAGTTCTCCCGGGAGGGCGAGATCGTGGTCGAGGCGGAGCGGGTCGACGGCGAGGTCGAGGGTCGCGTCACCGACCACGGGATCGGAATCCCCGAGGACAAGCTGACGGAGGTCTTCGACGCCTTCCGCCAGGTGGAGCCGTCCCAGACCCGCGCCTATCAGGGCGTCGGACTCGGGCTCGCGATCTGCAAGCAGCTCGTCGAGATGCACGGCGGGCGGATCTGGGCAGAGTCCCGCGTCGAAGAGGGAACGGTCATGCGCTTCCGAATCCCCTACCACGAGACACCCCCGCCGACGTCGGTGCTCCCGCCCGCGACGCCGGATCACCCCGGCTAAGCGGTTGCCCGACCTCACGGTCAGCATCATCGTCCCGGCGTGGAACGAGGCGCGTCGGCTTCCGCGGCTCCTGGAGGCTCTCTCGCGCTGCTCTCCGGCACCCCATGAGGTGATCGTGGTCGACGGCGGGTCGTCGGACGGGACCGCGCGGATCGCCCGCGAGCGGGTCCGGGTGCTCGCCGCCGAACGGGGCCGTGCCCGCCAGCAGAACGCCGGCGCGCGCGCCTCCACGGGCGCGGTCCTGTGGTTTCTGCACGCCGACTCGCTCCCGCCGCCCGACGCGATCGGTCAGATCCGCTCGGAGATCGACCGGGGGGCCCCCGGGGGGTGCTTCCGGATCGCCTTCCCGCGCGATGAGCGAAAGGGTCATCCGCTGCTGGGCGCGATCGCTCTGGGCATCAACACGCGCACCCACGTCACGGGAACCGGCACGGGCGACCAGGGGCTCTACGTGCGCCGGGAGGTCTTCGACGCGATCGGAGGGTTTCCCGACTGGCCGCTGTTCGAGGACGTGGCTCTCGCCAGCCGACTGAAGCGGTTCGGGCGCCCGTCGGTCACCGCCGGTCCGCTCGAGACCTCCGCCCGGCGCTGGATCGTCCATGGTATCGTCCGGACGACGCTCCGCATGTGGGCGCTCCGGGCCGGCTACCTCCTCGGGGTGCCGCCGGTGCGCCTGGCCCGCCACTGGGGGCCCGCCTCCGCCGACGCTTGCCGGGGGGTGCGCGGCCTCTAACTTCGCCGTCGTGGAAGACCTGCTGTTCGAGCGACTCGACCGCATGCCCTCCGACGTCGATCCCGAGATCGTCCTCCAGGATCTCTACTTCCTCGACCGCGTCGTCCGGCCGTTCGCGGGTCCGGCCGAGGATGATTACCGGATCCCGTACCTCGTGGAAGCCCTGGAATCGCGCCGGTTCTTTACCAGCGCAGAAGCGAACTGGGAGGCCATCGAGCTCTACGACGACCTGTGCGACCTGTGCAGCGTCCAGTCGTACGCCGCCCTCGACGAGGTGATGAACCGGTTCCGGTCCTATCGCGCCGAGCGGGACACGACGCCCGTCGAGGAAGGCTGAGCTGAGCGAGCTCCTGGCCGCGGAGCTGTGGATCAAGCTCCTGCTCTCGGTCGCCTGCGGAGCCGCCATCGGGATCGAGCGCGAGCTGGCCGACAAGCCGGCGGGTCTCAGGACCAACATGCTGATCTGCGTGGGCTCCACCCTCATCACGATGGTTTCCCTGCACGTGGCCCTGACCTACGCCGAGCGCCAGGTGAACATCGCCGATCCGGGGAGGATCGCGGCCCAGATCGTCTCCGGGGTCGGCTTTCTCGGGGCCGGCACGATCATCCAGGCCAGGGGCTCCGTGCATGGGCTGACGACGGCGGCGACGATCTGGGTCATGGCCGGCATCGGGCTGGCCATCGGAAGCGGCTATTACGCTCCCGCCATCGGAACCACGGTGATCCTGCTCGGGATCCTGTGGATGCTCGCGCTGCTGGAGAAGAGGCTGAGCAAGCCGCTGCGCTTCGTCCATTTCGACGTCAGCTCGCGCCGCGAGGCGGGGATCCTCGACGAGATCAACGACATCGCCGAATCCCACGGGCTTGAGCTCGGCCATTTCCGGTTGTCGCGTAACGAGACGCGTATGGAGATCGAATTCGCGCTGACCTGCTCGACCGAGGCCCGGGACGCGTTCGTCGAGAGGATGCTGGAGATCGACGCGGTCGAGACGGTGCAGGTCAACGAATGACGGCGCCGCTCACCGGCGTCTTCGCGCCCGTCACGACTCCCTTCGGCACCGACGGCGCGGCGGACCCCGGCCGACTGGCCGCCCAGATCGAGATCTACGCGACGACCGATCTGGCAGGGTTCGTCCTGTTCGGGACCAGCGGGGAGGGGCCGATGCTGGAGCCCGACGAAGAGGTCCCGCTCCTCGC
>DASRVA010000086.1:0-18516 GCA_035687745.1 Gemmatimonadota bacterium
CTTTACACTCCCTACCACGTGTTCTGGGCGATCGTGCTGCGGGTTTTCGGACCGTCCATCTGGGACGTCGCGATCCTCATGACCGCTCTCAACGCCGGCCTCTTCGCCGTCGGCGCGGGACTCCTCGCCCGGTATCTGTTCAAGGCGCCCGAGCTGGATTTCGCCATGCTCGCGACCATGGTGGTCTTCTGGGGCCGACCGATAGAGTGGAGCGGGATCTACAGTCTCGGGGAGCTCTCGTTCAACGGCATGTATCCGAGCTTCTTCGCGTTGGCGGCTTCGCTGATCGTGGGGGCGGTGTGGTTGGAAAGAGGCTACAGGTCGCTGCTCACCTGGGCTGGCCTTACCGTCGCCCTGGCCGTGATCGTCGCCACGCACGCGATCACGGCCAGCTTCCTCCTGATGTTCCTGTTCTTCAAGACGCTGGTCCTGCGCCCGTCCACGCGCCGGGAGCTCCTTTCCGGCGGCCTTAGCGTCCTCGCGGGCTGTGCGCTCGGTTTGCTGTGGCCCTACTACTCTTTGATTGCCCTGACGGAGGAGACGAGCTCCGGGTCCGATTCATTCGGCTACTTTATGGCCTTCTACGAGCAGCTTCCAGGCTCGCTCGGAATCGAGATGCTGGGCCTTCTGGCGCTGCCGCTGGCGAGGCCTGGCCGCACGCGCTTCTTCCTCACGATCCTGCTCCTGGTCTGTGTCGGCATCTTCGCCGGGAACTATGTGCTGCATCTGTCCCACGTCCTCTCGCGATACCTGATCTTCAGCACGCTGGTCCTCCATCTCTCCGTCGTTGCCGCGGTGAGCGCCGCCCGGGGGCGCTGGCTCGGAGGCATCGTGCTGCCGGCGTTCGTCCTTCTGGCCTTTTGGGGAGGCAAGCGACAGGTCGAGATCGCGGCCTCCACCCATTTCGGCCTGGCGAAGGACATTACCGCGGGTGTGGCGCTCGGCACCCACTCGGCGGAATACCAGTTCGGGGAGCTCGAGCGGCTCGACGATCTCGATGGAGACGGTGGACAGGTCATGATGGCTCCCCTCGAGTGGGCGTACCTTGTCACGGCGCTCAGCGGATTTCAGGTCGTGGGCGTCATGAACAAGGCGCCGACGATGGCGGACTATGAGGGCCGCCTGCGCGACGTTGCGAGCTTCTACGATCCCGAAACACCCGCCCCGGCGCGCCAGGAGATCATCGACCGGCGCGAGGTGGACTTCGTCCTGGTCCCCTTGGACGGAAACCCCCATCAGGGAATAGTATCCCCCACCTGGAGGCCCGTGCTGCGAGCGAGCCGATTCCTCGTCTACTCGACGCGCTGATGAACCAGGCAACGAGTCCGGAGCCTGCCCCCTTCCGCCTGAGCATCGTGGTCCCGATGTACAACGAGGCGGACGTCATCCCCGTGTTTTTCGATCGGGTCCTCCCCATCGTCGAGGCGGTGACGGTGGATTACGAGATCGTCTGCGTCAACGACGGAAGCTCGGACGGCACGCTGCGACTCCTCGAGGCGGCCCGTGGGGCCAATCATCGAATCAAGATCCTGGATCTGACGCGCAACTTCGGAAAGGAGGTCGCGCTCAGCGCGGGTATCGACCACGCCGGCGGCGATGCCGTCATCCCCATCGATGCGGACCTGCAGGACCCGCCGGAGCTCATTCCTGACATGGTCGAACAATGGAGGGCCGGCTACGAGGTGGTTCTGGCCGTGCGGCGGGATCGGAGCCGCGACACCTTCGCGAGGCGCTCGAGCGCCGTGCTCTTTCACCGCGTCATGGGTCGCCTGAGTGAAGTGCCGATCCCAGCGGATGCCGGGGACTTTCGCCTGCTGGACCGTCAGGCCGTGGAAATGCTGAAACAGCTCCCCGAACGGACCCGCTTCATGAAGGGAATTTTCGCCTGGCTCGGGTTTCGCCCGGCGACGATCGAATACGCGCGTCCGGCGAGGGCCTCGGGAACGAGCAAGTGGAGGCCGTGGCAACTCTGGAACTTCGCGCTGGAGGGGCTGTTCTCGTTCACCACCCTGCCGCTCAGAATCTGGACCTACTTCGGCGTCGCCGTGGCCTTCGCAGCGCTGGCCTACATGGTCTTCATCATTCTTCGGACGCTGGTCCTGGGAGTCGACGTCCCGGGCTATGCCTCCCTGATCGTGTTCCTCCTCTTCTTCAGCGGAATGAACATGATCGGCCTGGGGATTATGGGAGAATACCTGGGCCGGATCTTCATCGAGGTGAAGGGGAGGCCTCTGTACCTGGTCAGACAGGCGATCGGCTTCGAAGAAGCGCGTCCGGAGGAGTTTCCGGGGGACGCGGTCTCGGCTCGAAGCGGCCGTGCTCCCGCTCCAGGACCGCGATGAGGCTGACGCCTCTTCGATAGCCGCTTTCGCGGCTGCCTTCGAGAAGCTCCACGAGCCTGCGCCGCTCGCCCGCGAAGATCGTCTCCAGAAGGCCATTGATGGGGGCTGGGGGCTGAAACAAGTCCGTCTCCCGGGCTCCGCTGGCCCGGCCCAGGATCCGGCCGGCCTCCCGCACTGCCCTGATCACCGGATAGAGACGGGCATTGAAGTAGCTCATGAGCCGAACCCGAAGGGGGAGGTCCTGCCAGATCATCTCCAGGCGGTCGGGTTCGTAACGCCGATAATGGCCATGGCTGACATCGTGTTCGCTCCACAACGAGGGATCGGCCGGCACCGTGATGAGGATGAGAGCGCCGGCCCGAGCGGCGGACGCAACCGCGGAGAACTGCGCGAAATCGTCCTCCACGTGCTCGAGCACGTCCAGGAGCAGGAAGAGATCCGCCTCCTGCGCCGACTCGCCCAAGTCCGCGGGCGCCGAGCCGACCCTGAACTCCACCGACGGGAACCGAGCCCGGGCGAGCCCGATCGCTACCTCGGACGGATCGATCCCGATACAGGCATAGTCGTTCGCCAGGGAGGCGATGTTGGCGCCGGTGCCGCAGCCGACGTCGATGATGAGCGATTCCCGGGAGGGCGGGAGGATCCGCTCGATCAGAGCCCGCATGATCCGGCGCCGAGCGGAGAACCACCAGTGACTCTCCTCGAGATCCGCGGTCAGTGCGAACAGATTGGGGCGCACCGTTCCTTTCCTTTCCCGAGAGCAGGGCTTTTTCGGTGCCTGTTCCAGATCGATTCTACTTGGGCGGGCGTCCGGCGTGTATTGCCTCGTACGGTGCGTCGTGGCCCTGGGCGTTGCCCGCGACAACGGCTACGAAGTCATCCCGACCTGCCCGTTCGTCCGGCACCTGCTCGAGGAGCATTCGGAGTACGACGACGTGCTGGTCCGGAAGCAGAGCCGCGGAACGAGCCCGCAGCGCAACGAGGCAGAAAGCACGCAGCCTCGGCAGGACGTGAGCTTCGCGTGTTGACCCACGGACGGGGGCCGCCGAACTTCGTTCCGGAGGAGGTGTTCGATCCCGCGCGCGGCGTCGTCTCCAGCGACATGCGACTGGCCGGCGTCTGGCCCTGCTACCGCGGCCGGATGGGGATCCACGCGACCTGGAAGCCGAGCTACCCGGATCCGACCGAGATGGACTCGGAGGTCGTCCGGCTGGTCGACCGGGCTGTCGGGTGATTACGGGATCGACGGGAGATCGGTATGAAGCTTGCCAGCGTGCAGGCGATCGTCGCGGCGCTCGACCGGGCTCGGGTGCGGTATCTTGTTGCCGGCGGGCTCGCCGTCAACGTCCATGGGTACCGGCGGTACACGAAGGACGTGGATCTGGTCGTCGAGTTGACGCCCGACAACGTGGCCATGACCTTCGAAGCGTTGGCTGCCCTCGGTTACCGACCCCAGGTTCCTCTGACCGTCGAGCAGTTCGCGGATGAGGATCTGCGCGAGACCCTCATCCGAGAGAAGGGGATGAAGGTCCTCCAGTTCTGGAGCGACGAGCATCGCGAAACCCCGATCGACGTGTTCGTGCGGGTCCCCTTTCCGTTCGACGAGGAATATGAGCGGGCCACGATAAGGAAACTCGCGGATATTGGACAGGTTCGAGTGGTATCGATCCCGGCCTTGATCAAGATGAAAGAGGAAGCGAACCGGACTGAGGACCGGATCGACGTGGAGTACTTGCGGATGCGCCTGGAGGATGAATGACCGAGCTTCCGGATTCTCTCAGGGCCGTGGACTGGCGGCTCACGACGTGGGAGGGTGCGCGACGAGAGCAGCTGCGTCGATGGGCAGTGATGCCTCTGGAGAGTGTGATCCAAGCACTGGAGGAGATGGCCGATCTGGCCGACCAGTTTGAAGCGAGTCGGAAGTGGGCGAACCATGAGAGGGAGGGTCGCATGGACATCGAAACCCGTCACGAGCCGGAGCAGAGCCGTTTTGCCGCCGACATCGAGGGTCAGATCGCCCATCTCGACTACGCCGAGCCCAGCGAAGGCGTGCTCGACTACCGTCACACATGGGTCCCGGAGTCGCTCAGGAACCAGGGGATCGGGGAGCAGCTCGTCCTGGACGCGCTCGACTGGGCCCGTGGCCACCGCTACCGGGTGATCCCCACGTGCCCGTTCGTGGCTGCGGTCGTACGAAGGCACGCCGAATACGCCGACCTGCTGGAGAAGCGCGGGTGATCCGCGACACGGCGTCGGGTTGGGACCGCGCGCGGCGCGCGAGGGCTAGTGGGTCAGTTTCAAACTGACTCACTGGCGTGCGAGGGCGCGAGTTGACCGGGCCTCGCCCCCGCGTGAACTTCGGGCGCTCATGAAGCCCCTCACGACCCTCCCGCGGGAACCCGCCGGCATCCTCGACCCCTCGCTGGTCGAGACGCCCGAGATCGACTTCCTCGACCCCGCGCTTGAGCGCGCGTGGGAGCGGCTCCTGGCCGGCGAGCGGCTCGATCACGCCGACGGGATGGCGTGCCTCGAGACACAGGACCTTCCCGCTCTCGGGCAGATGGCCGACCACGCCGCCCGCAAGCGCCACGGCGATCGCGTGTACTTCGTCCTCAACCGCCAGCTCAACCCGACCAACATCTGCGTCCTGGACTGCGGGTTCTGCGACTTCGCGGCCCGGCCCAGGAACGACCCCAAGGGCTACGAGATGAGCTGGGACGAGATCCTGGCCCACGTCACCGACGACATCCGCGAGATCCACATTGTGGGCGGCCTCCACCACCGCTGGCCCTACGAGAAGTACGTCGAGATCGTGCGCCGGATCCGGGAGAAGAGTCCCACGATCACCATCAAGGCGTGGACGGCGGTCGAGATCGACTTCTTCGCCAAGATCGGGAAGCGCTCGATCGAACAGGTCCTCGAGGACATGGTCGCGGCCGGGTTGGACGCTTTGCCGGGCGGCGGGGCCGAGGTCTTCAGCGAGCGGGTTCGGGAGGAGCTCTTCAAGCACAAGATCGGCGAGCGGGAGTGGTTCGCCGTCCACGATGCCGCCCACAAGATGGGGATTCCCACCAACTGCACGCTGTTGTACGGGCATATCGAGACCTACGCGGAGCGGGTCGACCACGTCTTGAAGCTCCGCGCGCAGCAGGACCGGACCGGCGGCTTCCAGGCCTTCATCCCGCTCGAGTACCAGGTCGGCGAGACCCGGATCGTCGAGCGTCAGGCGTCCGCGATCGAGGACCTGAGGACGATCGCCATGAGCCGGCTCGTCTTCGACAACATCCCGCACGTCAAGTCGTACTGGGTCATGCTCGGCGAACAGACGGCGGAAATGGCGCTCAACTTCGGGGCCAGCGACCTGGATGGGACGATCGGGGTCGAGAAGATCGCCCACTACGCGCACGCTCACAGTGCGGTGGGCCACACGGTCGATCGGCTGGTCGCGATGATCCGCGCGGCGGGGAAAGTGCCGGTGGAGAGAGATGCGCTATACAGGAAGATCCGGGTGTATCGCTAGGCTTCGGTTCGCAAGGCGTCCCAAGTTCCGCAGGGCAGTCGATGCTTGACAGGTCTATCTGTGGGGTCTTGGTATGGCTTATTGAGGGTTAGAGTACTCACCGCTTACCCATTACCCTCCCATCTGCCGCACCCACGCCTGATACGACTCGTCGGCCAGCTGCTTGGCCAGCGTCTCGATGTGTCCGCGCGTCAGGCCGAGCGCGCGGGCCTGGGCGTCGCGGTTGAGGTCCTCGAGGGGCGCCGCGATCCCGTTGCAATGTCCACGTCCGAGCTGGAGGCCGACGTCCCGGGCGATATCTGCCAGGTCGGCCTGGCTCTCCAGGTCGCCGATCTCGAGCTCACCATAGCCGAAGTCCCAGGAGTGGATCCACCACTGGCTCTTGTCTCCGCCCTCCTCTTCCCAGGGGAGGTACCCGAGCACCTCGGGCCGCAGCCGTCCCATCCTCACGGTGGGAAGCAGGGTCATGAGCATCCCGCCCGAGGGCGGCCGCAGGAGACAGGGCGCCTCGACCTCGTTCATGGGCTTGATCTCGACGATGATGTCATCCAGCGGATCCGCGGTCGCGCCCCGGATCCGGAGCAGGAACTTGGCGTCCAGGGCGCTGCCGACCCCGACATCGATGGCGCCGAACCGCTCGATGCCGTAGTAGTCGTCGGGCGTCTCGGACCGGAGCCGGGTCATCATCCGGACGAACAGCGCCCAGCGCTTCATCATCCACGTGCGGGTCGTCTCGTCGGGGTCCTCCATGAGGGATTCCGCCCACTTCAGGAAGGCCTCGCGGTCGACGGGTGTCCGCCGGCGCTCACGCGCGACCCACGCCGGCGTGGGCACCGTCGACGCGGGGTCTTCGAGCGCCATCGCATAGGCGTCGAGGAACTCGTCCACCGCCGCCTCCGGGTCGCAGTCGAAGGCGGACCGCCGGCAGGCGAAATGGATCGAGGATGCGAACCGGACGAGATCCACCACGCCCGGACCCATCCCTGCCTCGTCGAAATCGTCCAGGCCGTGCGCGGTCGGCGTGATCGCGTACTGCTCGAGGTGCGCGTCTCCGTGGAGGTTGACGAGCGGCATCTCGTCGATGAGGCCGTCGAACTCCGCGCAGACCCGTCGCGAGAAACCGCTCGCCAGCAGCCGAAAATACGCATACGGTTCCGAGCGCACGCGGGCGTCGAGGTCGGGCCGGTCGGCCAGAGCGTCCACCTCCTCCTCGGTCAGGGCGAGAGAGGCCGGCTGTGAGCTTCCTGCCGTCGCTTCCCGGCCACGCGCCGTCCCCGAGCCCGCCGTCGAGCATCCGGCCAGCCCGATCGCCGTCATCAGGCACGGTATCGTCAGGCCCAGGACGGATATCCTACGCATCATGCCTCCTGGGTGCGTGGTTCGTCGTCACGGTTCCGGCCTGTAGATTAGCGATCTTTCCGATCCAGCATCCTCGCCTGAGGAGCGTGCCCCTGAACGTCGCCAGGATTCCGTACCTGAACGCCCAGCCCTTCACCTACGCCTGGGGCGACGAGCCGCCGTTCGACGTGGTGGACATGGTGCCCCGGGCCCTCGGTCGCGCGGCGGCGGAAGGGTCGGTGGACGCCGGGCTCATGGCCGTGGCCGACTATTTCCGCCTGGACGGCACCTTCGAGATGACCGTTCCGCCGATGGGGATCGCGGTCAAGGATCACGTGCGGTCGGTGGTGTTGCTCGCCCGCCGCCATCCACGTCACCTGGACGGCCGGAGGATCGGCATCACGGGCGAGAGCTCGACGTCGAGGCGCCTCCTGGAGCTCCTCGCCCGCGCGCGGTGGGAGGTCGCGCCGGAGTGGGTCCGGGAGGAGGAGCTGGCGGCGGATCCCCGCGAGTCGGTCGACGGCCTCCTCCTGATCGGCGATCGTGCGCTGGAGGCGGTGGCCGACGCCAGGCGCCACGGCTGGGAGCGGACCATCGACCTCGCGACCGCCTGGTGGGAATGGCAGAGGCAGCCCTTCGTCTTCGCCGTGTGGGCCATGCGGACGACCCTCCCGCGCCGCGAGCGCGAGCGGCTGTCGGGCTTTCTGACGGGATCGCTCGCGGTCGGAAGCGAGCATCTGGGAGACATCGCCGCCGCCGCGGCGGGGGAACGGCTGGGCACGCAGGACGACCTGGCGGCCTACCTGAGGAACTTCGTGTACCGGCTCGGCGAGTCTGAGAGGAAGGGCCTGCAGCGCTTCCGCGACCTCCTCGCCGAGCACGACATCCTGGAGTACCGGCAGACCGCGGTCTGAAGTCCTCGGGTCAAGCCCCCGCAAGCCTCCGGCCTCCGTAATCCCGGAACACCCACACCAGCAGGAGCCCGGCCACGAAGCCGCCGATATGCGCCGCGTAAGCGACGCCGCCGGTCTGCTCGGTCTGCGCCAGTTGTCCGATGCCGTTGATGAACTGGAACACGATCCACATCCCGATGACCGCGATGGCCGGCATGTGGGTGATCGTCCTGAGCAGCAGAACCCGCACGCGCTGTCGCGGGAAGAGGACCAGGTACGCGCCGAGGACGCCCGAGATCGCCCCGCTCGCGCCCAGGCTGGGGATCTGGCTGTCGAGATTGATCAGGATCTGGGCCAGCCCGGCGGCGACCCCGCAGAGGAGGTAGAAGACCAGGTACTTCACGTGCCCCATCGCTTCTTCGACGTTGTCTCCGAAAATCCACAGGAAGAGCATGTTGCCGCCCAGGTGGAGCAGCCCCCCGTGCATGAACATCGAGCTGAAGAGAGTGGTCCAGAACGGTCCCGGGTGGGTCGGAGGCAGGTCGGTCTGCTGGCCGTACTCGATCGGAACGACCGACCACTTCATGAAGAAGCCCTCGATGTCGCCATGCGTGAGCTGCACCAGGAACACGAGAACGTTGATGGCGATGAGAGCGAAGGTGACGACAGGCGTGATCCGCATGCCCGAGTCGTCGTCGCCGAGGGGCATGACCATCGGGGGCCTCCTGGATGGGCGTCGTCGCCCGGCCGGGGTGGAGAACGAGCGTGGCGACCCAGTCTAACGCATCAGCTCGGCGCCGGGGACCGCCGGCCTCAGACCCCGAGCCGCTCGCGGGTCCGCCAGCCCCAGGTCTCGAGGATCGAGAAGCCGCCGACCGCCTCGGGGTCGGTCAGCCAGCCGATGCCCGCCCGCTCACCGATCTCACGGGCCGCCTCCGGATCTGCCCAGCTTTCCAGAAGGGGAACGGGGGGCTCCCCGACCGCGTCGGCCGAGAGGTCGACCAGCTCGAGGTTGAGGCGAAGCTGCTCCCTGCCGTCCTCGAGGGCGCGCCTGAGGCGCGGATCGATGCGCAGGTCGCGATCGATCCAGTCGCGGACGTGGCCGCGGCTCGCGATCAGCTTGCGCGCGGCCGAGGGCGTCACGATCCGCGGGATCCCGTCCGCGACGTCCCCCGAGAGGGCGAGGAAGTCGACCACGTAGGCCGGCGTGACGCCGAGGATCTCCTTGACGTCCGAGTGACGCACGGTTCCGCGCACTCGGCCTTCCATCCTCGTCGAGCCGGATAGGAGCTGCATGAAGTCCTTGTCGTCCGATCGGATGACGAGCCGCTCCTCCCCCTCGAGACGGTGGGCGAGCGCCGCCAGCAGCTCGTCCGCCTCACGGCCGTCGGAGCGGAACTGGACCACCCCCAGCGCGGTCAGCGTGCCGATCATGGCCTCGTAGTCCTCGCGGCCGGCGTGATCCCAGATCTCCGGCCGGTCCCGGTAAGCGGGCCAGCGCTCCTTCTTCCACTGCCTCTCCGCGTTCCAGAAGAGGGCGTAGGTGTCCTCCGCCTTCGCCACGAGGGGACGAAGCATCCTCGGGACCTGGAACGTGAGCGGCCAGTCGACACGCCCCTTCAGGGCGTGCCAGGCCGCGAACGCGATCATGCCGGCATCGACGAGCTGCACGTGGAGGGGCTAGCCCGCGGCCGGGGTTGGGGCAAGGATCAGGGCTTCTCTCCCCAGATCTGCTCGAGGCGCTGGGCCCTCCGGCAATTCCACTTGTAGAGCTTGTAACGGGTCGGGTTGTTCCGGTAGTAGTCCTGGTGGTACGACTCGGCCTCGTAAAAGCGTCCGGCGGGAACGATCTCGGTCGCGATGGGCTTGTCGAAGCGGCCCGACTCTTCGAGCGCGCGTTTGGAAGCCTCCGCGAGTCGCCCCTGCTCCTCGCCGTGCGTGAAGATGGCAGAGCGATAGGAGTCCCCGCGGTCGCAGAACTGGCCGCCGCCATCGGTGGGGTCGATGTTGCGCCAGAAGGTATCGAGGAGCTTCGCGTAGGTGGTGACCTCCGCGTCGTAGACGACGCGCACGGCCTCGGCGTGACCCGTCCCCCCCGAGGAGACCTCCTCGTAGCTCGGATCCCGGGTCTGGCCGCCGGTGTACCCTGAGGTCGTCGAGACAACTCCCGGGACCGCGTCGAACGCCTCCTCGACGCACCAGAAGCAGCCACCCGCGAAGGTGGCTTCGGCCGTGTCACGGGCGATTTTCGCCCCGGCCGGTGCCAGCTCGCGTCCGGTGCGGTCGAGGACGGCGGCCAGAGCGAGCCCGACCATCGTCAAGAGCAGGACGACGAAGCCCGTCGTGCGCATGGGGTCTCCTTTCACGGCGCGGTCACGGATGGAATACCGCGGATGTCGAACCACGTTTCCTGAGAGTATGATAACGTGATCCCGGTGATTGCGATTCCCGGTCTTCAGGCAGGAAGGATGGACACATGAGTGCGCTGTCGAGGTGGAGGTCGATCCCCGGGCCGGTGGCGGCCGTCCTGGCACTGGCGCTCGGCGCGGGAACCGCGTGCGGTCAGGGCGCGGCGGAGGCTGGGGCGTCCAGCGAGATCGGCGACCTGAAGCCGGCCGACGACGTGCTGCGGCGGACGCTCACTCCGCTGCAGTACAAAGTGACCCAGGAGGAGGGGACCGAGCCCCCCTTCCGCAACGAGTACAACGACAACAAGCGGCCGGGAATCTACGTCGACATCGTCTCCGGCGAGCCCCTGTTCAGCTCGCTGGACAAGTACGAGTCGGGGACGGGGTGGCCCAGCTTCACCAGGCCGCTCGAGCCGGAGAACATCGTCTACCGCGAGGACCGGAAGCTCCTCGTCAAGCGGATCGAGGTCCGCTCACGACACGGCGACTCGCACCTTGGCCACGTGTTCGACGACGGTCCGCCGCCGACCGGGAAGCGGTTCTGCATGAACTCGGCGGCGCTCCGGTTCGTTCCGGTGGACAGGCTCGCGGAGGAAGGCTACACCGAGTACCTCCCCCTCTTCGACGAGGGGTGACGGGCCGGCGGGCCGGGAGCCGTCAGAATTGCGGGCCGCCGGACGTTTCACGGAAGCAAGGGTTTTCGCGGGGTCCATCGTCCGGCCTGGGAGGCGAGCATGCACCGAACCATCCTGGCGATCGTCCTGTGCGCGCTGGCTGCCACCTGCAAGGAGGCGGTGGGGCCGGGACCGCTCCCGGGGGGACCGCTGGAACCGATCGAGTCGCTGCCCCGGGAGCTTTCTCCCCAGGAAGCCGCCCTGGTGGACGCGGGCAACGACTTCAGCTTCCGCCTCCTCGGCCGGGTGGTGCAGGAGGAGCCGGACGCGAACGTCTTCCTCTCCCCCCTCAGCGTCTCCATGGTGCTCGGGATGCTCCTCAACGGAGCCGAAGGCGAGACCCGGGACGAGATCGAGGCCGCGCTCGGTGTCTCCTCGCTCACCCTGGACGAGATCAACCGGTCCTACCGCGATCTGATCGACCTCCTCCTTGGTCTCGATCCGAGTGTGGAGACCGTGGTCGCGAACTCGATCTGGATCCGGGAAGGGTTCCCGATCGTCCCGGAGTTCCTGGCGACGGGCCAGGAGTTCTTCGACGCCGAGGTCGCCGGGCTCGATTTCGCCGACCCGGCTTCGCTGGAGCGGATCAACGGGTGGGTCGAGGAGAAGACGAGGGGGAGGATCGAGCGGATCGTCAACGCGATCCGTCCCCAAGACGTGATGTTCCTGATCAACGCCCTCTACTTCAAGGGGCTGTGGCAGACTCGCTTCGACCCGGAGGACACCCGGTCCGCGTCCTTCCGCCGACCCGACGGAAGCCGGGTCGAGGTCGCGATGATGAGCCTGGACTCCCTTTTCTCGCAGGCGGCGACCGAGCGGTACCAGGCGGTGGACCTCCCCTACGGCGGCGGCGCGTTCTCGATGACCGTGGTCCTCCCGGCCGAGGGGACTACCACGGCCGAGCTGGCGGCCGATCTGGACTCGACTGCGTGGCGGGAGCTCGTCGAGGGGCTTCAGGTGCGATATCTCCAGGTCTCCCTCCCACGCTTCGAGCTCGGGTACGAGAAGACCCTGAACGAGGCGCTCCAGGATCTCGGGGTCCGCAAGGCGTTCGCAGACGCCGACTTCAGCCGCCTGACCCCCGGCGGGGGAGTCTGGCTCGACTACGTCAAGCAGAAGGCGTTCGTGAAGGTGGACGAGGCGGGGACCGAGGCCGCGGCGGTGACCGTGGGGGCGATCCCGGTCTCGGCGCCGCCGCCGTTCGTGGCCGATCGCCCCTTCCTTTTCGCCATCCGGGAGCGGCTTTCGGGCACGATTCTCTTCGTCGGCCAGGTCACGGATCCATCGAGCTGACCCGGCGGAGCGCTTGCGCGCTGGACAGGGCGCGGGCCACCATTGAGATTCCTTTTTGTATGCTGGACACGATCCGAGCCAAGCTCTCCGGACACGAGCGGCTGACCCCCGCCGAGGGCGAGTGGCTCCTGACGGCGGCGCCCCTGACCGCGCTTGGGGGCCTGGCCAACGCCGAGCGCTTCCGGCGCTTCCCGGCGCGCGAGGTCACCTACGTCATCGACTCCAACCCCAACTACACCAACGTCTGCGACGTGGATTGCGTGTTCTGCGCGTTCTACCGCCACGCGGAGGCCGCCGATGCCTACACGCACACGGTCCAAGAGGTGCTCGAGAAGGTCGCCTGGGCCGCCGAGCAGGGCGCGACGACCGTTCTTCTTCAGGGAGGTGTGAACGCCGACCTCCCGTACGCCTACTACCTGGATCTCGTCCGCCAGACCGTGGCGCGCTTCCCCGGGATCACCCCGCACTACTGGAGCGCGGTCGAGATCCAGGGAATGGCCGCCGTGTCGGGGAAGCCTCTGCTGGCGGTCCTCGAGGACCTGTGGGACGCGGGACAACGCTCGATCCCGGGGGGCGGCGCCGAGATCCTGGCCCCGCGCGTCCGGAAGAAGCTGGGGATCCGGAAGGGCGGTCCGGAGGCGTGGCTCGAGGTTCACGAGACGGCCCACCGGGTGGGGTTCCGTACGACCGCCACCATGATGTACGGGTCGATCGAGACGCCGGCCGAGCTCCTCGAGCACCTGGACAGCCTGCGGGCGCTCCAGGACCATTCTCTGGCGCTACCCGAAGCCACGCGGGCGGACCGACCGGGATCCTTCACCGCCTTCATCCCGTGGTCGTTCAAGCCCGGCAACACCCCGCTCGAGAAGGTCCGGCCCCGGGCCGAAGGGCCGGCCGCGTATCTGCGGACGATCGCGGTGAGCCGGCTCTACCTGGACAACGTCGACCACGTCCAAGCGTCCTGGTTCAGCGAGGGGAAGAAGACGGGGCAGATCGCGCTCCACTGGGGGGCGGACGACTTCGGCGGCACCCTGTTCGAGGAGTCCGTGCACGCCGAGGCCGCGTTCGTCAACACGACGACGGTCGAGGAGATCCGGACCCTGATCCGGGAGGCGGGCTTCGAGCCCGTCCAGCGGACGACCCTCTACGAGAGGCTCCCCGAGACCCCGCTCGAGTCGATCGTCCGCCACGCGCCGCGCCGAGCGGGGCAGCTCGATCCCCACGCCCTGCCGGTCATCGGCTAGGCCCGGCGTCCACGACGATCCTTCCACGGGCCAGGTGCCACGCCGCCGGTAGCCCGGCACACCTGGAGCCCCCCTACACCAGATCCAGTTCGCCGACGGGCGGCAGGAGTTCGGCCGCGGCAGCGCGGGCGAAAAGCGTCTCGAGGGCGCGGCACCCCTCCTCACCCATGTCGCGGGTGTACTCGTTCACGTACATGAGGACGAACCGCCGCGCCCTCTCACGGTCCAGGCCGCGGCCGAAGCCGAGCGCGTAGTCGACGGCTTCGTCCTCGTGGAGAAAGGCGTGCTCGATCGAGGCGGCGAGGCCGGCCGAGATCTCGCCGGCCAGCTCCCGCCCGAGGTCCTTCCGGACGACGTCCAGGCCGAGAGGGAGGGGCAGCCCGGTGTCCGCGAGCCACACCTCGCCCAGGTCGGCGAGCTTGTCGAGCCCCGTCTCCCTGTAGGTGATCTGGCCCTCGTGGATCACGAGCCCCGCGTCGACCTGGCCCACCAGGACGGCCTCGGGGATGCGATCGAAGGCGACGGGGACCGCCTCGAACTCGGGCAGGTAAAGCCGCGCCACAAGGTACGCCGTGGTCAGCTGGCCGGGGATCGCCACGCGGCGCCCGGCCAGGGACTCCACCGACGCCGGCCCGTCCGGCCGCGCCACCACGATCGGGCCGTACCCCAGCCCCATCGACGCCCCGCAGCGCAGGACCCAATACCGGTCGGCGACCCGCGGGTAGGCGTGGGCGCTGATCGCGGTCACCTCGATCGCGCCGCGGATCGCGAGCTCGTTCAGGCTCTGGATGTCCTCGAGGACGTGCTCGATCCGGTAATCGCGGATCGTGACAGCGCCCTTGGCGAGGCCGTAGAACATGAACGCGTCGTCGGGGTCGGGGCTGTGGCCGACCCGTAGGACGCGCGTCTCGCGCGCGGTCTTCGATTCCGTCGTCATGGGGGTCGCGGAACGTACCGGCCGGGCAAGAGGCCCGCAACGAAACAGGCGGAGGATTGCGGCGTTCTGCACGTGCCGAGGCGAGGTTTTCGGTATATTTTCGGAGCAGCATCGTTTCCTGCGATTCTCGTTGACGCCGCCACCTCGAGGGCCTACGATAGCTCGTCCCTCCGTCCTCCAGGACCCCTACCGGCAGGGTAGCGTCCGCTTGACGCCTGTCCGCTACATCGCGATCGACGGCGTGATCGGGGTCGGCAAGACGTCGCTGGTCCATCGCCTCAACGCGGAGCGCGGCGGCCGGCGATTCCTGGAACTGGTCGAGGAGAACCCCTTCCTGACCGGCGGCTTCTACCAGGACATGGAGCGGCTCGCCTTCGACACCGAGCTCTTCTTCCTCCTCGCCCGGTTCCGCCAGCAGCGGGAGGTCGGGGAGGCGATCCGCACCGGTCACGACCTCGTTCTCAGCGACTACCTGTTCGAGAAGAACCGGATCTTCGCGAGCCTCACCCTGTCCGGCCGCGACTACGCGATCTGGGAAAGGATCTACGAGGCGCTCCTACCTGAAGTGCCGCGTCCCGACCTGGTCGTCTACCTGCGCTCCTCGACCGGCCGTCTCCTCGACCGGATCCAGTCCCGCAGCCGGCCCTTCGAGCGCGACATCACCGAGACCTACCTGGAACGGGTGAACGCGAGCTACGAGCGGTTCTTCGCGACCTACCCGGGGCGGCTCTTGACGATCGACGTGTCGCAGCTCGACTTCGTGTGGAGCGACGCCGACTTCGCCGCCGTTCGGGCGATGGTCGACCACCGGATCGCGACCGTCGAGGCCGGCCAGGGGGAGCTGGATCTCCCGGGGGCGGCTTCGCGGACGGGCGCGGGGAAGGCTGGGGCGTGAAGGTCTTTTGCGCGGTCGCTGGCAACATCGGCTCGGGGAAGTCCACGCTGACCAACCTGCTCGCCGATCGGTTCTCCTGGCGGGCCTACTACGAGCACGTCGAGGGGAACCCCTATCTCCCGGATTTCTATGCCCGGATGGAGCGGTGGGCGTTCCATCTGCAGGTCTATTTTCTCTCCAAGCGGTTCCAGCACCACCAGGAGATCCTGGCCGCGCCGGAGTCCGTGATCCAGGACCGGACGATCTACGAGGACGCCGAGATCTTCGCCCGGAACCTCCACGACATGGGCCATCTCGACGCCCGCGACTACGCGAACTACCGGGAGCTGTTTTCGGTGATGACGCAGTTTCTCGAGCCGCCCGACCTGCTCGTATATCTGCGCACCTCGGTTCCCGTGCTGGTGGAGCGGATCCGTACCCGTGGCCGCGACTTCGAGCAGGAGATCCCCACGCCGTATCTGGAACGGCTGAACGACTATTATGAGGATTGGATCAACCGCTTCGACCTCGCCCCGGTCCTCGTCGTCGAAACGGATTCGCTGAATCTGGTGGACGAACGGGAGGAGCTCGAGGATGTGGCCCGGCGGGTCCAGCGCCGACTTGAGGCGACCCGCGGTTACGCGCTCCCTTTGTAGATCCCTTCGGGAACGGGCCGGAAGCGGCCCGGGTAGGGAAGGTGATTCCGATGCGCCGCGCGAATCCCTGCGTCCCGGTTGTTCGATCCGCGCGCGTCCTCCTGGCGGGCGTGGTCGTCCTCGTGAACGCCGCTGTCGCGATCGCGCAGGCGGGTCCGGCCGCCGCGGCCCGCGGCGACAGCCTCATGGCGGCCTTCCGGACCCCCGAGGCGGTCGCGGCATACCGGCAGGGCCTGGCGACCGCCGCCGACGACCCCGTCCTCCTCTGGAAGACCTCGCGGGCTCTCCTGAACCTGGCCGAGGAGCGGCCGGGGAAGGAAGGCGACGAGGCGGCGTACCGGGAGGCGGTGGAGCTGGCGCGGCGCTCGGTCCGCTCGGCACCCGAGGCGGCCCGCCCGCACGCCACCCTCGCCGCCGCTCTCGGTCGGCTCGCCCTCTCCGAGGGCGGGAAGAGGAAGGTGGAGCTCGCGCGGGAGGTCCGGTCGGAAGCCGAGCTCGCGGCGCGGCTCGATCCTTCCGATTTCGCCGCGTTCGTCGTGCTCGGGATCCTGGAGCGCGAGCTGGCCACCCTGAACCCGTTTCTCAAGGCCTTCGCGCGCACGTTCTTCGGTCGTCTCCCCGAAGCGTCCGAGGAGGGGAGCGCCGCGCACCTCGAGCGCGCCGTGCGGCTGGGGCCGGAGTACATCACGCCGCGGGTCGAACTGGCCCGGACGTACCTGGAGCTGGACCGCGAGGCGGACGCGCGGCGCGAGCTCGAGGCCTCGCTGGAGCTGCCACCGCGGGAGGAGGCCGACCGCATCCGTCTGCGGGAGGCGCGTGAACTCCTCGAGGAGATCGACTAGCGATGCGTGGGACATCGCTGGCCACGGCCTGCGCGCTCGGGCTGCTCGGGGTCGGGACGGCCCGGGCCCAGGACGCGGCCTCGGCGTCGCCGGCCCAATCGGCGGCGATTCAGGGGGACAGCCTGATGCGGGCGGGCCGGACGGCGGCCGCGGTGGTTGCCTGGCAGGCCGGCCTGGCCGGTGCGCCGCAAGACGTCACCCTCCTCTGGAAGACGTCGATGGGACTCTCCGCCCTGGCGGAGGAAACCCCCGGCCATGAAGGGGACGAGGCCCGCCTCCGGACCGCGATCGAGATCGCGCGTCGGGCGGTCCGCCACGGCCCCGAGGTGAGCCGCGCCCACACGGCGCTGGCCATCGCGCTGGGCCGCTACGGCCGGCATCTTGGGTATGCCTATCGGATCCAGAAGGCGGGAGAGGTGATCGAGCTCGGCCGCCAGGCGTACCACGAGATCGAGCGGGCGCGGGCGCTGGATCCGTCCGACTACGCGCCGTACGTGTTCCTGGGCGCTTACCATCGCGAGATCGCCACCGTCCATCCGGTGGCCAAGGCGGTCGCCCGCACGTTCCTCGGCGGCTTCCCGGACGTGTCGCTCGAGGAGAGCGCGGCCCTCTTGAAGCGGGCCATCGCGCTCGACCCGGGGAGCATCACGGCCCGCGTCGAGCTCGCCCGGACCCGTCTCGCGATGGGGCGCCCCGACGAGGCCCGGGTCCTGGTCCAGGAGGCCTTGTCTCTCGAGCCGCGGAGCCGGCTCGAGAGCCTCGAGCTGGAGCGCTTCCAGGAAATGCTCGCCAACCGATCTTGAAGCCAGTGCGGAACGACCCTCTAAGAGAGGTGCGGGAGGGTCTCCTCCACCTGCGCTTCCCGTTCGTGTTCGTCCTCTCGCCCATCTTCGTATGGGGTGCCTTGTGGGCGACCGGATGGACGGGCCGGACGACGCTCGGGTTCCTCGTCGTTCACATGGCCCTCTATCCCGGCGCCAACGCGTACAATACCGCCTACGACCGCGACACGGGGCCGATCGGCGGCCTGGCCCGCCCGCCGTCTGTGCCGCGCGGGCTGGCGCGGGGAAGCGCGGCGCTCCAGGCGGTGGGCGCGGCGCTCGCGCCGGTGGTCGGGTGGGCCTTCGCGGCGGCGTACCTCGTGTTGTGGGGGATCTTCACCGCCTATTCCCATCCCCGGACCCGGTGGAAGCGGTCGCCCTGGCTCTCGACCCCCGCCATCGTCGGCGGGCAGGGAGGGATCGGATGGCTCCTGGGGTGGACGGCGGGCGGCGGCCGCTGGCCGCTCACCGGCCCGGAGCTCTGGTCGCTCGCGGCGGCCTGCGCCGCGGTGGCGGCCTTCTACCCGTTCACGCAGGTCTACCAGCTGGAGGCCGACGCGGCGCGTCGTGACCGGACCCTGGCGGCGGCGCTAGGTGTCCGCGGGACGCTGGCCTGGGGGGGCGTCTGGTTCCTCGTCGTCGCGCTCTGTGGATGGATGCTCGGCCTGCCTGTC
>DASRVA010000087.1:0-5866 GCA_035687745.1 Gemmatimonadota bacterium
AGGCGCTGGACGAGGTGGCGACGGCCACCAAGGATGCGCTGGGGAAGGGTCGGAAGCTGGACAAGAACGAGCTGCACGAGGAGCTGAGGGGGCGGGTCCGGGGGGACCGCATGCCCTGGTGCAAGGGCTGCAAGAGCCACCACGTGGCGCCCATGCTGTGGCGGTACGCGACGGTGAAGGCGGGCGCCCGGCTCGACTCCGAGCGCCGCTACGTGATGGGCAAGCCGGGCCGGACGCCGGCCGCGAGCGAGGCGGTGCGCCGCTTTCTCCATTTCTATGGGCCGGCCACGCCCGGCGACTTCGGCGAGTGGGCCGGGCTCACGAAGAGCCATGCCCAGCGCCTGTGGGACGAGGTTGCGGAGGACCTCGTCGATGTGCGAGTCGGCAAGGGCAAGGGCTGGCTCCTGAGCGAGGACGTGGACACGCTCGAATCACCTCCCGAGGCGGAGGAGGGAATCCGCCTGATCCCGCCTGGCGACCCGTATCTGCAGAAGCCGAACCGGCCGCTCCTCGCCCCGGACCGGGAGCTCTCGAAGCGGCTCTTCCGGCCCGTGGCGAGCCCGGGAGCGGTCCTGAAGGACGGCCGGCTCGTGGGCCTCTGGCGGGTCAAGGCGAAGGGGAAGAAGGCGGAGATCACGGTCGAGAAGCTGGGCAGGCTGTCGCGCGGGGAGAACGAGGAGGAGGCCCGACGCGTGGCCGAGCTACGCGGGGAAGCTGAGGCCACGATCGTCTTCGCCTGACCTCTTCTTGCTATGCTAAACGTTAACCATTAAGATCCGACGGCGTGATCGTCTCCTTCAGGGACCGGGAACTGAGGATGTCTTCGAGGGAGAGGACACCAAGGCCGCTCGGAGAACGGTGCCGCGGGAGCTTCACGAGAATGCTCGTCGAAAGCTGGACCAGTTGAACGCGGCGGTTTCGCTTCAATCGCTCTCGCTGCCGGGGCTTCATCTAAAGAGACTGCGGGGCGACCGAAAGGGACAGCACTCGATTCGGATCAATGACCAGTACCGGATCTGCTTTCATTGGACTGAACAAGGGCCCGACGAGGTCGAGATCGTCGATTACCATTGAGAGGAGCCCTGACCATGCGCCGCCTTCCCAAATACCGCCGGCCGACCCATCCTGGCGAGATCTTTCTGGAGGACTTCCTCAAGCCCCTGGGCATCAGCCAGAAGCAGGCCGCTGACCGTCTTCAGGTCTCCTATCCTCGAATGAACGAGATCATCAATGGAAAACGGTCGGTGACCCCCGAGACGGCGCTGCGGCTCGCGCGTTTCACACGTACCGAGCCCGAGTTCTGGCTCAACCTGCAGCAGGCCGTCGACCTCTGGGATGCAATTCGCTCTGAGGAAGCGAAGAACATCAGGGAGATCGAGCCGGCCGAGGAAGTCTTCGAGCGGATCCACCGCCATCCGCCGGTGGATCTTGGGCGACCGGCGGCCGACCTGATCCGTGAGGAGCGGCGGGCACGTCGGCGGCGCTGAGACCGGTCGTCGCGGACGCCTCGGCGCTCGTGGAGTATCTCCTTCGCACACGGCGGGCGGGAATCGTCCAGGGAATGATTGAGGCGCCGGATGTGGATCTCCATGCGCCAGCCCTCTGCGACGTGGAGGTCGCAGCCGCCTTCCGGCGTGCCCTGCAGTCCGGACTCATGAAGGAGACCCGGGCGGCCCTCGCCGTCGAAGCCTATCTCGATCTCCCCCTGGCCCGTCACGGGCACGCCGACCTGTTGGTGCGGGCGCTTGCCCTCCAGCCATTCGGCGACGCCGGCTAGCCCGCCACTTCCCGCGACGTCCCCAAGAGCCACCACGTCGCCATCTCCCCCCGCCCCTTGATGTCCACCGTGCCCCGGGGCTCGAGCGCGTAGCGGCCCTCGAGCCGCTCCCGCACCGCCTCGGTGACCTGGATGGCCCCGGCCTCGCCCTGGGTCTCCATCCGGCTCGCCATCGTGACCGGGTCCCCCCAGAGGTCGTAGATGAACTTCTTCTCCCCGATCACGCCGGCCACGACGGGGCCCGTATCGATGCCGAACCGGACGGCGAGCGGCGCCCCGTCACCGGTCGACCCGTTCGCACGCCGGCCCGCCAGCTCACGCATCTCGAGCGCCGCCTCCGCGATCCGCTCGAGGTGGTCCGGGCACGGCACGGGGACCCCGCTGACCGCCATGTAGGCGTCGCCGATCGTCTTAATCTTCTCGAGCCCGTGCCTCTCGGCGACGTGGTCGAACTCGGTGAAGAGCTCGTTCAGGAACGTGACCAGGTCCTCGGGCTCCATGGCGCCGCACATGGCGGTGAAGCCGACCACGTCGGCGAACAGGATCGAGGCCTCTGGGAAGCGGTCCGCGATCGGCGCGGGCTCGGTCTTGAGCCGCTCGGCGATCGGCTGCGGGAGGATGTTCAGGAGGAGCCGCTCCGAGCGCTCCCGCTCCTCCTCGAGCCCCTTCCGCGCCACGAACTCGAGACGCGCCGAGCGCTCGATATGCCACCCCGCGAAGGCTCCGAGGAGGAGGCAGGTGACAAGGAAGCATGTGGCCACGAACAGATTCTCGAATGGGTAGATCCGGCCCATGGCCTCGTAGCCCATCACCATGATGACGGCATCCGCGACCGCGATGGGGAAGAGGATCCTGAAGAGCGCGAAGGTGCCGATGATGGCGATCCCGATCCCCGGGTAGAAGAGGGCTTCGTGCTGGGGCTGGAGGGTCATCATGACGAGCATGCCGCCCGCGGCGGTGAGGGCGCCGACCGACAGGATCCAGGAGTGCGTCCTGAGGAAGACCGTGTGCCAGGTGAGCGCCAGGATCGCGCTCATGATGAGGACGACCGTGATCCTGACCGGCAGGTTGGTGGCCACCGTGCCGGTCCGGAAGTCGAGCGCGACATAGCCGACGTAGAGCGCGATGACGAGGATCGTCGTGGCGCGCGCCGGCCGGATCGCCGCACGAGCGTACCCGGCGCGGAACTCCCGCTCCAGGGGGTCGGAGGGGAAGCGGAGGCGGAGGGAGGAGAGGATGGCCCCCAAGTTATCTTGCGGCATGGACGTCCACCTCCTGGACGGCACCTACGAGCTCTTCCGCCACTTCTACGGCGGCCGGCGATCGGACCCCGAAGGGAAGCGGCCCTTTGGCGCCGTGACCGGCGTCCTCCATACGGTGCTCCGGATGGTCGAGAAGGGGGCGACCCACGTCGGCGTCGCGACCGACCACGTCATCGAGTCCTTCCGAAACAGTCTCTGGCCGGGCTACAAGACCGGCGATGGGATCGAACCCGCCCTCCTCGCCCAGTTCCATCCGCTCGAGGGCGCGCTGGTCGCCATGGGGGTGGCCGTCTGGCCGATGGTCGAACTGGAAGCCGACGATGGGCTCGCTTCGGCCGCCCGGATCGCGGCCGGCGACCTCGCCGTCGAGCGGGTCTGCATCTGGACGCCGGACAAGGATCTGGCCCAGTGCGTCCAAAGCAAGCGGGTCGTCCAGGTGGACCGCCGGAGCCGGACGGTCCGCGACGAGGAGGGCGTTCGCGAAAGGTTCGGCGTCCTCCCCTTCCAGATCCCCGACTGGCTCGCCCTCGTAGGGGATTCGGCGGACGGGTATCCGGGGATCCCCCGGATCGGGGCGATCACCGCGGCCCGGCTCCTCAACCGCCACGGGACGATCGAGGAGTTCCCGCCCGAGATCCTGGGGGAGAATCGCGGGCTGGCGCTCCTCTTCAAGGATCTGGCGACCCTACGAACCGACGCGCCCCTGTTCGACGACGTGGACGAGCTCGCGTGGCGCGGCCCGACCGCCGAGTTCGCTGCGACAGCCGAGCGGCTCGGGGACCTGCGCCTCGTGGAGCGCTCCCGAGGCGCACGAACGTGAGGGGAGGCCGTTGCCGGCCTCCCCCTCGTCCATCTTGTCCGGGGTGCTGGGCCCCTAGCCCCGCGGCCCAGCGACCTCGAGCCGGTCGCTCTCGGCCAGGAGCGAGATCCCGATCGTGTCGATCGGCTGCCGGGTGTCGGCGTTGACGAGCTCGGCCCGAAACTCCACTCGTCCGGCGTGGTCGAGATCCACGAGGTCGTCGTCATCGACGAAGTAGAGGAACCCGGTCACCCGATCGCCCGGCTCGACGACCGTCTCGGGCAGCGCCCCCGACACCATGTCGGGGGTCGGCAGCTCGACTCGCCGGAAGCGGCGGTAGTCATCGAGCGCGTACGGGTAGCCGAGGAAGCCGAGCCTGCCGTAGGGCCCGAACCGGAAGAACCCGTACGGATACCGGTACCGGATGTCGAACGGATCGATTCGCGGATCGACCGTCTCGCTCTCGGTCGCCTCGAGCTCGAACGGCGGGGTCGCGGGGACCCGCTCGCCCGACTCCGTGACCAGGGCGAAGTCCTCGTGCCGGATCCGTAGCGGCACCTCGCCGTCGTTGTCGATCCGGACCAGGACGGGAAGGACCTTGTCGAACCGTGCCGGCTCGCCCCGCCACGCCTCGGTGTCGACCTCGACCGTGACGCCCGCCGTGGAGACAACCGCGGTGTGGTCGTCGGCCTGGGCGTGAGCCGGTGACACGGGCGCGATCAGGCTCAGCGAGCCAAGAATGGCGGTATTTCGAATGAAAGCGCGCATTTCTATCTCCTTCCATGCCCGGGGCCGCTCGGGCCAGAACCATTTCTGGGGTCGAGCGGCCTTTGAGCCCATCACCCAATGCTACGAGGAACGAGCAGCTCCTGTTCCCGTCCCTCGGGTCCGTGCCGGGCGTAGCTCCGCCGGGTCCTTGCCCGGCATCCCGATCGGGGCCCATACTCCGGCGCCCATGGCCCAGCCCCCGCGCCTCTTCCTCCCCGGCCCGACCGCCGTCGCCCCCCAGGTTCTGGAGGCCCAGACCCGGAGGCTGATCGGTCACCGGGGGCCGGAGGTCTCGATCCTCCTCGAGTCGACACAGGCCCGGCTGCAGCAGGTTTTCCAGACGAAGAGCCGGGTCTACGTCTCGACCTCCTCCGCGACCGGCCTCTTCGAGGCCGCCGCACGCTCGTGCATCCGCGACCACGCCCTCTGCTGCGTGAACGGCGCCTTCAGCCAGCGCTGGGCCGAGGTCGTCGAGGCGAACGGAAAGGCGTTTGCACAGCTCGAGGTCGAGTGGGGGGAGCCGATCACCGCCGAACACGTTGACGAGGCGCTCGACAAGGCAGCCTCGGACGGGGCCCCGTTCGATGCCGTCACGGTCGTCCACAACGAGACCTCGACCGGGGTGACGAGCCCGGTTGGGGAGATCGCCGAGGCCATCCGCGCCCACGAGGCGAAACGCGGCCAGCCGATCCTGCTTCTCGTCGACACAGTATCGTCGCTGGGCGGGATCGACGTCCGGACGGACGAGTGGGGACTCGACGTCTGCCTGACGGGCGGGCAGAAGTGCCTGGCGCTCCCGCCTGGGCTCGCCTTCGCCGCGGTCAGCGGGCGCGCCCTGGAGCGCGCCAGGACCGTCCCAGGTCGCGGCTGGTACTTCGACTTCCTCATCTTCGAGAAGTACCTGGAGCGGTGGCAGACGCCGGCCACGCCGGCGGTGTCGCTCCTCTACGCGCTGGACGTCCAGCTGGACCGGATCCTCGCGGAGGGGCTCCCGGCCCGCTTCGCCCGTCACCGGGCGATGGCCGAGCACGTGCGAGGCTGGGCGCTCGACCGCTTCGACGTCCTGGCCCCCGAAGGATACCGATCGGACTCCGTCACCGCGGTCGTCAACACGCGCGGGATCGATGTAGGTGCCCTGAACCGCCACCTCGCCGAGACAGTCGACTGGATCGTCGCGAACGGCTACGCCAAGCTCAGGGACAGGACCTTCCGGATCGGCCACATGGGGGACCACACGGTCGCGGAGTGCGAGGAGCTGAC
>DASRVA010000088.1:0-4037 GCA_035687745.1 Gemmatimonadota bacterium
ATACGGAGGCCCCCAGCGTGCCGACCCCTTCGCGGGCCCGCCGCCCGCCTGCCCGCCCGAGCTCGACGCTGGAGCGGACTCCCTGCGCCAGCGAGATCCGGAAGACGACCGCGGCCAGGACCGCCAGAATCACCACGCAGGCGATGACGGTCCCGGCCACGCCCACCGTCTCCACGACGATCCCGGCGAGCCCGTTCCCGAGTCGTCCGGCGCGGGCGTCCCACGCGCCGCCGCCCCCGCTCCAGACCGCCACGACACCCATGAGGACGAGCGCCGTCACTCCGGCCACCCCCGCCGCGGTCGAGATCAGGGCGGCCTTCGGGGAGGCCCGGTCGAGAAATACGAGCCCACCCCAGATCAGGAGCAGAGCCGCGCCCAGGATCGCGCCGTACCCTAGGCCGTCATAGAGATGGAACGCGCTCACGGCCCCCACCACGCCGACCAGGTTGACGGTCGAGGGGAGGCGACGCAGGACCGGATCGTACGGCCAGAGGGCGACCAGGAGGAAGCCCCCGGTGGCGGCCATGAGCAGCCCCAGGATCTCCTTCCGGAGCCGCGCGGGTTCGGGCTTCTTCCGGCGCGCCACGAGCTACTCCGGAACCCCCGCCCCGCCGGCGGCCGGGACGGCCTCCAGCCACTCCTCCACGAAGCGCGTGTGGATCTCGCCGCGCAGGAAGGCGGGGTCGTCGATCAGCCGACGGTGCAGGGGGATCGTCGTCGGAATCCCCTCGATCACGAACTCGTCCAGCGCGACCCGCATGCGGGCCACCGCCTGGTCGCGATCGGCGCCATGGGTGAGCAGCTTGGCGATCAGCGAATCGTAGTGCGGCGGGATCCGATAGGAGTGGTAGGCCGCCGTGTCTATACGGACCCCGGGCCCGCCGGGCTGGTGGAAGCTCGTGATGATCCCCGGGGCCGGCATGAAGTTCCGCTCCGGATCCTCGGCGTTGATCCGGCACTCGATGGCGTGGCCACGGAACTCGACCGCGTCCTGGGCGATGTCCAGCGGCTCGCCGGCGGCCAGCATGAGCTGGCGCAGCACCAGATCCTCACCTGTCACCAGTTCGGTGACGGGATGCTCGACCTGGATGCGCGTGTTCATCTCCATGAAGAAGAAGGATCCGTCGGGCACGAGGAGAAACTCCATCGTCCCGGCGCCCAGATACCCGATCCGCTCCGCTCCGCGGATGGCCGCTTCGCCCATCCGGCGTCGCAGGTCCCCGTCCACGGCCGGCGAGGGGGCCTCTTCGAGCAGCTTCTGGTGGCGGCGCTGCGCCGAGCAGTCGCGTTCCCCGAGGTGCACCACCTTCCCGCGGACGTCGCCCAGCACCTGGATCTCGACGTGCCTGGGCCGCTCCAGGAACTTCTCGACGTAGACCCGCCCGTCGCCGAACGCGGCGTCGGCTTCGCGGCGGGCCTGTGGGAAGGCCCGGTCGAGATCGTGCGCGTCGCGCGCCACCCGCATCCCTTTTCCGCCGCCGCCGGCGGCCGCCTTCACCAGTACCGGAAAGCCGAGCTCCTCGGCGATCCGGCGGGCCACCCGGACGTCGTCGGTCGCGCCGGGCGAGCCGGGAATGACCGGGACCCCGGCTTCGCCCATGAGCCGTCGCGCCTGAGCCTTGTCCCCCATCTGCCGGATCTGCTCCGGCGTCGGCCCGATGAACACGAGGTTCGACTCGCCGCAGATCTCGGCGAACTCGGCGCTCTCGGCGAGGAACCCGTAGCCCGGGTGGACCGCATCCGCGCCGGTGATCTCCGCGGCCGCGATGAGCCGGGGGATGTTCAGGTAGGAATGCGCGCTCGCGGCCGGGCCCACGCAGACGGCCTCGTCCGCGAACCGGACGTGGAGGGCGTCGGCGTCGGCCTCCGAGTGGACCGCCACGGACTTCAGTCCGAGCATCCGGCACGCCCGGATGACCCGCAGGGCGATCTCGCCGCGGTTGGCGATCAGGACCTTGCGGAACATTTCCGCTCCGCGCCCGTCAGGTCGCTTCGATCTCGAAGAGGACCTGGCCGTACTCCACGGGCTGTCCGTTCTCGACGAGGATCTTGCGCACCACCCCGCCCACCTCGCTCTCGAGCTCGTTCATGAGCTTCATGGCCTCGAGGATGCAAAGGATCTGCCCGGGCCGTACGGTGTCCCCGATCTCGACGAACGGCGGCGCCTCCGGCGCCGGGGCGCGGTAGAAGGTGCCCACCATCGGCGAGGCCACCTGGTGGGCCGGCTTCCCGTTCCCGGCCGGGGCCTCCGACCTGGCGGCCTCGACGCCCGACGCGTTGCCGCCGCCAGGGACCGCCGGCAGCGCCTGCCCCATGGCCCCGGCATGCCCGCTGTTCTTGACGATCCGGACGGTCCTGCCCCAGCGCCGGATCTCCAGCTCGTCGATCTCGCTCTCCTCGACCAGGCGGATGAGGGCGCGCAGCTCGTCCCGGTTCATGAGACCCGCTCGAGGTAGGCGCTGGTGCGGGTGTCGACCCGGATGACCTCGCCCTTGTTGACGAACAACGGCACCTGCACCACGGCGCCCGTTTCCAGCGTGGCCGGCTTGGTCCCGCCGGTGGCGGTGTCGCCGCGAACCCCCGGGTCGGTCTCCACGATGCGCGCCTCGATGAAGTTGGGGAGCTCGATCCCGAGCACGCCGCCCTCGTGGACCAGGACGTCGCAGACCGTGTTCTCCTTCAGAAACGCCTTCTGGTCGGAAAGCAGTGCCTCGTCGACGGGGTGCTGCTCGTAGGTGTCGAGGTCCATGAAGTAGGCGTGGTGGTCGTCCGTGTAGAGGTACTGCATGGAGCGGCGCTCCAGCCGCACGTCGTCCACCCGCTCACCGGCCCTGAAGGTCCGCTCGACGACCTGGCCGGTGGCCACGCGCTTGACCTTCGTCCGCACGAAGGCGCCCCCCTTGCCCGGCTTCACGTGCTGAAAGTACACGATCTGCCACAGATCTCCGTCCAGCCGGAGAACCATTCCGTTGCGAAAGTCCGCCGTGCTCGCCATGGAGGTTCGATGGTGTCCACCGAGGGGTTAGAGGACGACGAGAGAGTCGGGCGCGGCGCCGGTCAGCGCGCGGGCGCCTTCCCGGCCGACGGCGACGTCGTCTTCGATTCGGATCCCGCCCAAGCCGGGAATATAGATACCGGGTTCCACGGTCACCACCGCGCCGGCCGGGATCGGCTCCTCGTTGCCCTTCCACAGGCGCGGGCTCTCGTGGACCTCGAGGCCGATGCCGTGACCCAGCGAATGGACGAAGTGCTCGCCGTGTCCGCTCTCCTCGATCACCTCTCGCGCCAGGGCGTCCACCTCGCGGCCCGTCCGCCCCTCCCGCAACCCCTCGACCGCGGCGCGCTGCGCTCGCCGGACGACGTCGTAGGCATCCGCCAGCCGCGGATCGGCGGGCCCGCACGCGACCGTACGGCTCAGGTCGCTGACGTAGCCGTCCACGACGGCCCCGAGGTCGAAGAGGACGATCTCCCCCCGGGCCAGGGCGCGCCTTCCGGGCTCGCCGTGCGGAAGAGCGGCGCGCGGACCGAACAGGACGATCGTGTCGAAGGCGAACCGCTCGGCTCCGCGCGCGCGGAGCTCGGCCTCGAGGCGGGCGGTCAGCTCGAGCTCGGTGACCCCCGGGCGGACGGCCGGCAGGACCGACTTCCAGGCGTCGACCGCCGCTTCGCCGGCGGTCGCGATCGCGTTCCGCTCGGGTTCCGACTTGACGGCCCGGAGAGCCTCGACCCAGCCGGCGACCCCCGTCAGCTCCGGGCCCCCGTCCGCCTGCCACGCCTCGAGCTGGGCCACCGTCAGGCGGTCCTTCTCGAACGCCACCGGACCCCGGCCGGCCAGGCGCTCGCGGGCCGTCTCGAGGGGCTGGCGCTCGGCGAGCGCCAGCTCGACCTCGGCGTCCACCTCGTCCAGGGCCTGGACCCCGTTCATGGGGACGGTGACCAGGGTGGCCGCCCCGTCGTCGGTGAGGACGAGCGCGCCGGCGCCGTGGAAGCCGGTCAGGTACCGGATGTTGGGAGGATGAACCACGAGAAGCGCCGAA
>DASRVA010000089.1:0-5776 GCA_035687745.1 Gemmatimonadota bacterium
CCGTCGCTGCTCACCGAGGTGTGCTCGTACCGCGCGCCGGGCAGGAGCATGAACCGGGGTGTCAGGTTGATCTCGGTCATCGCGTAGACGGCGGTCGTCGTCTCGCCGACCTCGAAGTCCTGGGTCTCGGCCTCAAGGTCCAGCCCGCCATCGAGGACGTCGCCGAAGCGGTCAAGAAAGCCCTCGTTCTCGTCCTCGTTGGTAACGAACGGCACGAAACTGTAGTCACCAGGGTTGTAGTCCTCCAGGCGGAAAGGCGCGCCGATGTCCTCCCCGAGCACGATGTCGGGACCATCCTCGATCAGCTCGAACTCCTCCTCGTTGACCGACTGGTCCTTGTCCTTGTCGCGGACCTTGAAGCCGAACTTGAAATTTCCAGCGCCCTCCGAGCCGAAGCCGAACGGGATCGTGACGTCGATGGCGCCAACCAGGTCGAGGTTGGTCGTCTCGTCAGTCGCGGGTTCGAAGCCGTTGAACAGGTACTCTCCGGCGACCCCGCCCACCGGGTTGGCCTGGATATCGTCGATGTTCGAGATGTCGGGCTGGAATTCCACGTCCTCGCGCAGGAAAAACAGCTCGAAATCGTTCGGGGTATTCTGCCGTCCGCGCGCGACCGTCCCCCGGTAGGCGATCTCCAGGCCACTCCCCAGCACGTGGTCACCGCCGCCGGTCACGTTCAAGTTGGAAGTCTCCTCGCGACGGTTCCGGTGCGCGAACTCGAGTTCGCCATCCGCGACGTTGTTGAGGAACTCCAGCCGCTGCTCGTCGTCGTTGAGCTGGCTGAAGAGACCGCTCACGAAGAGGTTCGACCCTTCGCTGAGACGGAAGTCCAGGTTGCCGGTAAGGCCGAATCGTTCCCGGTACATCGAGTAATGGCGGACGGCCAGCTCCTCGAGCTCGTCGTCGCCGGGGCCTGGATCGCCGATGTCGAAAGCGGGCTCGAGGTCATCCGAGCCGAAGTTGCGGCGGTTGTACGAGCCGGACGCCAGGAAGCCGACCCGGCCGTCGCCCGTGCGCGTGCCCCAGGTGAGCGAGCCGCTTCCGGAGGGATCGTCCCGGATCGGGGAATAGCCGCCGGCCACCTCGGCCGAGAAGAGCACGGTTTCGGGCGCCTTCTTGGTTACCAGGTCGACCGAGCCGCCGATCGCCTCGGCGTCCATGTCGGGGGTGATCGCCTTCGCGACCTCGATCCCCTCCAGGACATCGACCGGGATCGCGTCCAGCTCGATCTGCCGGATCTCGGCCTCGGGCGAGGGAACCTGCTCGCCGTTCACCGTCACTTGGGTGTTGGCGGCCGAGCCGCCCCGGATCTGGATGTACCGGCCCTCCCCCTGGTCGCGCTCGAGGGCCACCCCGGGGATCCGCTGGATCGCTTCCGGCGCCGAGGCGTCGGGGAAGCGGCCCATCTGGTCCGAGGCCACGATGTTCTTGATGTTGGGCGCAGCCTTCTGCCTGGACAACGCCTCGGCCTGGCCGGTGGCGCGGATCCCGACCACGAGCTCGGGCTGGGCGATCGCCAGGACCTCGAGGGTAAAGTCGGCGACGGCGGTCTGCCCCGGAGTCACGGTCACGGTCTCGCTGCCCATCGCCCTTCCCAGGTAAGTCGCCTCCAGCGTCCGCGATCCGGCCGGAACCCGCGGCAGCAGATAGCGGCCGTTGTCGTCGGTCACGACGCCGATCGAGGTCCCGCTCACGACCACCTGGGCACCGGTCAGCCCCTCTCCCGTCTCCGCCTGCACGACCCTCCCGGCGACCCGCCCGTACCCTTCCTGGGCGTTGAGCGCGCCGAAGGTCGCGGGGATGCTCAGCGCCACGATCGTCGCGAGGCGCCCGAGCGAGGTTGCGTTCATGTGCTCTCCTCTCTGGCGGACGAACTTCCGGTGCCCGCCGGTTGGCTGCTGCCCTCTTGACCGACCTTCCGTTTCTCGATCCGTACCGCTGTCATTCCGATACCAGCTCGATCCTGACCGGCTGCTCCGCCGGCACCGATTCGCCCTGGAGGAGGCGCCACGCGCTCTCCACGGCCAGGCGTCCCATATCGCGGGGATGCTGGGCAATGGTCGCGTCCATGGCGCCCTCCTCGAGAGCCGCCCGTGCCTCGTCCTGGGCGTCGAACCCGACCACGATCAGGTCGCCCGTGCGGCCGGCCGCGGCGACGGCCTCGACGGCGCCCAGCGCCATGACGTCGTTGGCGGCGAACAGCGCCTGCAGGTCGGGATGCGACTGGAGGATGTTCTGGGTCACGTTGAACGCCTGGTCGCGCTCCCAGTTCGCCGTCTGCGAGGCGACGATCTCGATCCCCGGATGCTGGGCGATCGCCTCGCGAAAGCCCTGCAGCCGCGAGTCGCCGGTCTCATGGCCCGGAATCCCCTCGACGATGGCCACGCGGCCCTGGCCGTTCAGCGCGCGGGCCACGAACTGCCCGGCGATCCGCCCGCCGTCCACGTTGTCGGAGCCGATGAAGGTCTCGACCCGCCCGCCCGCGGCGGCGAGGGCCTCGGCATCGACCCGGGTGTCCACGACCACGACAGGGATGCCGGCCTGGTTCGCCTTGACGACCGCCGGCACGATCTCGCGGGAGCCGCTGGGCACCAGGGCGAGGACGTCGATGTCCGTCTGGAGCAGGTTCTCGACGATCTGCATCTGCTTCTCGACGTCGATCTCCCGGTCCGGCGCCTGGACCAGGAGCTCGATCCCGAGGCTGTCGGCGGCCTCGCGGGCGCCTTCCGCCAGCTCGATGAAGAACGGATTGTTGAGGGTCTTGAGCACGAGCGCGACGGTCGGCCCGCCGCTCGGACCGCTCTCCCGGTTGCACGCTGAGAGGAGCGTCAGAGCGATTCCCAGGGTCGCGGTCGTCCGGATCTTCCGGTTCATGCGCCTCCTCATCAGTCGGTTGGAAGTCGGGCCCGGCGGCGGAGCGCCACATCCACCAGGACCGCGACGATGATGACGGTGCCGATCGCCACCTGCTGCAGGTAGGACGAAACGCCGAGCAGGTTCAGGCCGTTCCTGAGGACGCTCATGATGAGGGCGCCGACCAGCGTCCCGATCACCGAGCCCGAGCCGCCCATGAGGCTCGTCCCGCCGATCACGACGGCGGCGATCGCGTCGAGCTCGTACATGATGCCGGCGATGGGCTGGGCGGAGTTCAGCCGCGCGACCAGCAGGAGCGCGGTCACCGCGCTCAGGAGCCCGGCCATCCCGTAGACCGCGGTCTTGTAGCCCCGGACGGCGATCCCCGACAGCTCGGCCGCCTCCTCGTTGCCGCCGATCGCGTACGTGTAGCGGCCGAGCGTCGTGCGGGTGAGGACGAAGTGCGCGAGGACGTAGGTGACGAGCATGACGAGGACCGGCAGGGGGAGGCCCAGCACGTCCCCCGTGGCGAGCCGGCGGAACCCTTCCGGGAACCCCGAGATCGATCGCCCGTCGGAGAGCATGAGCGCGCCGCCCCGGGCGACGCTCATCATCCCCAGCGTGGCGATGAAGGGGGGGAGCCGGCCGATCGTGATGAGCGCTCCGTTCACCAGCCCGCACGCCAGCCCGACCGCGAGGCCCGCGCCCGCCGCGAGCGGAATCGGCAGCCCGGCCCGGAACGTGACCCCTAGAGCGACCCCGGACAGGGCCACGATCGAGCCCACCGAGAGGTCGATCCCCGCGGTCAGGATGACGAACGTCATCCCCACCGCCACGATCCCGATGATGGCGCTCTGCTCGAGGACGTTGACGAGGTTGGAGACGGTCAGGAAATGGGGGGTGGCGATCCAGAGGGCGACGCACAGGGCGAGGAGGCCGGTCAGGGTGCCGAACTCGCGGCGGTGGAGGAGTCCGGGACCTCGCGGCCGGGCCGCCGCGGGCGTGCCTTCGGAGGCGGCGCGGGTCTCGGAGAGGGTGCTCACGACCCGACCCCCACCGCGCACGCCAGGATCTCCTCCTGCGACAGCTCCGGCTGCGCGAAGACGCCAGCCACGCGTCCCCCGCGCATGACCAGGACGCGGTCCGACAGGCCGACGATCTCCGGCAGCTCCGAGGAGATGAGGAGGATCCCGACGCCCTCGGCCGCCAGCCGGTCCATCAGCAGATAGATCTCCTGCTTGGCGCCGACGTCGATCCCGCGGGTCGGCTCGTCCAGGATGAGGACGTCGACCTGGCAGGCGAGCCACTTGGCGAGGACCACCTTCTGCTGGTTCCCGCCGCTCAGGTTGAGGGTCACCTGCTCGATGGACGGGGTCTTGATCCGGAGATCCCGCACGTACCTGGCCGCCAGCTCCCGCTCCTCACGCGGATCGACCACCCCGAACCGGCTGATCGAACGCTGGACGGGGAGAGCGATGTTGTGGCGGACCGAGAGGTCGAGGACCAGCCCCTGGCGCTTCCGGTCCTCGGTCAGGAGCCCGATCCCCGCGCGGATGGCGTGGCGCGGGGAGGCGATCCGGGTCGGCCGGCCGTGGACGAGGATCCGTCCCTGGTCGATCGGGTCGGCGCCGAAGACGGCGCGCGCGAGCGCGGTCCGGCCCGAGCCCAGGAGCCCCGCGAACCCGAGGATCTCCCCGGCCCGAAGGGCGAAGCTGACGTCGTGGAGCTCGCCCCGGCGGGAGAGCCCCTCGACCCGCAGGACCTCGTCCCCGGGAGTGACCGGGTTCCGTGGCACGCGCTCGTCGACCTCGCGATCGGCCATGAGCCGCACGAGCTCGCGGCGGTCGGCGCCGGCCACGTCGCGCGTGTCGACCCGGCGCCCGTCCCGGAGGACGGTCACGCGATCGCCGATCTCGAAGATCTCGTCCAGCCGATGGGAGATGTAGACGACCGCCACCCCCCGCTCGGTGAGCCGGCGGATGGTCGAGAAGAGGGCCCCGGTCTCGCGATCGGTGAGGGCCGAGGTGGGCTCGTCCATGACCAGGATCCGGGCGTCCAGGGAGAGGGCCTTGGCGACTTCGACGAGCTGGCGCCGGGCGAGGCTCAGCCCGCGGACGGGTCGTCGGACGTCGAAATGGGCGCCCAGCCCGTCCAGGATCCGCCCCGCGCCCTCGACCATCGCCCGGTGGTCGACGATCCCCGCCAGGCGCCGCGGCTCGCGCCCGAGAAAGACGTTCTCGGCCGCCGAGAGCGTGGGGACGAGCGTCAGCTCCTGGTAGATGATCGCCACGCCCAGCTCCTGGGCGTGGCGGGGGCCCTGGAGATCCACCTCACGGCCGTCGATCACGATCCGGCCGGCGTCCATCCGGTGGGCCCCGCTGAGGATCTTCATGAGGGTCGACTTGCCGGCGCCGTTCTCGCCGAGGAGGACGTGGACCTCGCCGGAGTGTACCGACAGGTCGACGCCGTCGAGGGCGAGGACGCCGGGGAACTCCTTGCGTATCGACTCCATGCGGAGGATGGGGTCGGGGGCCAAGCTCCTCCATGGCTCCGGGTTGGAACGTTCCAGACCGCCACGCAATGTTGCCTGCCGGGGCTGCGCTGTCAACCGTCCCGGGGGCCGGGTCAGCGCCCCGTTGCGGGGCCCACCACGCCATTCAGCGGGGCTCCGTCAAGGTCGTCCGGGTACGGGATCCCGAGCAGCCGGGCGAGGGTCGGGGCGAAGTCGACGGTGCTCGCCCGCTCGCGGTCGCGGCCCGCCGCAATGCCCGGCCCCAGGAAAATCATGGGCACGTGACGGTCGTACCAGTAGGGTGTTCCGTGGCCGCCGCCCAGCTCGCGATCGAGGAACCATGGGTCGAAGCGGACCTCGACTCCCCGGGGGCTGCACACCTCCCGCGCTCGCCCCGGATAGAGCGAACGC
>DASRVA010000090.1:0-65096 GCA_035687745.1 Gemmatimonadota bacterium
GCCCGCGCGAGCACGGCCGGGGTGGCGCCCTCCACGGGCTCCTCCGACCCCCACACCTGGCGCCCCCGGTTCACCTGCCCGACGGGGCCGGGGAGGAGCGTCGTCGGCTCGTCCCCGAGCCGCGCCCGGACGGTCAGCCCCGGGGCGGCCACGACGCTCACCCTGAGCGTGTCGCCGGCGTAGACCTCGAGCGGTCCCCGGGGCTCGATCGTGTCGGGTTTGTAGGGGAGCGTGTCGGAGGCGGGGGCGAAGAGGGGGCGCGGCACCCACACCGTGCGCCGGGCCAGGGCGCGGCGGCTGCCGGCCGTCGCCTCGACCACGAACGTGAACGAATCGGGATCGAGCGGGACGAACGCCAGCCAGCCGCCTCCCGGATCGACCTCGGCCGCCACGCCGTTCACCGTCACCGAGGCCGGCGCGCCGGAAGCGCCCAGAACGGCCCCGAAGACGAAGGTCGAGTCGGTCGCCGTGACCGCGCTTCCCGACGGCGGGTACCGGACCTCGATCGCCAGCTCGCCGCCCGCCGGGAGCGCGGGCCGGTCGCCGTTCCGTGCCGCGCACGAGATAAGCGCTGGGAGGAAGGTCGCCACGAGGAACCGGGAATCCAGCGGGCCGCGCCTCATCGCGCGTCAACTTAGCCCCGGTCGGGGAGCCCGCTCAATCCGGCGGCTTATATTCGCGACATGGCCGAGAAGTCGTACGCCGATCGCGATCTCCTCGACAAGCTGGGCGTCAAGGACGGCATGCGGGTCCTTCTGGTGGGCGACGTGTCGAAGGATCTCCGCTCGCGTCTCGCCGAGCGGTCCGGGGTCGAGCTCCTGGAGAAGCCCGACGACGATCCCGTGAACCTGGTTCTGTTCGCACCGGCGGATGGCTCGCGCGTGAAGGCCGAGCTGGCGGACCACCGCTCCAGGATCGCCCCCGACGGCGCGATCTGGGTCCTGACGCCCAAGCGCGGCCGGCCCGGCTACCTGCGGCAGGAAGCCCTGATCCCGCAGGGGAAGGCGGTCGGTCTCGTCGACAACAAGATCTGTAGCGTCGACGAATCGACGAGCGGCATGCGGTTCGTCATCCCGATCCCCTGGCGCGACCACGGGTCCGGCCGGGGGGAGTGACCCGGAAATGGCGAAGGCGAAGGGGGCCGGGTGACGGACGCCGGGATCCGCTTCGAGGCCGGCGACGCCGGTCCGGTCTCCGCGCTTCTGCGCCGCCCCGGGGGCGCCGATCGGCTCCTGGTGCTCGCCCACGGGGCGGGCGCCGGGATGCGGCACGCCTTCATGGAGGCTCTCGCGCAGGCCCTGGCCGAACGCGGGATCGCGACCTTCCGGTACCAGTTCCCCTACACGGAGGCCGGCCGGAAGCGACCCGACCGGGAGCCGGTCCTGAGGACGACAGTCGTGGCCGCGGTCGGGGCCGCCCGGGAACGCGCGCCCGACCTGCCGCTCCTGGCGGGCGGCAAGTCGATGGGCGGCCGGATGACCTCGCGGGCCGCGGCGACGGACGGCCTGACCGACGTCCGAGGGCTGGTCTTCTTCGGCTTCCCGCTTCATCCACCGGGCAAGCCCTCGACCGACCGCGCCGACCACCTGGCCGACGTTGAGGTCCCTATGCTCTTCCTGCAGGGCGAGCGGGACGCCTTCGGCGGCCTGGATCTGGTGGAGCCCCTGGTCGAACGGCTCGGGCCGCGCGCGACCCTCCACGTCGTCGCCGGCGCCGACCACGGCTTCCACGTCCCCAGGCGCTCGGGCCGCACGGACGAGGAGGCCGTCGCCGATCTCGCCCGGCGCACCGACGAATGGTCGGCGGAGGTCCTGGCAGGCCGGACGTGAACCTTTGGGTCGGGACGAGCGGGTTCGCCTACAAGGAGTGGAAGGGCGTCTTCTATCCGGAGGACCTGTCCGACAAGGAGATGCTGCCCCACTACGCGAGCCGGCTTCCCGCGGTCGAGATCAACAACACGTTCTACCGGATGCCGACCGAGAAGCTCCTCCTGGGCTGGGCGGCACAGGTGCCCGAGCGGTTCCGGTTCTCGATCAAGGCATCCCGGAGGATCACCCACCAGAAGAAGCTGGCTGGCGCCGCGGAAGAGACGGAGTATCTGCTCCGTACGGTCTCGGTCCTGGCCGACCACATGGGACCCGTCCTCTTCCAGCTCCCGCCCTATCTGCGGAAGGACGACGGGCTCCTCGCCTCGTTTCTGGACCTCCTGCCGCCGACGGTCCCCGCCGCTTTCGAGTTCCGCCACGCGAGCTGGATGGACGACGCGACGCTGGACCACCTGGCGGCGCGCGGGGTGGCGCTGTGCGTTGCCGAGACCGAGGATGGGCTGGACGCGCCGCGGCTGGGGACCGCGGGGTGGGGCTACCTGCGCCTCCGCCGGACCGACTACTCGGAGGAGGACCTGGCCGCGTGGGCCGAGCGGGTCGCGGATCAGGGATGGTCCGACGCGTACGTCTTCTTCAAGCACGAGGACGAGGCGGAGGGGCCGCGGTTCGCCGAGCGGTTCCTGGAGCTGGCTGGCGGCTGAACCCGTCTCACCCCAGCAGCCGCTCCACCCGCTCGCGGGTCAGGCTGCGCGCCAGCATCCAGCCGGACACGATCGCCAGCACGCTGAAGCCAACCCCCCAGCCCCATTCGAGAAGCACCAGCTTGCCCAGCCCGAACAGTGCTGCGTAGATGAAGGCCACGCCCAGGAGCCACAGCCGGAGCCCCTGCCGCAGACGCTCCTTGCCTGGCGAGCGCGTCTCGCCGATCGCCTCCCGCACCGGCCCCCACCATCCGGGTGGTCGCGCGCGGCGGTAGAACTCCGTCAGCTTTTCCATCGGCGTCGGCGGTGTGAGCCAGGTCACCGCCACCCACAAGAACGTCGAGCCGAGGACGTTGATCACCACCTTGGCCGCGAACGGGAACTCGGGGCCGCCCCAGCGCGGGCTCATCTCGAGGAGCGCCCCGATCACCGATGAGGCCACCATCGCGGCGATCTCGCTCCACGCGTTGACGCGCCACCAGAACCACCGGGCGATATAGACGAGCCCGATTCCGGCGCCCAGGGTCAGGAGCAGGCTGAAGAGCCCGAAGATCGTGTCGGCGTAGTAGCCGATCGTGACGCCGACCAGGAGCGCCGCCAGCGACGCCACCCGGCCGACCGCGACGTAGTGCCGCTCCGATCTCCCGCGGACGAGAAACGGCCGATAGAGGTCGTTCACGAGATACGCCGCCGAGAGGTTGATGTAGGAGGTCAGGGTTGACATGAAAGCCGCCACGAGCGAGGCCAGCATGAGCCCCAGGAGCCCGGCTGGAAGGAGGTCGACCATCGCCTGCGCGTACACCAGTTCGTGGTCCTGGGCTGCCGGGTAGAGAAGGAGCGAGGCGAGCGCGACCAGCACCCACGGCCAGGGGCGGAGCGCATAGTTGGCCACCTGGAACCACAGGGTGCCGAGGACCGCCTCGCGCTCGTCCTTGGAGGCCGCCATCCGCTGGATCACGACCGCGCCGCCATCGGCGTTCTTGTTGGCCCACCACTGGAACACGATGAAGACCAGGAACGTGGCGAGCGCGGTCGCCGACCAGGCGAGGAGGGGGTGCTCCCACACGCCGGCCGGCGCCTCGGCGCTCAAGCCGGGGAGGAACCGGAGGGCGTCCGCGTGGCCGGTTTCATTAAGATCGGCCAGCATGGTCGTGAAGCCGCCCGCCGCTTCGACCGCGAAGATGGCGAGGAGGACGGCCCCCGCCATCGCCAGGACGAACTGGACGAGATCCGTCACGACCACCCCCCAGAGCCCCGACAGCATCGAGTAGGCGAGCGTGATGCCGGCGGCGAAGACGGTCGCGCCGAGCGGACCGACGTCGAAGACGGCCCCGAACACCTTGACCATGGCGAGACAGACCCACGCCATCGTGAGGCAGTTGGCGTACAGCGTCATGTAGCCGGCCCGGAAGCCCCTCAGGACGGCGGCCGGACGGCCGGCGTAGCGGAGCTGCGCCAGCTCGACGTCGGTCACGACCTCGGTCCGCCGCCAGAGCTGGGCAAAGAAGAAGGCGGCCAGGACGCCGCCGATCGCGAAGCACCACCAGATCCAGTTGCCCTGGATCCCCTGGGTCCGGACGATGCCGGTCACGAAGAGGGGGGTGTCGACCGAGAACGAGGTCGCCACCATCGACGTCCCGGCCAGCCACCACGGGAGGTTCCGGCCCGAGACGAAGAACTCGGTCGTCGAGGTGCCCGCGCGGCGGACGAAGTAGAGCCCGACCGCGAGGGAGAACAGGAAGTACAAGGCAAGGACGGCCCAGTCGAGAGGATGGAGCTGGGCGAAGAACCGTGCCAGGACGCCGCTCAGCTCGCGACCTGGAGCCTCTGACCGATCCGGATCGTGTTTCTGTCGCGCAGGTCGTTGAGCTGGACGAGATCCGCCACCGTCGTCCCGTGACGGGCAGCGATCGAGGAGAGCGTGTCGCCCCTCTGGACCACGTAGTAGCGCGGGCCTTCACTCGGCTCCTCGACCGTCCGCACGCGGCGCTCGCTCTTCCCCGCCAGCGCGGCGGCGAGCTGGGACGGCGCCTCGTGGGCGTAACCGGGCGGCAGGCGCATCAGGAACCCGGCCGGGATGTTGCGGCGGCCCCGCCAGACGTCGTCGGTCAGGGAGGGGTTGAGCTGCCAGAGCCGGCCGGCATCCACCCTGAGCGCGTTGGCGACGTCGTGGAGGCCGATCGAGCTCTCAACCTCGAACGTGTCGAACTGGAGCGGCTCGAACGGATCCATCTCGCCGAAGTAGACGAGCGGGTTCTCGGCGATCTCCAGGGCGGCCAGGAACTCGGCGTAGAAGTTCTTCGAGGCGAAGCCGAACGCCGGCCCCTCGTAATGACGCCGAACGGTCATGTAGTCGGTCGTGCCGAGCTCCCTGACCGCGCGCATCATGCCGTAATAGCCGTGGTTGTACGAGGTGATCGCCAACGGCCAGGACCCCATGTCGTCGTAGCTGTTCCTCAAGTACCGGGCGGCGCCGCGTGCTGCCAGGATCGGATCGAACCGCTCGTCCACCGAGCGGTCCATCCTGAGGTAGATCCGGCCGGTTGCGGGCATGAACTGCCACACGCCCGCAGCGCCGACGGACGAGCGGGCCTGCAGGTTGAACGTCGACTCGACCATCGGCAGCCAGGCGATCTCCGCCGGCACGCCCTCGTCCTCGAGGATCTCCACGATGTGGTCGTGGTACTGGCCGGCATGGAGGAGCCCGGCCATGAACCGCTCCTTGAGGCCTCGCTGGACACGGATGTTGTCGGCGGCCTTCCGCCAGATCGCCGGATTGGCGCCGGGACCGAAAGCCTCGTAGACGTCCTCGTAGTCGTCCGAGAGCGTCCGAGGGTCGGGGTTCCGAGCGGCGAGATCGAGCAATATCGTTCGGATCCGCCGGACGATCGCTTCCTGCGCAGCCTCGTTGGAACGGTAGGTCTCCCGGTCCTCCGACTTCTCCTGGTCCAGCACGCGGTAGACGACGCTCAGGTCGTCCCGGTCGTGGAAGGCGACCTGGTCCTGGCTCCATTCGCTGTAGACCCGCTTCCAGAACTCGACGGCGGGCTCGAGGCCGATCGGGACGTCGAACGTATCGTCCTGGGCCCTGAGCTCGAGGCCGCGCGCGGGCTGGAGGAAGGTGAGCGTCAGGGCGAGAAGGAAGACGGATTTCCGGGGCATGGGACTCGCTCTCTCCGGTGTGAACGTCGGCGACGATCTGCGGCTCGTCGGGCTCTACTATGCAAAACGCCGGCCATTTGTTCGCCGCTTAGCGCGCTCCCGGTGGGGGACCGCTCCCCTGGTCGAGACGCACCGGCAACCGTCCGCTCGGGGCGAGGGCGCCGCGGAGGAAGGCCAGCGCGGCACGCTGGCTCGCGGCGTCCTCGCCGTACGCCCAGACGACTCGGGATGGGGCCCGGATCTCCCGTACGATACGGGGGTTCGAGAAGATCAGCAAGACGGCCTCCCGCGCCGGGCCGCACGCCGCCTCGACGGCCTCGCGGCCCATCTCCGACAGCCCGGCGCGGCCCTTCCAGGCGCGGATCGGGCTGAAGACCGCGCACGCCACGGACTCTTCCGCGGCGGCCTTGCGGACCTGGCGAAGGCGATCGCGCACCTCCCCGGGCGGGTCGGTGGTGTCGACGAAGTGCATGCGGTCGGCCGCCGGACGCCCGAGCTCCTGCTCCAGGACCACGCTCTCCCGATCGATCCCGCCATCCAGAACCACGACCCATCGCGCGCGGTCGGGCCACGCCGGTCCGGCGGGGGGCTCGGGGGGATCGGCGGTCAGGGCGGATCCCGCCAGGGCCTCGGCCAGGGGGGCCGAGCCGGCCAGGGCTGGCTGGGGACGATCCCCGAACGCCCACGTCTTCAGGGCGAGCAGGCGGCCGACCGCTGCCTCGCAGCGGGCGCGGTCGACCTCCCCCGATCCCAGGCCGGCCGTCAGCGCGGCATGCACGGCCGGCGGATCCGGCGGATAGAGGAGCCAGTCGACGCCCGCCTCGAGCGCCCGCCGGGCGGTCGCGCCCGGCCCTTCGCCGGCCAGCGCCCCCATCATGAGCGCGTCGCTGCAGACGAGGCCCTGGAACCCCCACGCGCGACGCAGGAGTCCCTCCAGGAGGGCGCGGGAGAAGGTCGCCGGGCGGCGCGTCCCGTCGGGCTCGAGGCGCGGGAACGCGACGTGCGCGGTCATGACAAGCCTGGCCCCGGCCGCCAGGCCCGCCCGGAAGGGGACCCAGTCGGATCGCTCCAGCTCCTCCCGCCGGGCCTCCACGGACGGCAGGACGTCGTGGCTGTCGAAGGTCGTCCGGCCGTGACCGGGGAAATGCTTGACCGCGGCCGCCACGCCGGCCGCCTGCTGTCCCTCGACGAGGGCCGCCACGATCGCTCCCACGGCCTCGGGGTCGTCGCCGGCCGCGCGGGTGGCGACGATCGGGTTCGCCGGCTCGCTCGCCAGGTCCGCCACCGGCACATAGTTGACATGGATCCCGGCGGCTCGGAGCTCGGCGCCGACCGATCGCCCGACCTCGCGCGCAAGCGCGGGGTCGGCCGCCGCCCCCAGCGCCATCAGGGGGGGGAAGGTGGTACCCGCGCGCGGGAACTGCTGCCCGAGCCCACGCTCGAAGTCGCCGGTCACGAGGAGCGGCACGGCCGACCGCTGGTCGGCCTCGGCGACCAGATCCCGGACCGCCGCCAGGTCGCCGCCGAAGACGATGACGCCACCCCAGGCGTGGCGATCCAGGTCCTCGAGAAATGCTGCCCGCGCCGTCCGTTCTCCGCCGTAGTCGCGCAGGGAAACGCAGACGAGCTGACCCGCGAGGTCGCGCGCCTCGAACGCGTCGGGGCCGGGGAGGATCGGCGCGATCACCCGTCCCCTGCCCCACTCCCGGTGCCAGGCGGTGGGAACGAGAGGCGGCCGCAGCGGGCCGCGTGCCGGGCCCCGGTGACGGAGGGCAGGTTGACCGACCGCCCCAGCGCGCTCGCCCAGGCCATGATCGCGAACGCGACCGCCTCCTTGAAGTCTCCGTCCAGCCCATACGCGTCGACCGGGACGACCGTCCTGGGGGCCAGCCTCCGGGTAAGCTCGTGCATGAGCGCCCGGTTCTTCCTGCCGCCGCCCGCCACGACCACCTCCGCCTGGTCCGGGACGGGCTCGGTCCCGCATGCTCCCTCTACGGCCCGGGCGACGCTCTCCACCGTGATCTGGACGGCCGTCGCCATCCGCTCCTCGACCTGATCCCAGGTCAACCCGTCGAATGGGCTGAAGTGGCGTTCCGTCCAACCCGCGCCGAACCGCTCCCGGCCCGTCGATTTGGGGGCCGGACGCGCGAAGTAGGGATCCTCCATCGCCCCGCGGAGCCGGGCCGCGCTCGGCCGGCCCGCCGAGGCCCGCCGGCCCTCCCGGTCGTATGGCTCTCCCAGCAGACGCTCGGCGAGGTCGTCCAGCACCATGTTGGCGGGCCCGGTGTCGAACGCGGTCACCGAGTCCGGGCCGACGCCCGGCGGGAGGAGGGTCACGTTGGCGATCCCGCCCAGGTTCAGGCACACCGTCCATCGCTCGGCCGAGCCGAAGAGGAGACGGTCGACGTAGGGTACGAACGGCGCGCCTTCGCCGCCCGCCGCCACGTCCGCGGGGCGGAAGTCCGACCAGACGGGGATGCCCGACCGCTCGGCGACGACGGCCGGCTCGCCGATCTGAAGCGTGGCCGGGACGCCGGTCGCCTCCCCGGCGGGATCGTGCCAGACCGTCTGTCCGTGGCTGCCGATCAGGCAGAACCGGGAGAGGGGGATCCCGGCTGCCCGGGCCGCCTGGGCGGCCGCCTCGGCGAACCGCCGGCCCAGATCGAAGTCGAGGCCCGCGAGCTCCGCGACCGTGAGGCCGTGGGGGTGTCGGAGCCGGTCCGCGAGGGCCGCCGGATAAGGGAGAAATGCTGTTCCCAGCACCTCCGGCCTCAGCCCGGGCTCCGGCGCCCCCGCGAGACGGCAGGCGGCGGCGTCCACTCCGTCCGCGGAGGTCCCCGAGATCACGCCGATCACGAGGGCCGGCTGGTCACCCGGCAGGAGCGAAAGATCGGGGCGAATCGGCATGGCGGCGCGAAGGTAGCGTGGGTGCGTGACCCCTGCGAGAAGCCGCGAATTGCCGCCTCGTCAGCGGGTATGGCCCTCCGCCCGCCGACCCCCTACCCTTCAAGGGGGTGTCGGTACCGTATTTGCGTCCTCAGGCCCGCTGCCGACCGAACTGAATGCCCCCGGACAACAACCACGGAGGCAATGGCTCATGAGGAAGCAAGCACACCGTATGGCCGCGCCACTTCTGGCGGCCCTGTTCGCCCTGTCCTGTTCCGACGACGGCCCGAGCGGGCCGGACCTCGGGGACGGCAGGGCGCGGATCAGCGGGCGCATCACCGCGACCGAGGCGGCGGCCTCGACGGGCCTCGCGGCGCGCGCTCTCGGGCTCGCCCAGGGCGACGACTTCGTCGGCGACGAGGCCTTGACCGATGTCACGGTAGAGATCGTCGACGGTGGTGGAAGCGTGGTCGCCTCGACCGAGACCGACGACTCCGGCCTGTTCACGGCCGAGGTCGGCGCCGGCACGTACACCGTGAACCTCCTCGTCGGCGGCGAATCGGTCCTCTCGTTCACGCTGGACGTCCCCGAGGATGGGACGCTGTTCGCGGAGGGCAAGGTCGACCTCCTCCCCAACGGAAAGCTCAAGCTGGATCTCCAGATCTTCCGCGACAACGACGGCGATGGCGAGCCCGACGATTCGTTCCGGATCCGGATCCAGGGACGGGTCGAGGGCGAGCCGGCCAGCGGCGACGTGGACGTCGTGGCCAGCCAGGACGACATCGAGGACCAGGTCACGATCTGCCACATCCCGCCGGGCAACCTCGACAACGCCCACACGATCGTGGTCGGCGCTCCGGCCGTGGACGCCCACCTCGCCCACGGCGACTTCGAGGGCGAGTGCGACGGCGAAGACGGCGCGACGGACGACGATCTCGACGACGACGGCGAAGAGGATGACGCGGACGACGTCAAGGTCCTCGTCTGCCATGTCCCGCCCGGCAACCCCGACAACGAGAACACGATCGAGATCTCCGAAGACGCGCTGGAAGCCCATCTCGCGCATGGGGATACCGAAGGCGAGTGCGAGGAGGACGGGAGCGAAGGCGAGGGAGGCTGACCCGTCGGCGGAACCGGTGGAACCCGGCCCCGGTCCTGGGGTAGGGAAAGCCGTTCCGCCATCGTCGTGATTGAAACCGCGGCCCCACGGCGGTGGTGAACGAGAGGGCCCCTCCTCCGGGAGGGGCCCTCACTTTTTGGCGGTTCCCTCCGTTGCCGGACCGCTCACCCCCGGGTACCATCCCCGCGGACGGTCGTCCCGTCCCCTGCCCACGCGGGTTAACCGCTTCCCCAGAACGAGGAAACGATCATGGGTGTCCACAAGGTGATCGAGGTTCTGTCGCAGTCCCCCAAGAGCTGGGAGGACGCGACCCAGAAGGCGGTGGCCGAGGCGGCCGAGACCGTCGACGACATCAAGTCCGCATACGTGAAGGAGATGCTCGCGGTCGTCGAGAACAATAAAGTGACCCAGTATCGGGTGAACCTGAAGGTGACGTTCGAGGTCGCCACCAACCGACCCAAGGGCGCCAGGAAGGCGCGCTAGCTCTCTTCCCAGGCCCGCCGGAGGAAGCCCCCGGCCGCGTCGAGGAGCCGCTCGGCCTCGGCGCGGTCGACCCTCCGCCTGCCCATCACGAGCGCCGTCTTGACCCTACCTCCGGCCGCGTTCAGGAGCCGCTCCGCCTCGGCTTCGGGCACTCCCAACAGGTCGCGCACGATCCGCCGCCCCCGGTCGGCCAGCTTCTCCGAGCCGATCCGGAGGTCCACCATCAGGTTGCCGTAGGTCTTCCCGATCCGGACCATGGCCGTGGTCGTCAGCATGTTGAGGATGAGCTTGGTCGCCGTCCCGGCTTTCATGCGCGTCGAGCCGGCGATGACCTCGGGACCGGTGAGCGGGCCGATCACCAGCTCCACCTCGCCGGCGACCTCGATGTCCTGGCGTGGCACGCATGCGAGAAGGACGGTCCGCGCGCCCCGTTCGCGAGCTTCGCGCAGCGCCCCGATCGCGTACGGCGTCGTCGAGCCGGCGGCGATCCCGACCACGACGTCGCGCGGCCCGACGGCGAGACCGGTCATGGCCGCGGCGCCTTCGTCCGGACGATCCTCCGCCCCCTCCCGGGATCGCGTCAGGGCCTCGGTTCCCCCGGCCAGCACCCCGACCACCATGTCGGGGTCCGAGCCGAAGGTGGGCGGGCACTCGGCGGCGTCCAGGACCCCGAGCCGGCCGCTTGTCCCGGCCCCCACATAGATCAGGCGCCCGCCCCCGCGGAACGCGGCCTCGACCATTTTCGCGGCCAGCTCGATGTCGTCCAGGACCTCGCCCACGGCCTCGAACGCACGCCGGTCCTCGGCATGGATCAGCTCCAGGATGGCGCGGGTCTCGAGGGTGTCGAGCTCGGTCGTGCGGGGATTGACGGCCTCGGTCAGGAGACGGGACCGATCCCGCTTCACGGGAAGTCGAGGACCTCGACGGAGAAAGTCCGCTGGACCGAAAGGGCGAGCGCGCTCGACTCGGTGACGGTGACCCGGAAGTCGGGGTCGCGTCGCGGGACGGCGCGGAAGCTGACCACGCGGTCGCCGCCGTCCAGCTGGCGCATCCCCTCGAGGAGGAACGCCTCGCCCCGGTTCGCCTTCTCGAGCTGTACCTCGAGCGGGAACTCCACCCCGCGGGCCCGCGTGATCGTGACCTGGATGTCGATCGCCGACTTGGTCTCGATCTCGGCCGGGGCCTGGATGGTGAAGTCCAGCAGGGGCGGCCCGTCTATGCCGGCGGGACCGCCATCGTCGGCGCAGCCGATCCACGCGGCGGTCGCGCCGACCATCAGCAGAACCGAAAGACCTCTCATCGCTGGCCTCCGTTGGTCAGGTAGCTGAGCACGTCGAACTTGGTGAGGATCCCCACGAAGTGGCGCCCTCTCCGAACGAGCAGGGCGCTGTCTCCGCCCGTCAGGTGGCCGATCACGTCCTTCATGCTGTCGCCTTCGTCGATGGTCGGGAAGGGCCGCTCCAGGTAGCTGTCGAGGGGCTGCTCCAGCGCGCCCGGGTCGGCCAGCACGCGGTTCAGCAGCGTCCCCTCGGAGAGGCTCCCCTTCTGCTCGTCCTCCTCGATGACCGGGAGCTGGCTCACGTTGTACTTCTCCATCAGGTCGAGGGCCTCGCGGACCTTGGCGTCGGCGCGGATCATGATGAGGGGGGGGATGTCAGCCCGCGCCTTCCGCTCGAGGAGATAGGCGACCTCGATCCGCTCGTCCTCGAGCATCCGGTTTTCCCGCATCCATTCGTCGGAGTGGAATTTCGAGAGATACCGCTCACCGATATCGCAGAGCATCGCCACGACCGGCCGCTCCGGATCGTCGATCTCGCGCGCCACCTGGAGCGCCACTGTGACGATCGTGCCTGAGGAGCCGCCGACGAACAGGCCTTCCTCGCGCGTCAGCCGCCGCGCCATCTGGAACGACTGCTTGTCGCTCACGCACCGCACCTCGTCGATGTACTCGATGTCGAGGGTCCCCGGGACCTTGTCCATGCCGATTCCCTCGACCATGTAGGTCTTCCCTTCGCCGACCTCCCCCGTCTCCTTGTACCGCTTCAGGATCGACCCGTCGGGATCGGCCACGACCGTTCGAATCTCGGGATTTCGTTCCTTCAGGTACCGGCCCACTCCGCTCATCGTGCCGCCGGTCCCAGAGCCGGTCACGAAGGCGGCGATCCGCCCGCGTGTCTGGTCCCAGATCTCGGGCCCGGTGAGCCGGAAGTGCGCCTCCGTGTTGGCCCGGTTGTAGAACTGGTTGGCGAAGACCGCGTTCGGAATGTCCTCGGCGATCTTGCGGGCGGTGTTCAGGTAGTAGTCGGGGTGGTCCGGGGAAACGGCGGTTGGCGTGATCACGATCCGGGCACCGAACGCCTTCAGGAGCCGTTGCTTCTCCAAGCTCATCTTGTCGGGCATCACGAAGACGCAGCGGTAACCCTTGTTGACGGCCGCCATCGCCAGCGCCAGTCCCGTGTTTCCGGCGGTCGCTTCCACGACCGTCCCGCCGTGCCTGAGGGTGCCCGCCTCCTCCGCCGCCTCGATGATCGCCAGGCCGATCCGGTCCTTGATGCTCCCGCCCGGGCTCAGGTACTCGGCCTTGCCGTAGACGGGTGTCCGGATCCCCCGGGTTACACGCCGGAGCCGGATCAGCGGGGTCTGATTGAGCGCCTCGAGGACGTTCTCGTAGACACGACGGGCAGGGTCGTGCAGGTCGGGCGGCATGACAATGGGCAACATAGATTGCGGTCAGAAGCCGAGCAAGCGCAAGAGAAACGACTAAATTGCGCCTTTGCTTCTCGTTTCACGGGCGGCCAGCCCGCGCCTCAACCACATAACCCAGCACGTTCGCGATCTGGGCCAGGGCCAGCAGGGCGGACAACGAGGGCGCGCGTAGGCCGGCCCCGCGCCTCACGGGGTGCGCCAGCAGCCCGGCATAAAAGCGCAGCGGCTCGGGCCTCACGGGAGCCTCCCCCCTCTCCGCCCGCCGGGCGTGGTAGCCATGCGCTCCACGCCCGTAGCCGAAGTGCTGCCGCCAGAAGTGGACCCAATCCAGCGCGTGTGAGTGTCGAACCACGGCATCGGGCACGTACCACATTCCGTGCCCGGCCCCATGCCAGCGATCGCAGAGATCCCTGTCCTCGGCCGCAGCGCGTGGAAAGGACGCATGGAACCCGCCCACCTGCAAAAACAGCTCGGTCGGCATTGCCATGTTGTTCGAGGTGAGAAAGCGCGCGCCTTGCTCAGAGGAATTGTAGTACTCGTAGAGATAGGACACGAGCTGCTGGCTCGCCTCGGAGAACAAATTCGTCGAGAGAGCGTTCACGGTCCTCCCGCCCAGCATCGCACGCGGCGAGCGCTCGAACCTCGCCGCCAGTTCGAGCAGCCAGCGCTGCTCGGGAGCGCAGTCGTCATCCGTAAAAACCACATACTCATGACGAGCGTGCGCGACGCCGGCGTTCCGAGCCGCGGCGGGGCCTGCAGCCTCCTGCTCGACAAGCTGGACATCGATGCGTCCGCGAAAGCGCTCCACAACCGGCCGGGGCGACTCGGCGCTTCCGTCATCGACGATCACCACGTGCATTCGATGTCGGGGATACACGATGCCGGTCAATGCGTCGAGACACGCCGTCAGTTGGCGGGGTCGGTCCCGCGTCGGCACGACGATCGTCATTCCAGGAACGGCGCTCCCAGCCGACCCGACCGGATCAGAGGATTGGGGACCGTGAGAGTCCATCGATCAGGCCACCGGCTCGGCGGCCGGCCCGACGAGGAGCGACTTCCGCGTTCGCGCCGATTCGACGGCGGCCTCCGCCAATTCGAGCGCACGGAGTCCATCCGCGAGGGAGGGCAGCTGCTCGGGTGAACCTCGAACCGCTCGCACGAAAGCCCCGAGGGCGAGTCGATACGAGGGTTCGCCCGCTGGGCGGCTGGCTTCGCGTGCGGCGTCCCATGCCAGTCGGGCTCCCCGTTCGATGGCGCTCCGCCGGTCGTGTCTGAAATGCCGCTCCACGTACTGCACACGGCCGGCGAGACGATCCAATGACAGGATCCCTCGTTCTCCGATGATCTCGAATCGGTCGACCTCGGGGCCGCCGAGGACGAACAGGCAATCGGCGATCGATTCATCGGTCAAGGCGAGCGTAACGAATGCGGTGTCCCCTTCGGCGAGACGCGATGAGAGGGTCGTGGTCACTTCCCTCACTTCCTCCCCGGTGACATGGCGGATCAGGTCGAGATGATGGGAGCCCAGCTCGACCAGCGCCCCGCCCCCGCGCGATGGCGACGATCGCCACTCCCGGCGATCGTCTTCCGGAGATGAAAACAGGGTCCGAATCGCGATCCTGGCGCCGACCTCTCCCGCCTCGAACCGTCGCGCGAGCTCGCCGATCCCCGGGTGGAAACGGTAGTTGAACCCCATTGCCGCGATCCGCGTCGAAGCACTCCAGGCCTCGGCCATGGCCCGGGCCTCGGTCGTCCGGGTCGCGATCGGCTTCTCGAGGTAGAGATGGGTTCCGCAGGAGAGCGCTCGAAGCGCGGCCTCAACGTGGTGCTCCGGAGGCGTGCACACGACCAGCGCATCGGGCATCCCCGAACCGAGGAGATCCTCGAGCGACTCGAACACCGGCGTGTCCGCCCACCGGGCCTGCACCAACCTCCGGCGCTTCGCGTCCGGGTCTACCACGCCCTCGATGACGACTCCTGGAAGCTGTCTCAGGTTGGGAAGGTGAACGTGTTCGGCGATCCGCCCGGCTCCGAGCACGGCGATCCTGACCACGCTCGCTGGGAACAAGGGTCCGGACGCACGGGATCGGGCGAGTCGCCCGATAAAGAAGTGCCGCGAGCGGGTGGTTGGCGTCACACCGACCACCCCTTCAACGACAGGCCCGTGAAGGCCCGGAGCTGCGCGACGTCGTCACGGAACTGGTCCGCGAGCCATTCGCGCGCCGGGTCGCTCAGACGGGGCCTTGGAATCGCGCGTGAGAACGGCAGGAACATGAGACGCTTCGCACCCCAGCCCCAGGGTCGAGGAAGACGATCGAGTCGACCCTCGAGCCCCGTCGAGGCCAGGCGCTCCCCCAGCGGGGTCTTCTTGCGAAGGAAGGACGATCGATGTCGCTCCAATCGATACAGTGGAGAGCTGAACTCGGGATCCACGCCGATGAACCGGAAGATCCGTTGCATGGCTTCGCTTCGCCGATGACGCAGATCGTCGCTGTCCACGACGAGGATCCGATCCGCGGGGTAATACTCAAGAAAGGCACATAGCTGTCGCCAGTACTGGCTACGCCCCACATAGATGATGTTGCGGATCGCTTCGTCGATCGGCGGGATCTCGCCATCTTCGCTGTAGAGGTGGACCCAGTGCGAGATCACGCGCTCGATGGGATCCCGGACCAGGTAGATGAGCCTGGCGTCGGGGATCACCGAATGCATCCGCTCCGGCACGCCTGGGAAACGGTCGCGCGCCGTGTAGTTGGGAGAAGCCTCGCCGCGGACCCTGGTGTCGCGAAACTGCGACGCGTACCACTCCGCGCCTCGCCGCCACTGCCTGTCCTCGATGAAGAAATCGAGCTCTTTCTCCGCGGACATGGATATCTGGGGATGCCGGCGAAGATAGGAATGGAGGCTCGACGTGCCGCACTTCATACCACCGATCACGACCAGGTTGGGGAGAAATCCCTTCTTTCGCGACACCGGGGGCACCTCGAGGCTCACGCCCCGGCAAGCCGGCGGTAGATCCCGATCATCCGCTCCACGAACGGACCCAGCGCATACCGCTCCCGGGCCTTTACCTCTCCGGCCCGGGCCAGCCGGCGCCTCAACTCCCTGTTTTCCAGGAGCGCCAGCAGCGCCTCGGCGAGAGCCTCCGGATCACCGGGTGGCACGAGCATTCCGGTGCGGTCCTGCTCGACCACCTCGCCAAGTCCACCGATATCGCTGGCCACCACAGGGGTTCCCCGCATCATCGCCTCGGCGGCCACGAGCCCGAAGGGCTCTTCCCACAGGGACGGCACGACCTGGACGGCGACGGTCGCGAGCCGGCGGTCGACCTCCTCTCGCGGGAGCCAGCCCGTGATCTCCACACGCTCAGCCAGCTTTGACGCCTTGATCCGGCGTTCGATGGTGGGTCTTTCCGGACCGTCTCCAACAAGAACCAGGCGCGCTCGCGGCTGGCGCCTGACGACGATCTGGAACGCGTCCAACAGCACCCGCACGCCCTTCTCGGCCACAAATCGTCCCGCGAAACCGATTGCATGAGGCTCGATCTCGTTCTCCGCGGCCACCCAGGCAGGTCTCGGCACCGCATTCGGAACCACTTCGACCGGGGAGATGCCGGCACGTTCCACGAGCACCTTCAGCCGGTTCGATGGAGCGACGAACGCATCGAAGACGTCCCGGCCGCGCTCTAGAAGCGATCGCTGGAGCATGAGCGGCAGCCAGTCGTGAACTCCGAGGCAGCGATTCCTCAGGCACGCGATCCCCCATGGAACCTCGCACGGCCTTCCGTCCGGCAACCGCTTGGTCCCGAGCGGGCAGATGGCTCGAAACCACTGGACATGGTGCAGCGCCGGCACGTCTCGGAGGGGCTCGAGGATCGACGGAGAAAGCTGGGTCAGGAAGAGGGCGACGTGGACCACGTCCGGCCGGAACTCGCGGATCGCGTGCCGCATCGCTCGTCGGGCGGAAGGATTCAAGGCCTGGAGCGGAGTTCGCATGGCCGTGAGGGTTCCGGCACACGCGTAATCGGCGTTCCATGGGGCTCCCTCAGGGCGCGCACGGCTCGCCAGCAGCCGCGCATCATGACCCCTCGCTCGCAGCAGGCTGCGGAGGTTCTGGATGAGGATCTCGGCGCCCCCCGTCGCCGAGGCGTAGTCGTTCACCAGCAAGACCCGCAACCGTCTACCTGCCGGCCCGAGCGGTCCCAGGCGGCGTTGTATCGCCGAAGCCCGCCCTCAGCCGGCGGACCAGGCCGCCGGGCTGCCGGAGCTGTCGCTTCCAGAGATCCGCCCGGCTCCACAACCAGGCGTAACGCGGATCCTCCAGCGCGATGTCGAGGTCCCATTTCTGGTGGAAATGCCGGAGGGAGCGTTCGATCCACGGTCGACTCCACCGTAGCTGGTAGTGCCTGCGATCCGATGGCAGGATGGGGGGCGGCGGAAGGTAGCTGACCCATGCCGATGGCTCGAGGTAGATGCCCCCGCCCGCGGCCCGAACCCCGAGACAGAGGTCGTCCTGATCACGGATGCTCAGCAGCTCCTCGTCCAGGAGGCCGATCGTGTCGAAGACCTCCCGCCTTGCGAGCAGGCAATGGAACTCGAGGAGCTCCGTCGGCGAGCGCTCGAGAGGCGCGTCGAGCTCCGACAGCCGACGGCCTCCCAGCCGATCGCTCTCGTGCAGGCGGCGTTTCCCGTCTTCACCCACGATCCTGGATTCGCCGCCCGCCATATGGATCCGTCCCTCTGCCGGAGGCCCCTGGAGATACAGCGGTCCGACCAGCCACGCCTTCGTCTCGTCCGCGCACCGCACGAGCGCCTCGAGCGCGCCGGGTCCAACCACGACGTCGTTGTCCAGGAACACGACGTACGGCGTCTGCGCCCGCCTCAGCCCGAGGTTTCTGGCCTGGTTGGAGGCCAGGCCGGGCGCAGCGTCGATCAGCTCGAGGCGGCCCGCCGCCGCGTCGCGTCGCAGGCGGTCGCGGAACCGTCGGGGGGATCCCGAATCCACGTAGATCAGGTCGAACGGCTCGGCCGCCGACTCGAGCAGGCTGTCGAGCGAGCGCCTGGCCGCGCTGAATCGCTCACGGACGACGACGATCACCGTGAGGCGATTCACAACAGGCCCTCGCTTCGATACCAATCCGCGGCCTGACGGATGGCCTCGTCGAGGGATCCGGTCGGATCATAGCCCAGCTCTCGACGAGCCTTGCTGAAATCGATCTCGTAGCTCGTGAAGAACAACTCGTACGATGATGGCCCGACCGGCCTGCCGAGGACGCGATCGACGGTCTGCCGAACCGCCTGGGCTGCGCGATACGGCGTGGCCGGCAGCCGCACGCGTGAGAGGGTCACGCCGAGGGCCGAACCGATCGATTCGAGGAAGTCCCGCAGTCGGACGACCTCCAGTCCGCCGATGACGAAGGTTTCGCCCTCGCTCCCGGGAGCTCGCGCCGCGAGAGCGAAGGCCTGGGCCACGTCCTCGACGGGGCACGGATGGATGCGGTTCCGTCCGGACCCCATCATTCGAAACCCTCCCCTCCCGATCGCCCGGTACAGCCCCAGCCAGCTTCGGGCGCGAGATCCGATCACGCTCGGCACACGCAGGACGATCAGGCGCAGCGACCCGGATGCCGCGAGGGCCGCCAGCCGACGCTCCGCCTCGACTTTGCTCCGCCGATAGAACGTGTTGGGAGCCAGAGGCGTCTCTTCGTCGATGGTTCCACGAACCGCTCCGTGCACGCCGCGGCTGCTGGCATAGACCAAGCGCGCTCCCTCGCGCGCCGCCGCCAGCGCTAGATGCTCCGTGCCCTCGACATCGCTGGCACGACGTCCCGAGTGGCCCACACCCCCGGCGCCCCGGGCGGCTGCCAGGTGGAAGACGACGTCGCAGCCGCTCACCGCGGGCCCGATCGACTCTCGATCCTCGAGGTCTCCCGTGAACTTCCGGACACCCAGCCTTTCGAGATGTGTCGTGTCGCTGCCGGAACGCACGAGCGCGCGGACATCGGCGCCGTCCTTCACGAGTCGGTCGGTCAGATGACTTCCGATGAACCCGCTCGCTCCGACGACGAGCGCTCTCACGCGCGGAGCGAGCCGGCCTCAGGGCTCACCGATTGTCCTTCATGCCGGAGCATCCCGTCGAGGATGCGGCCATCGAGCTCCTCGGGGACGGGCTGTCCCAGCAAATGCAGGGCAGTGGGAGCGAAGTCGATCGTTCGCACCCCCTCGAGCCGGGTGCCTTCGGCGATTCCGGGCCCTCCCGCGATCAGGAACCCGTCCCGAGCGTGTTGCGACTTTCTCACCGGATACCCCTCGGCCGAGATCGTTCCGAACCCGGGATGCTCGAGACCCTCGATGGGAGCGTCCTTGACCCACTGGACGATCAGGTCGGGAAGGTCGGGCAGATTCGGCCCCTGATAGACGTCGGCCGTCTTCACGATGCCGGCCACGGCCTGCCGCCCCGTCTGTGAGTTTCTCAACTCGAGCAGGTCTTCACGGAGCTGCTCCATCAGCGCCTCGGCCTCGATTCCGGGCTGTACGATGCCCATCGGCTCACGCCCTTCGAGGTTGAGGCTCAGCAGGGCCTGGAAATGGTCGCTGGGCAGGAGGAAGGCGCGTGTTTTCGACCAATCCTTCGTTCCTTCGAAGGCGCTCGAATCGGCTTCATCGTGGAAGCGTTCAGGGAGCCGGCTGTTGATCCTGTCGCGCACCGATCGGGGGATCCTCTCCCGAAGCCACGCCGTCCATTCGAGGATCCGACCCACCCGGTTGGTCGCGCGGGCGTGCTCGGCCGGAACCGTGTAGCCGAGCCGTATCAGGACCTCCTCCATCATGTGGTTGGCGGTGAAGTTGGGCTCGATCCCGTGGACCGAGATCACGAACCAGTTCGCTCCTCGGGGGATCCTCTCGAACAGCCGGCCGATCGCGGCGTCCACACGCGTGGCCACGTCGGCGAGGGCGTTCATCAATTCGGGGGGAGGGTCGGGCTCGTGCGCCCAGTGTTTCGAATCCGCATGGTGAAAAAACTGGTGATCCGCGTAGTGAACCTCCGAGAAAACCGAGAAGAAGAAGTCCCACGTCTCCTCGTCCAAGAGGTCTTCGATCGCCCGCCGCTTCCGTTCGACCGCCTCGAGCAGCGCGTTCCGCGTGCTCAGCTCCCAGTGCCGGGACGGCGGATGGACGATCTCAGGCGGGTGCGGGTGCTCCCCGTAGAGGGCGCGACATCGCCCGACCCGGTCGGGCGGGATCGATAACGGGCTCCGCAGCAGCGGATAATGCTCACCCCAGCCACAGATCTGCACCCCGTCCAGGCCCTCGATCGGAAACGTCTTGGGGACGTCCATGAGCGCGGAGCGCAGCCCCGTGCCCCGCAGGTACTGCCAGAAGGGGAGAACCCTGCAGTGATGGGCGTCCGTGCGCGCGATGTCGAGCGTCCCGCGCTGAAGCTGGAGATGATTGAAGAAGGCGTGCTTGGCGGGGGTCACGCCCGCGTTGAGGGTCGGCCATGGCGCGTCGCTGAACAAGTCCCTGGTCGATTCCAGCCGGGCGAAGGCGCCGCGCTCGATGAGTCCGGCCAGGAAAGGGAGCCGTCCCTCTGCCACCCATCGCTCCAGCAAATCCACATCGAAGGCGTCGAGTCCGAGGACGACGATCGGCGTCGGCTCCCGGGTCGAAGGCGAGGCGCTCTCGGTCATCGGTTCTCCACCTCATGCGCGCGTTCGCACCTGCGATCACGGTCCCTATCAGAATAACCTGCCTCGCTCGCGCGGCCACGAGGGTCGTCGGTCGGCGGCCGGACGGCGCCGGGAGACCAACCACGGCTCCCGAGTCTGCGCGGATCCGCGGTCGTCCGCAGGATGGGATACTCCGCCGCGCCTTCGAGCGCCGGATCGAGCACGTTCCAGTTCACGAGGCCGTCGTCGGAACGCGGCTCGAGCAGGAGGAAGGCGAGGCGCGCGAGCGGCTGCTCCATGGGAACGACGACGGTGTCGGCCGGCACCCGGCGGCGGCTCGCCGACCACGCGCCCTCGAGCGTCCGCTCCCGGTGCCCCTGGAACTCCTCCTCGGCCTGGCGCGAGGCGGCGATCCGAAACACCTCGACCTCCAGCTCGCGGTCGACTGCCAGGGGCTCGGTTGGGATCCCGTGGACCGCCAGCCGATCGAGGACCTCTTCGAGGTCGGCCGGGATCAGGTAGGCCGCCGGGACACGCTCGGTCTCGGTGGCGCGGAAGGCGCCATACTCGGGCATCCGCTCGGACCGCACGACGTCATGGCGGCGGAGCACGGTCTCGCCGGTATACGGGTGCCGCTCCTCCTCGACCTCCCCCAGCAGGATCTCGACGTCCTCCCGGGTGAGGGCGTGCTCGGCCCGAAGCCCGAGCTCCGTCCCGACCAGGGAGCGGCCGTCGGCCGCCGCCGCGATCCGGCGGATCTCTCCGGCATTCCGCCAGAGGTAGTCCAGGTTCTCGACGACGAATCGCTTCGTCACCTCGACGCGATCCCGGAAGGGCAGGTACGCGAACGCCTCCGACAGGACCCCGAAGCGGTTCCGCAGGCCCACGTAGTTCGTGCCGAACCGGGGGCGATGATCGAACGTGTACCACGCGCGCGGCACCGTCGCGTCGTCGGCGCCGTCCACGCCGGCATCGGGGAGATTGCCGTAGTAGTAGGAAAGCCAGGCCGGATCGCCCTCCGCCATCCCTCTCGTGACTTCGGGCAGCCAGGCGTTCCGCAGGTGGTCGTCGATCTCTGGATCGGTGTCCGGGTGCAGCGGCGGCGAGTAGGTCAGGTGGTAGGCGTGGAGGGTCCCGTTCGTCGTGTGGAGGTCGATCACGACGTGCGGGTCGAGATCACGGAGGAGCCCGACCAGCGATCGCGCCTCCGGCGTATCCAGCTTCATGAAATCGCGATTCAGGTCATAACCCTGGACGTTGGGCCTCTGCCCCATGCCCCCGATCGGCCCGTTCTGGAGCGGCCGGTTGTCGAGCGCGATCCGCTCGTTGCCGTCGGCGTTGTAGATCGGGGCGAAGAAGAGGCGGAGCGAATCGCTCCACTCGACGTGGGCGCCAGCGACCAGCTCGCGCAGGAGGATCAGCGACGCCTCCTTCCCTTCGACCTCTCCGGCATGGATGTTGGCGAGGACGAGCACCCGAACGCGGTCGTTGTCCCCGCGCGCGGGTGTGGCGGCATCGGCCAGCGGTCCGGGCTCCAGGCCTGCATCCCATACCGCGTGCGGGAGCGAGCGCCCTTCCTGCGTATAGCCGAACGAGAGGACCTGGAGCGCCGGCGAGCCGGCCGCGAGGGAGTCCAGAAATGCCGTGACGTCGTCGTATCGCGAGGTCTCGCGATAGCCGCTCCGCTCCGCCCGCGTCTGGGGCCGGACGGCGGAGCGCTCGCCCGGGCGCTCCTGGCCGTTCATCGGCGCCACGGCGAGGAGGGTTGCCAGCGCGACCGCGTGGAGGGTCGCCAACCCCACCACGAGCGCCGTAGGCCCGATGGAACCGCGGCCTCCGCACCGGGGTTCGAGGATATGTGACCGCTCGTCCGCATCCCCGGAGGTGTCCGACATGATCCGCTCCCTTCCCGTACTCGTGATACCGCTTCTGCTGGCCGGCTGCCGATCGGCGCCCGGCGGAGAGGAGGATCGCGAAGTCCTGCGCATCGCCGTCGTCGAGCCGACCCTCACGGCCGGGACATCGGCCGAGGTTCAGCTCGAGAACCTCTCCGATCGGACGATCGGGTTCAACCTGTGCCCGAAGGTAGTCGAGCGGGGCGACGGGACTTCCTGGACCCCGATCCCGCAGACGCGGCCCGACGCGTGCACGTTGGAGCTTTACGTCCTGGCGGCCGGGGAGACGGTGGTTCAGACGATCGAGATCCCTGCCGGCCTCGAGCCGGGCACACATCGCATCGTGTTCGAGGGGATCTCGTTCGAGCAGGGCGATCCGGCGATCCCTCCCTCGGAAAGGGCCAGCGACCCCTTCGAGATCGAGTGACAGGCCCGCTGACCGGCTCGACGGAACCGTCGGGCCGCCTCCCGAACGACCCCCTTGACGGGCGGCGCCCCCGACGGCATCCTTGGGAGCCCGTTTTCCTGTGCACCCTCCTCATCCCGGAGAGGACGATCGTGAGAGCGCCTGTCAGCTCCACCCCGCGGCGATTCTTCGCCTGAAGCGCACGGGCGCTCACGGTTCGATTCTCGATCCGTCTGAAAGCCTGACCCTCCCCTCCTGAAGGGGAGCTCCGACGCCTGAAGCCGTTCCACGGCTCCGTTCGGCGTCTCTCGAACGCCCGTCTCAACCATCGATGACGCTGGCCCGGCCAGCGCGAGGTCATCATGTCGGATGCCTACGAAGCCGTGGAACTTCCGGTCGCCGTCCCGTGCGAGGCACCGGTCGGTCCACCCTCACCCCAGGGGTTGCTCGCGGACCTCCGCGCCGCGGTGCGGGGAACGGAGCAGGACTACACCGAAGGCCCGATCGGACGGGCGCTTCTTCTGCTCGCCGTGCCGATGGTGCTCGAGACCGTCATGGAGTCCGTGTTCGCACTCGTGGACGTGTTCTGGGTCTCCCGGCTGGGAGCCGCCGCGGTCGCGACGGTCGGGTTCACCGAGTCCGTCCTCACGCTCGTCTACACGGTCGGGCTCGGTCTCGGGTTCGGAGTCACCGCCATGGTCGCCCGGCGAATCGGGGAGAAGGACCCGGACGGCGCCGCTCGGACCGCCGTCCACGCGATCCTCCTGGGGATCGGTGTCGCGGCCTGCCTGGCGATCGCAGGAGGTCTGTGGGCCGAGGAGATCCTCGGGCTCATGGGCGCCTCGCCGGAGGTGGTCCGCACGGGGTCCGGCTACACGCGGATCATGCTGGTCGGGAACGCCACCGTGCTGCTTCTCTTTCTACTCAACGCGGCGTTCCGGGGAGCGGGAGACGCGGTCGTCGCGATGCGGGTGCTGTGGCTCGCCAACGGCATCAACATCGTCCTCGATCCGACCCTCATCTTCGGCTGGGGGCCGTTTCCCGAGCTCGGTCTGGACGGAGCCGCCGTGGCGACGAACGTCGGGCGTGGCGTGGCGGTGCTCGTCCAGCTCGCGATGCTGGCCCGGGCGAGCGGACGCCTCCAGGTGCGTCGTCGGCACCTGGAATTCAGACCGGCGCTGCTTGCGCAGCTCGTGCGGCTCTCGGGGACCGGCGTCTTCCAGATCTTCGTGGCCACGTCGAGCTGGATCGTCCTGACCCGCATCCTGGCCGGCTTCGGGACCCTCCCCGTCGCGGGCTACACCGTCGCGCTTCGGATCGTGATCTTCGCGCTGATGCCGGCGTGGGGGCTCTCGAACGCCGCGGCGACGATGGTCGGCCAATCTCTCGGAGCCGGGAAGCCCGAGCGCGCCGAGCTATCGGTCCGGATGGCGGGGGTCGCGGACATGGCGATCCTGGGCCTGACGGGGCTGGTGTTCTTCGTGTTCACGCCCGAGCTGGTGGGGTTCTTCACGTCGGACCCCGGCGTCGCCCGGTGGGGGGTCCTGTGTCTCCGCATCGTCGTGGTCGGTTTCCCCTTCTACGCCCTGGGCATGGTCTATGTCCAGTCGTTCAACGGGGCCGGCGACCCGTGGACCCCGACCTGGATCAACCTGTGCTGCTTCTGGCTCTTCGAGCTCCCGCTGGCGTGGGTTCTCGCCCACGGGCTCGGGCACGGACCGATGGGCGTCTTCGTGGCAATCGCGCTGGCCGAGTCGTCGCTGGCCGTCGTCAGCGCGCTGTTGTTCCGGCGGGGGAGCTGGAAGACGAAGAAGGTGTAGGCGCCGTCAGAACGCACGGCGGGCTATTACGCCCCCGCCGTCCACGACCAGGTTTGCGCCCGTGATCCAGCGAGCGGCGTCGGATGCGAGAAAGAGACAGGCGTCGGCCACGTCCTCGGGCGTGCCCATGCGCCCGAGGGGCGCTGCCTGGAGCCAGCGTTCGACGCCTTCGGGCCATTCCTCCTCGATCCCCTCCCGGCCCATCAGCCCAGGTGACACGGCGTTCACGCGGATCCCGCGCGGACCGAGCTCGAGCGCCGCGGCGCGCGTGTACATGAGCACCCCCGCCTTGGCTGCGTCGTAGTGTGCGTGCATCGGCATCGGCTGAAGGGCTTCCACCGAGGCTATGTTCACGATCGCGGCGCCGTCCTCCATCCGGCGGGCCGCGGCCTGGGTGCAGAGGTGGACGCTCTTGAGGTTCGTGTCTACGACGGACTCCCACTCGCCCTCGCTCATCTCGATCAGCGACGCGACGGGATAGATGCCCGCGTTATTGACGACGATGTCCAGACGGCCGAGCCACTGAACGGCGGCAGCGAACAGGCGCTCGACTTCCTCGCCCCGCGTCAGGTCGGCCTGGAGGGCCCGCGCGCCTCCTCCGGCGGACTCGATTACCTCGACCAGTCCGCGAGCACCGCTCTCGTTCGTCCGAAAGTGGACGACAACCGAAGCCCCGGCTTCGGCGAAGCGCCGCGCGATGCCTCGGCCGTGTCCGCTACCGCTGCCCGTGACGATCGCCACCCTGCCTTGGAGATCCAGGAGATCGGCTACCGGCGGGGGCATCGAGGCGCTCACGGTGAGCCGCTCCCCGGCGATGGTTCGCGGGTCAGCGCACGGATCCGCCCGGCGGCCTCCGGGTAGCCCGCGACGAGCTCGTCCCGGTCGCCCGCCTCGTAGTCGGCGAACTCGAAGCCCGGGGCCATCGTCGTTCCGAGAAGAGACCAGCTCCCTCCCGGCGCGACGCGAGAGCCCTGCCAGACGCCGCGCGGGACGACGAACTGCACCTTCTCTGCTCCCAGCACGTCATGACCGAGGGCCACGGTCTCGCTGCGGCCGTCCGGATACAGCAGCAGCATCTCGACAGGGTCGCCCAGATAGAAGTGATAGACCTCGTCGGTCGGCAGGTGATGGAGCGCCGAGAATGAATCGGGGTCCGACGTGAGCAGGTAGAGGATGGCGGTGCCGAACGACCGATCGCCGCGGTAGCGGACCGGAAGCGTTCCGGCGGGAGCGGTCTCCTTCGCCCGCCACGTCTCCCGATAGTGTCCCCCCTCGTCGGGAAGCGGCACGAGCCCCAGACGCTCGATGAGGGAAGCCGCCTCTAGTCTGGGTCCGTCCACACGCCCCTGTGGATGACGGCGTCAAGCGCCCGGAAGGCGGTCGCGCTCTGGCGTGGGTCTTCCGAGAGGATGAGGATGTCGGCAACCCGGCCCGCCTCGAGAGTGCCCAGATCGGGGCGGCGCAGCGCTTGCGCGCCGTTACGGGTGGCCATCACCAGGAGATCCTGCGGCGGAATCCCGGCCGCCTCCATCGCGTCGAGCTCCTCGTGCACGGAGACGCCGTGAAGGGTGAGGGGATTGCCGGCGTCGGTCGCCAGCACGATGGGGATCCCCGCGGCGTGCACGCGCCGCAGGTTGGCGGTCATGACCTCCAGGCCCCGCGCGGACCGCTCACGCCCGGCCGCGATCATCTCCGGCGTGATGCCCTCGTCAGAGACAAGCTCCTGGAGCTCGGGTGCCGCCCGCAGCTTCTCCTCCGTCCACGGGTCCACGCAACCCAGGGGATCGTCCCACTCGGGGACCGTGTCTCCAGTTACGGCGGCCACGACGGCGCGGCCCCAGTTCCGGCCCACGAGCAGGGTCGGCGCGTAGATCGTTCCACGCTCCTTCATGAGCGCCAGAAACTCCTCGTCCACCGGTTCGTCATCGACCGAGTGGACGAGCATGAACGCGCCGGCATCCACCGCGACCCTGGCGGCCCTCAGCTCCGTGGCGTGGACGATCAGCGGCAGGCCGACCGAACGGGCCTCGTCGGCCACGGCCCGGAACCGATCCTCGATCTCGTCCCATATCGAGTCCGGTGGCATCAGATACCAGACCTTGACCGCGTCGGCCCCCAGCCCGGCCAGCTCCCGTACCCCCGCACGGCCGGCTTCCGCGCTCGTCAGCATGATGAACTGACCGCCATCGCTCTCGGTGCTCAGGATCTCCAGCCCCGCGTGCGAGATCAGGGGGCCGGCGGCGCGGATGTGGGGGGCGGCGGGGTCGTCCGCCGTGGTCCGCGCCATGTCGATCGTCCAGCGGAAGCCTCCGACATCGAACACCCCGGTGACGCCGGCGCACAGGTAGCTCGCGTAGAACCGACCGGGATTCGATCGCAGGTCCGCGACGAGCTCCTCGTAGGGGTAGCGCTCGCGGAGATCGAGCCCGTCGGGGCGTCCGTCGAGCCAGCCCGTCTGGCTGAAATGGACGTGCGCGTCGATCAGCCCCGGCGTCAGGTACTTCCCGGTCACGTCATGGATCTCCGCCCCGTCGGGCACCGGGCAGCTGGCGTGACTCCCAACGCACTCGATCGTGTCCGAGGAGAAGAGGAGCACGCCGTCGTCGATCGCCGGACCACCGGTTCCGTCCAGGATCGTCGCGCCTACGAGGGCGGTGGCGGCACCGCCCTCGGCGTCCACGCCCGATCCGTCCGCGCACGCTGCGAGCAGGACGGCGGCCCAGAAGACCAGGGCGCGGCTCGGATTCAGGTCAGTTTCCTGCTGCGGCGGCTCCCTCGTTCATCCCGGTGTTGGGACCCAACGTGTAGAGCCCGTCCCGGTGATGGGGACACGCCTCGTCGAACGCGGTAGGGGCGTCGCCGTACTGCTCCTCGGCCCGATCCTGCGCTTCCTGCGACGCATCCACGATCGCCTGGATGGTCGGGGCGATCGTGTAGATGACGATGTTCCACTCGTCGGCCCACCAGTGGAACAGGTAGCCGTAATCCTGCACCATCCCTTCCTGGACCAGCGCCTCCCAGATCGGGATGTCGCGGCTTTCCAACTCCTGCTCGATACGCTCGCCGTTTCCGCCGCCGAGGTCACACATGAAGAAGGACAGCCGGACGACGGGCGGGTCCTCCTCCTGCTCGGCCGGCTGCTGGGCGACCGCGACCCCCGTAAGGGGCAACAGGGAGAAAACAAGAACGGCTGTGACCAGCTTCAACACGGGTACCTCCTGGGTCCGCTGTTCTGCCTGATTACTTGGCCCGATTCATGTTCACGGTCGTGACCTCGTCGGAGTGCTCAGAGAAGAAAGGCAGGAAGTCCTCCTCGGTCGCCTTGTCGGCCGCCTCCCGCTCGGGTGTGCCCTCAGGGAAGTTTTCGTCGTACCAATCGCTCTGGAACTCCTCCGACAGGTACAGGCCTTCGAGCGACTCATACTCCGAGATGAACCATGCGTTGGCTTTGCCACCGCCGTAATGATGGCGGGCAAAACGGAAGCTGAGCACGTTGGGATCGGCCTTCGCCGGGGGAATGATGTACGTGTCGACGTACTCGTTGAAGTTTTCGCCCTGGCCAAGCGGGATCGTGAACGCCGTGATCGTGAGCGTCCGGGTCTCGGGCTCCGCTTCCTGACCCTGGACCGCGCGCGGAGCGCTCAGAATGGTCATCACGCCAGCCAAAATCCACAGTGACCTGCAAATGGTCGACAGCACACCGAGCCTCTGAACCCTCATCGAGGTTTTTCTCCTGGGTAGTTTGGGGTTTGCAGGGGCTCTCTCCCGCCGGTCACGGTTGGATCGCGACCGGAAGACCCGTCCGGGAGGCCCCTCGTGGCGCAGAGGGTACACCACGAAGGGGGTCGAGGACAAGCTCGTTCAGCGTGAAAGATGCTCGAGGTCCTCGTCGGTGAGGTGGATCGACGCCGCCGCCACGTTCTCCTCCAGGTGGTCCACGCTGGACGTCCCCGGGATGGGCAGCAAGACCGGCGAGCGGGCGAGGAGCCACGCCAGCGCGATCTGGGCGGGGGTCGCGTCGTAGGCCCGCGCGACCTCGGCGATGGGCCCGCGGCCTTTTGTCAGCCTGCCGGCGGCGAGCGGGAACCACGGAATGAACCCGATCCCGAGCTCCGCGCATCTCCCCAGGACGTCTTCCGAGCCTCGGTCGTCCAGGCTGTAGCGGTTCTGGACCGAGACCACGTCGGCGATCTCGAGCGCCCGATCGAGCTCCTCGACGTCGACGTTCGAGAGGCCCAGCTGCCGGATCTTGCCCTCGTCCTGGAGGTCCTTGAGCGCCCCCACCGACTCCTCCAGAGGGACGTGGGGATCCACGGTGTGGAGCTGATAGAGATCGATCCGGTCGAGATGGAGCCGCCGCAGGCTTCCTTCGCACGCCTCGCGGAGGTGCTCGGGGCGGCCGTCGGCCCCCCACCCGTTAGGCCCGAAGCGGATGGAGCCACCCTTGGTCGCGATAACGAACCCTTCAGGATAGGGGTGCAGGGCTTCCCTGATCAGCCGCTCCGAGATCGCGGGGCCGTAGGAGTCGGCGGTATCGATGAAGTCGACGCCCAGCTCGACAACCCGGCGCAGGAGGCTCCGGGCCTCTTCGGGGTCCTTCGGCTCGCCCCAGATGCCGTGGCCGGTGATCCGCATCGCGCCGAATCCCAGCCTGTGTACCTCCAGGTCCCCGATCGTGAAGGTTCCGCTGCCTTCGACCGCCGTCGTACCCGCTCTGCCTTGCATACGCCTCCTGTCCGAATGCCTGGAAGGTCCACATATTCATCCTCCCATTCCGCGACGGTCCGGACTGTCAGTCATCCAACAATCCATCCCGGGCTTCGGCACCCAGACCTCGGATGAGAAGCGAGCCCACCCCCCTTCGTCCCATCGCCCCCAGCCAGCGGATCGACCTCCTGGACGTCCTCCGCGGCTTTGCCCTGGGCGGGATCGTCGTCGTCAACTACCAGGCCATCTCGGGCCTCATCTTCATGTCCCCGGAAGACCTCTCCAGCCTCGGATTGACCGCCGCCGACCGTACCGTCCAGTTCCTCGTCCACGTTTTTCTCGAGCAGAAGTTCTACAGCCTGTTTTCGCTCCTCTTCGGGATCGGCTTCTCCATCCTCATGGGACGGGCCGCCGAACGGGGCTCGGCGTTCGCCCCCTTCTTTCACCGGCGCCTGACCGTGCTCCTCGGGATCGGATTCGTGCACGCGATCCTGATCTGGCCCGGCGACATCCTGATCCTCTACGCCGTCCTGGGGTTCGCGCTGCTCCTCTTCCGCGATTCCTCGGACCGATCGGTGCTGGGCTGGGGCGTGGGGCTCCTGCTGAGCCCGATCGTCGTCTATTCGGGGTTTCTGGCGGTCGGGATGCCGGACCCCATGGCCATGGCGGCGGAGCGGGGCGGTCCCTCCCTGCTCGCCCGAGCCCTCGCCGCCTTCCGGGAAGGCTCCTACCCCGAGGTCGTGGCGGCGAACGCTCTCCTTTACGCCGGCACGTGGATCCGCTACCTGCTCTCGATCCGGATCCCGCGCGTTTTCGGCATGTTCCTGATCGGCGTCTGGCTGGACCGCCGGGGAGTCTTCCGGGATCCGGAGGCAAACCGTGCGCTCCTGGTCCGGGCGGTCGTGTGGGGCGTGGCGATCGGCCTGCCCGCCAACCTCGCCGTGGCCTTCCTGGGGGAAGACCAGATGGCCCTGCCCGCCTCCGGGCCCGGCCTTCTCCAGACGACCCTCTCCTCGATCGGCGTCCCCGCGCTCGCCCTCGCCTACGCGGCGGCCCTGGGGCTGGCTATGGGGAGGATGGCCAGGCGCTCCCGCTGGACGCTCCTCGCTCCCACGGGACGGATGGCCCTCACCAACTACCTGCTCCAGAGCGTGGGCGGCGTCGGGATCTTCTACGGGCTCGGGGCAGGGCTTTTCGGGCGCGTGCGGCCGGTCGCGGTCTGGGGGATCGCCGTGGCCGTCTTCGCCGTCCAGGTCGCCCTCAGCCGGATCTGGATGGCTCGCTTCGCTTACGGCCCCGCCGAGTGGATCTGGCGCCGTCTGACCTACCGTGGCCCGGTGCCGCTCCGCCGCACGGCTGCCGGCCCCGCCGCGGGGGGAGCCTGAGGACCGGCGTTCGGGGGCGCAACCTCACTCCCCATGTCTTCCGACGTGTCCGGACAGTGACCTTGGGCTCAGCGCGCGAGCCAGCCGCTCTCGCTCAACTCGTCGTTGCGGTCGGTGGCGGGCGGGGGCTCGGGCGAGAGCGCGGAGATCTCGGCACGGAGCTCCGGGGTCATGTCGATCTCGAGCGCGGCCAACGATCCCTCGAGCTGCTCGAGGTTGCGCGCCCCGATCAGGGGCGCCGTCACCGCCGGATGGCCACCCACCCACGCCACGGCCAGCGCCGCCGGCTGCCAGCCGCGCTCGCGGGCGAACGCCGCGAACCGCTCTGCGGTGTCGTAGGTGTTCCGGTAGCGGATCTGGTACATCTCGCTCTCGACCAGGCGACCGCCCGCCGGCCGCTCGTTACCGGCGTACTTGCCGGTCAGGAGCCCCCCGCCGAGCGGGCTGTAGGGAAAGACGGCCAGGTTCTCGGCCTCGGCCATCGGCAGGATCTCCACCTCGGCCTGCCGCTTGACGAGGTTGTACATGGGCTGGAGGGCCTTGAACCGGACGAAGCCCCGGAGGGCGGAGATCCCGAGCGCCTTCTCCACCTGCCAGGCGGCGAAATTGCTGGCCGCCGTGTACAGGATCTTCCCCTCGCGGACGAGGTCGTCGAGAGCGCGCAGGGTCTCCTCGAGACCCGTCTTCCCATCGAAGCGGTGGATGAAGTACAGGTCGATCCGGTCGGTGTTAAGCCGCAGGAGGCTCCCTTCCACCGCCCGCCGCAGGTGCCGCCGCGAGGCGCCCTGGGCGTTCGGGTCCTCCCCCGTCGGGAAGAAGGCCTTGCTGGTGACGAGCACCTCGTCCCGGCAGTCAGTCACGAGATCCCCCAGGATCTCCTCCGAGAGCCCGTTCTCGTAGACGTTCGCGCAGTCGAAGAGGTTGATGCCTGCCTCGCGGCAGCGATCGAAGATCGCCCGCGAGGTCCTGGCATCGGCGGCCCCGCCGAACGTCATCGTTCCCAGGGCAAGGGACGACACCTGGACACCCGTGTCGGCGAGGAAGGAATAGTTCACGTGATCAGCGCGACGTCAGCGGATGGGCCGTGGGGGCGGGCGGCTCACCGCTCCAACGTTGCCCGGTCCCACTTGCCTTTCTCCGCGGCCGCCTCGTAGGTCGTCCGCAGGAAGGAGAGCAGCAGGGCGTCCGGATCGTCGGCGGATCGGACAGCCTCGTAGGGAAGCACGTACTCGCGCAGGTCGTCGTGATAGTAGGCCGCCGCCGGCTCGACCGCCCAGTCACGGAAGCCGTCGGGCTCGGGGTAGGCGTAGGCGTAGAAGGCGGGTTCGCCGAGGCCCGCCCCAGGCCACCATCCCGCGCTCCAGCACTCGTGGGAGTAGGCCTCCCGGGTGATGAAGTCGGGCACGCCCGGCGCGCCCGGATGGGGCGGCGCCTTCCGCCCGGAGAATCGCGTCGACGCGAGGTCGAAGCTCCCCCAGAAGAAGTGGACCGGGCTCGCCTTCCCCAGGAAGTCGTCACGGAACGACTTGGCCACGCGGTCCCCCTGGGCCAGGGCGCGCCAGAAGCGATTCGCCCAGGCCGCGTCGTACGCGGCATGCAGCCGATCCTCGACGAACGGGATCGGTTCGGGCACCTCGACCGGAACCGGCCAGATCTCGACCTCGATCCCGAGATCGGCGAGCGCGGCCATCGTCTTCTGATGGAAGTCGGCGACCGTCATCGGGCGCAGCGCCAGATCGCGGCTCCCTCCATCGCTCGTCACGATGTCCAGACGGTGGTCCACGAAGTCGATATCCATCTGGAAGGTGCGGTCGTCGTCCGGGATCGGGCTGGTCGTGAGGCCGCGGCTGGTCAGGTAGAGAGGAACGTGCCACCAATGGTTGACCGGCGGTGTCTTGGCGAGCCGCACCTTCCCCACGACCTGGCTCCACATGTGGAGCGTGGCGTAGGTGTCGACCCAGCCCTCGAGGGGCAGCTCGGGCCAGGCCCCGTCGTGGGGTGAGATCATGACCCTATGGTAGCGCCGGCGCGGGGGAACGTCGACGCTCCAGGCGAGCGTGTCCTCGAGTGGGTCAGAACCCGAACTCGAGCCCCGCCGACAGCTCGATGTTGTGGAGGGCTTCGTCCTCCACGCAAGCGCCGAAGTCAGATCCCTGGGGGATGGCGCCGATCTCCTCGGGTCCGTCGCAGAGGTCCACGTGGTCCTTGGCGTCGGCCCGGATCCGCCACGCGCCCAGCGGGATCGACACCCCGGCCCCGTAGTTGACGAGCAGGTTGGTGTCGCTGTCCCGCTCCTCGGGGGCGTACCGGATCCCCCCCAGGCCGCCCGAGACGAAGACGTCGACCGGGAGCGGGAGGTGATAGTTGAGCGCGCCGTAGAAGAGGTCGATGTCGGCGTCCTCCTGGAAGACGTCCCCGACCAGGTCGAACTCGCCATCCACCGACGAGCGGCCGTAGGAGAGGTCGAGCGAGAGGCCGTCGTGGCCGCCGAGCCCGAGCCGCACGCCCCAGATCGCCCCGGCGTCCAGGTCGGCATTCTCGAACGCGTCCTCGAACGAGCTCTCGTCGAAGCCGTAGTACCCGAGGTAGGGGTTGATCGAGACGCCGAGCCCCTGGGCGTGGGCGGCGGACGGGAGCGAGGTCGTCGCGGCGAGCAAGGCGGCGAGCGAAAGGACGCGCTTCATGGGAGCTCTCCCTTCGAGGATTCGGGCGGGTTACGAAGTCCCCTCATAGCCCCGACGGGACGGCCGGCGTTCCCCGAATCCACGGACGTGGTAAACTTCCTTCGTAAGGATGATCCGACCCGATCTCCCCCGCGCGCCCGGTCGACGGGAGTTCCTCCGCAACACCGCCGGCGCGGCCGCCCTCGCGCTGCTCGACTGGCCGGCCGCCGCCAGGGCCTGGACGGCTTCCCGACCGAGCCCGGTCCGCGTCCGGGGCGTCGTCCGGACTCCATACGGCGGGCTTCAGGGAGTCGCGGTGACGGACGGCCTGAGCGTCGTGGACACGGCGGCCGACGGAAGCTACGAGCTCATCACCACGCGGGGCCGGCCGTTCGTGCACGTCTCGCTGCCGGCCGGCCACCGGATCCCCGTGAACGCGACCGGTACGGCGAACTTCTATCGTCCTATCGCCGCGAACGGCGCCGAGGCCGAGGCGGTCTTCGATCTGGAACCGGTCGGGGAGTCCGACGAGCGGCACGCCTTCCTCGTCCTCGCCGACATCCAGACCGAGGACGTGACCGAGATGGCGTGGTTCCACGAGCAGACGGTGCCCGACGTGCAGGCCACCCTCGGCGGGTTGGGACGGGAGAACGTCTTCGGGCTGGCGCTCGGCGACATCATGTTCGACCACCTGGAGCTCTTCCCCGAGTTCGAGCGCGGCGTCTCGCGGATGGGGATCCCGTTCTTCCAGGTCGTCGGCAACCACGATCTCGATCTGGACGCCCTGACGGACGAGCGGTCGACCGCCACCTTCCAGCGCCACTTCGGCCCGCCGTGGTACTCGTTCGATCGGGGCGCGGTCCACTACGTCGTGCTGGACAACGTGTTCTGGCACGGGGACGGATATCTGGGCTACGTCGGCGCGGACCAGCTCGCCTGGCTCGAGGCGGATCTGGCGCGCGTCGAGCCGGGCCGGCCGGTGGTCGTCGCGCTCCACATCCCGATTCTCGGGACCCGGCACCTCCGGGAGGGCGACGAGACTCCCTGGCGAGGTCTCTCGACCGGCAATCGCGACGCCCTTTACGCGCTGCTCGATCCTTACCCCGCCACGATCCTCGCCGGTCACACGCACGAGAACGAGCACCTGTTCGCGAACGGCGTTCACGAGCACGTCTGCGCCGCGGTCTGCGGGGCCTGGTGGAGCGGGCCGATCTGCGCGGACGGGGCGCCCAACGGGTACGTGGTGTACGAGGTGAGCGGCGAGTCGCTCCGCTGGCGCTTCCAGGCCACGGGCGAGGCCGAGGACTTCGGTCTCCGGGTCTATCCGGCGGGCGTGGATCCGGCCGCCCCGGACGAGTTCGTCGCCAACGTGTGGGACTGGGATCCCGAGTGGCGGGTGACCTGGCTCGAGGACGGCGTCCGGCGCGGGGAGATGACCGCCCGGGTGGGGCACGATCCGCTGAGCGTCCGACTCCATCAGGGGCCCGCGCTCCCGCCCCGCCGGACGTGGGTGGATCCGTACCCGACCGGGCACCTCTTCTACGCCCCGGCCAGCGAGGGCGACCTCGTCGTCGAGGCGACCGACCGCTTCGGTCGCGTCCTCTCGGCGGTCGCCCCCGCCTCGGAGGAGGGGGTGGCGATCCCCGGACCCTGACCCCTATTGCGGTCGGCTCCGGGTCTTCCCTATCCTGACGCGATGCGGGTCGCGCCCATCCTGAACGTCGCGGCCAAGGTCCTCCTGGTCGCGCTCCTCCTCTACGCGGTCGCCAACCCGGAGATGCCGCGCTTCGCCGGCAAGGCGATGGGCATCCGGGCTGTCCTCTATCCGCTGGCCACGCTCCTGATCCCGCTCGTTCGGGTCCTCAAGGGCCGACCGGGACCTTATCCGCATGCGGCCGACACGCTTCTCGCGATGCCCTTCCTGATCGACGTCGGCGGGAACGTCGCCAACCTCTACGACACCGTCGTCTGGTTCGACGACGCCGCCCACGCGCTGACGTGGATGTTCCTTGTCTTCGCCGTGGGCGCGCTTCTCCTGCGGCTCCGTCTGGCGCCCTGGACCACCGCCGCCCTCTGCATCGGGTTCGGGTCGGTGACGCACGTCCTGTGGGAGATCCTCGAGTACCTGATCATGATCAGCGGCCGGACCGGCCTCCACCTGACCTACGGGGACACGGTCGGGGACCTGGCGGCGTCCCTGTCGGGGAGTGTGCTTGCGGGGCTGATGACGGGGTGGATCGCGGCCAGGTCTTCTTCCGGCTCGCCTCGCACACCTCGATGAACCGCGGAGGCGATCACTCGAACAGATGGACGCGGGCGTCGGTCGTGACGCGCAGGACCGCGTCCTGACGGAAGCGCCGGCGGTACTCCTCGGCGATCGACGCCATGGCTGAGTCGGCCGTGGCACTCACCGGGTGCACGATCTCGATCACGAGGACGGGCTCCTCGACGAGAACGCCACCCGGGTCCGTCCATTGACCCTCCGCGCGCCAGACCGTGAGGCCCTCCGGGAACTTCGGCGTGACGACCTCTTCGAGGAAGACCCTCCAATCCTCCTCGGAGACGGAACCGCCATCCGGGATCGCGCGGCCGAAGACCAATCGATCCGCAACCATCCTCCGGACCGTCCGCTCCGTCGAGGGAGCGGCCCCGTCCCGGGACCCCGCGCAGGCGGCCAGCGCAAGGAGCCACGCGACGAGGGCGGTTCGGGCTGCAGGGCGACCGATCACGGAGTCGCGAATCGCTCCAGATCCTCCGCGGCCGGCTCGTCCGGCGCGGCTTCCTGCTGCCGGCGCCACATCTCCGCGTAGACCCCCTCCCGCGCGAGGAGCTCCGTGTGGCGGCCCCGCTCGACGATCCGCCCTGCCTCCAGAACCACGATCTCGTCCGAGTCGACGACGGTCGACAACCGATGCGCGATGACGAGCGTCGTCCGGCCCCGGGCCACCTCGTCCAGGCTCGTCTGGATTTCCTTCTCGGTCCGCGTGTCGAGCGCCGACGTGGCCTCGTCCAGCATGAGGATGGGCGGATCCTTGAGGAGGGTCCGGGCGATCGCGACCCGCTGCTTCTCGCCGCCCGAGAGCTTGAGCCCGCGCTCGCCGACCTTGGTCTCGTACCCCTCGGGGAGCGAGACGATGAAGTCGTGGAGCCGCGCCAGGCGCGCCGCCCGCTCGACCTCGGCGGGGGTCGCGTCGGGGCGGCCGTAGGCGATGTTGTGGTAGATCGTGTCGTTGAAGAGGACCGTGTCCTGGGGGACGATCCCGATCGCCGCCCGGAGGCTCGCCTGGGTCACATCCCGGATCTCCTGGCCGTCGATCCGGATCGTCCCCGCATCGACGTCGTAGTAGCGGAAGAGGAGCCGCGAGATCGTCGACTTCCCCGCCCCGCTCGGGCCGACGATCGCGACCTGTCTCCCCGGCGGAACCGTGAACGAGATGTCGGTCAGGATCGCCCGCTTGGGATCGTAGCCGAACGCGACCCTCTCGAATTCGACCTCTCCCCGCGGCACTTCCAGCGGCCGGGCTCCAGGCGCGTCCTGGACTTCCACGTTCTCCCCGAGGAGGGCGAACATGCTCTCCATGTCGATCAGCGACTGCTTGATCTGGCGGTAGACGAACCCCAGGAAGTTGAGCGGCTGGTAGAGCTGGATCAGGTACGTGTTGACGAGGACGAAGTCGCCCACCGTGAGCTCGCCCCGAGCCGTCCCCTGGGCAGCCATCAGCATGATCGTCGTCAGCCCGGCCGCGATGACGAGCCCCTGGCCGATATTGAGAATCGAGAGCGTGGTCTTCGTCTTGACCGCCGCGCCTTCATAGTCCCGGAGCGCCCGGTCGAAGCGGCCCGCCTCGTACTCCTCGTTGCCGAAGTACTTCACGGTCTCGTAGTTGAGGAGGGCGTCGACGACCCGTGCGCTCGCCTCGGTATCGGTCTCGTTCATGATCCGCACGAACTTGGTGCGCCACTCGGTGACGAGGATCGTGAATGCGATGTAGATGGCGATCGTGACGAACGTCACGAGCGCGAAGCTGGCGGAGTAGAGACGCCACAGGACGCCGCAGACGAGCGCGATCTCGAGGAGCGTCGGAAGGATGTTGAACAGCATGAACGAGAGCAGGAACTCGATCCCGCTCGTCCCGCGCTCGATTGCCCGCGCCACGCCGCCGGTCCGGCGGTCCAGGTGGAAGCGGAGCGAGAGGCGGTTCAGGTGGCCGAAAGTCTCGAGCGCCACCCGCCGGATCGCCCGCTGCCCGACCTTCGCGAAGAGGGCGTCCCGGAGCTCGGCGAAGGCGGCCGACGCGATCCGGACGGCGCCGTAGGCGACGATGAGCGCGACCGGCACGACGATGAGGGCACCCGGCTCCTCGGGCGCCAGGATGTCCACCGCGCGCTTGTAGAGGATCGGGACGTAGACAGTGGCGACCTTCGCGGTCAGCAGACACGCGAGAGCCAGGACGACCCGCAGGCGGAGCCCGGGCTCGCCCTTGGGCCAGAGGTAGGGCAGAAGCGTGCGGATCGTTCGGAGGTCGCGGTGAGAGCGCTTCATCGCGGAGAGAATCTACACGGGTAGCCGCCCGATCCCCTAACTCGGCTCGCTCTCCCTGGCCGCGGCCGCTAACGTGGTTCGCGACTCCCGATATACACCCTCGCCCACCAGGAGTCCGTATGACCTCGAGATTACGAGATGTCCACGGGACCGTCCTCGCAACTGTCATGTCAGCATGTCTGGAAATTCCAACGTCCCTCGTTGTCGCCTACTCCTGAAAGTCGCCACCGGTTCGTCCGCTGCAGGCATCCAGGGATGGCTCGGGGACGCGCTCAAGGTGCGGGTGACGGCAGCTCCCGAGCGTGGAAAGGCCAACGCGGCCGTCCTCGAGATCCTCGCAGGAACGCTAGGCCTTCCTCGGGAAGCGATCCGGATCGTCTCGGGGCACGGTTCGTCGCGGAAGGTCGTCGAGATCGAGGGGATGAGCGAGATGGAGGTCCGCCGGTTGCTGCAGCTCGTCTAACCCGACTCGCGGCGTGGTGGGGTCAGCCTATATTGGTGAGTCCCCGTGCGCGCCCTCTTCGATACCCTTTCCCAGCCCTGGCCCTGGTACGTCGCCGGCCCCTCGCTCGGGGTCCTGGTCGCGTTCCTTCTCCTCTTGACCGGCAAGGGATTCGGCGTCTCTTCGAGCTTCCAGCACATCTGCGCGGCCGCCTTCCCCGGCCGCGCCGAGTACTTCCGCTACGACTGGAAGCGGGCCGGCCTCTGGAACCTGGTTTTCGTCCTGGGGATGCTGGCCGGCGGCTTCGTCGCGGGATGGCTGTTCGCGAACCCCGAGCCGGTCGCGATTTCCCCGGCGACCCACGAGGTGCTCGCCGCGCTCGGGATCCGTGACTTCGACGGCCTCGTTCCCGACGACCTGATCGGCTGGCAGGCGCTCGCCACGTTGCCCGGCTTCGTGGCGATCGTGATCGGCGGGTTCCTGGTCGGCTTCGGCGCCCGCTGGGCGGGCGGTTGCACGTCCGGTCACGCGATCACCGGGCTGGCCGGCCTCCAGAAGGCATCCTTGCTCGCGGTGATCGGGTTTTTCACAGGCGGGCTGATCGTGACCCACCTCGTCCTGCCGGTCCTTCTCGGATGAGCGACCCGACCACCCTCCGCCCCGAGGCGGTGGCAGAGACCACCCGCGTGCGACCGACCCCGCTCCTCGTCTACTTCGTCTTCGGCCTTCTCTTCGGGATCGTCCTCGTCAAGAGCGAGGCCGTCTCGTGGTTCCGGATCCAGGAGATGTTCCGCTTCCAGAGCGTCCACATGTACGGGATCCTGGGGGGCGGGGTCGTGACGGCGTCGGCCCTGATCGCGCTCTTCCGGCGGCTCGGCCTGAGGACGGCGGAAGGCCATGAGATGCGGATCGAGCCCCGGACCTGGCGCCCGTACGCGAACGGCCTGGGCGGCCTGACCTTCGGCCTCGGCTGGGGGCTCCTGGGGGCCTGCCCGGGACCGTTCTACGCTCTTCTCGGGAGCGGTGTGACGGTGATGGCCGTGCCGATCGCGAGCGCGGTCGCCGGCACGTGGACCTACGGGCAGCTCAAGCCGCGACTGCCCCACTGAGTCATCCATGAGCACCGTGGATCGCAGGCTGGCCGCAATCCTGGGTCGGTCCAAGGCCATTCTGGCCCGGCTCTGAAGGAGTTTCAACCATGCCTTTCGCCGCCTACCCCACCCCTTACGTCTTCGATCAGAAGAACGGCACCAAGAAGATCCAGCAGTGCATCTGGGGCGACACGATCGAGGCCCGGGGCCCCGAGGAGGACGGCTGGGTCCCGGTGGTCGCGCGCGGCGACGAGGGGTGGATGCGAGCCTCGGATCTCCAGGACCATCGCCTGCTCGAGATCGTCGTCGTCGACATCGGGCAGGGAGACGGTTGCTTCATCGTGACCCCGCAGAACAAGCTCATCCTCGTGGACGCCGGCCTCGGGAACAACATGGTGCGATTCCTCCGGTGGCGGGTCGACCTGCGCGCAAACCCGGAGAGGATGGTGCGATTCGAGAGCGGGGTGATCTCCCATCCGGACGAGGACCACTACGGCGGCTTTGATCCCATCCTCAAGCGGAACTTCGAGTTCGGCGCCATCTACCACAACGGCGTCGTCGAGCGGAAGGGACCCGATCGTCTGGGGCCCAAGGAGGGCCCGACCGGGCAGAAGCGGCTGACCGACACCATCGTCGACGAAGTAGGGCTCGCCACCATATTGGACGATCCGGCCAAGGTCGGGGATATGCACTATCCAACCTGCTCAAGCTGGCCCGCGACGAGGCCGACGTCCCGAAGATACGGATGCTGAGCGCGCTGGACGGTCATCTCCCCGGATACGGTCCTACTGCGCAGATGACGATCGAGGTGCTGAGCCCGGTCCCCGAGGTCAGGCCGGACGGCTCGCTCAGGCTCCCGTGGTCCAACAGCGACGGGATCACCAAGAACGGCAACTCGGTCATCCTTCGAATCCGGATCGGGAAGGTGAGGATCCTCCTGGGCGGCGACTTGAACCACCCGTTCGAGCGGGTCGAGCGGAGCGTGGCCGTCTACGACACCATCAACCTGCGGACCGACGGCGAGCAGGTCGTGATCGCGCAGAAGCTCGAGCGGCCGCGCCCCAACGGCGAGAAGTGTGATGCGCACCGGCTCGAGCTAGACGAGAGCGTGGAATTCAAGTACCTGGGCGACGTGAGAGTCCTCCCCTCGGCCCCCTCGCTGTTCCGGCGGGCGACTATATTGAGGCGGCGTGATTTCGCCGTACTCAAACGGCCCGGAATCTGTCTTCCTTCCCCAATGAGGCCATCCACGTGAATCGTCCCACCGTCGACCGCAGGCTCTCCGCTATTCTCGCCGCGGACGTGGTCGGCTACAGCCGCCTCATGGGCCGCGACGAAGAGGGGACGCTCGCTTCCTTGAAGGAGGTCAGGGCGAACCTCGTCGATCCCGCGATCTCTCGATACAACGGCCGAATCGTGAAGACGACCGGCGACGGTCTTCTGGTCGAGTTCCCGAGCGTCGTCGATGCGCTCCGGTGTGCGATCGAGGTGCAGGGGAGGATGACGGAGCGCGGTGTCGATGTGCCCGACGACCGGAGGCTCCAGTTCAGAGTCGGCATCAACCTTGGGGACGTCATCATCGACGGCGACGACATCTTCGGGGACGGCGTCAACGTGGCGGCGCGGCTCGAGAATCTGTCGGACCCTGGCGGGATCTGCATCTCGCAGGCGGTCTGGGACCTGGCCCGCGGGCGGATCGAAGTGCCGTTCGACGACAGGGGCGAAGTCACCGTCAAGAACATCGCCCGGCCGATCCGGATCTACGGTGCCCGCTTCGATTCCTCGCGGAGATCGGCTGCCCACACAGATGCAGCCGCGGCCAAGCGCTCGATCGCGGTCCTCCCGTTCGCGAACTGGAGCTCGGACCCCGAGAACGAGTTCTTCAGCGACGGCGTCTCCGAGGAGCTGATCAACCTCCTGACCAAGCTCCCGCAGCTTCAGGTTTCCGCCCGGACGTCGTCTTTCGCCTTCAAGAACAAGGAGGTCAACGTCCGGACGATCGCCCGGGAGCTAGGGGTCAAGACGGTCCTCGAGGGCAGCGTGCGGCGCGCTGGAAAACGGATTCGGATCACGGCCCAGCTCATCGACGCGGAGAACGGCTTCCACATGTGGTCCGAGACGTTCGATCGCGAGCTCGAGGACATCTTCGCCGTCCAGGACGAGATCGCGCGCAGCATCGTCGATGCCCTGGAGATCACCCTCAGCCCGAAGGAGGAGCGGGTCATCGAGCAGGTGCCGACGACCGACGTCAAGGCGTACGACTGTTACCTGCGTGGCCGGCTCTACTATCACGACCAGCGGGGGGGCGTCAAGCCGGCCCTGAAGATGTTCCAGCAGGCCATCGAGATCGATCCGGAGTACGCTCTCGCCCACGCGGGGCTCGCCGATGCGTCCTCGCTGCTGTATACGTGGTACGACAAGGATCAGGGTCATCTCGAGCGGGCTGACGGGGCCAGCCTTCGTGCCCTGGAGCTCGATCCGGATCTGGCCGAGGCACACGCGGCACGGGCGCATGTTCTCGCGCTCAGAAATCATTACGACGAGGCTTACAAGGAGTTCGAAACCGCGATCCGCCTCGACCCCACGTTCTACGAGGCTTACTATCTATATGGTCGCGTCGCTCTGATGCACGGCCGATTCGAAAAGTCCGCTCAGATGTTCGAGAAGGCGTTCGCAGTGAGACCGGACGACTACCAAGCCCCGCTTCTGGTCACGCAGGTCTACCGCTCGCTGGGCAAGGAGCCTGAGGTACGCGAAGCCTACCAGCGCGGCGTGCGACTCGTCGAGAAATATCTCAAGCTGAACCCCGATGATCAGCGGGCACTGGTCCTGGGAGCGAATGCCCTGTGGCTCGTGGGCCAGCCGGAACGCGCGCTCGAGTGGGCGAATCGAGCGCTGGCGCTGGACCCGGAGAACCCCAGCGTCCTGTACAACCTGGGGTGCTTCTATTCCATCGCCGGAGCCTCGAACAAGGCGCTCGACTGCCTCGAGAGATCCCTGCAGATCGGCGCGATCTCCAAGGAGTGGGTCGAGCACGACAGCGACCTCGATCCGATCCGCGCGGAACCTCGCTTCCAGGCGCTTCTGGAGAAGCTCTAGAAGCGTCTGCCCTCGGTGATCGTTCTCCAAGCCATGGCGATCCTGATCGAATGGCCGCTCCTGGCCCTGCTCCCGCTGGCCCTCTTCCTCGCGCTGTTCGTCTGGTCGCTTAGCCGTGTGGCCCTGGTGGCCGCTCTCCTGTGGGCGCTCTACGTCCCCTACGAGCTCGCGATGAAGCACCGGATTCTGTGCTCGGGCGAGTGCAACATCCGGATCGACCTGCTGGTCATATACCCGCTCCTGATCGTGACGTCGGCTCTGGCGGTCGTGATGGCGGTGCGGGCGGGGCGACGCGCGTCCGCTCCCTGAAATGAGAAACCCCCACCGGACGTGCCGGCGGGGGCTTCCTCTATCGGTCACTCGAGGCGACCGCGTCGGTCTGCGGTGTTAGGCCGAGACGGCGCGGGTGACGTTCTCCGCCTGCGGGCCCTTCGCGCCCTGCGTGATCTCGAACTCGACCTTGTCGTTCTCCGCCAGGGACTTGAAGCCGTCCCCGCCGATGGCCGAGAAGTGGACGAAGACGTCCGGGCCGCTCTCCTGCTGGATGAACCCGAACCCCTTCGCGTCGTTGAACCACTTCACGGTGCCGGTATGTCTGGTCATGCGTCTTCCTTTGTCGTGTTGCGTTTCGTCCGGCTTCCGCCGGCGTCTCTCAGGCCTCGGGTGTCACGCACAAAAAAGCGCCGCTCTCTTCGATTCTCCGTCGAGAGTCCGGCGCGTTGTTTCGAACGGTCGATCCCTTGGACGAACTGTCTGTTCCTGAAAGCGGGAAGAAGTTAGGTCATGGACCCGTTCTTGTCCAGTGGCACAAAAGAAGAACCCCCGCCGGCAAGCCGGCGGGGGCATCTCCTCTCGGTCGCTTTCAGCGACCGCGTCGGTCGGGGTCTTAGGCGACCCGGGTGACGTTCGCGGCCTGCGGACCCTTCTGGCCCTGCGTGATCTCGAACTCGACCTTGTCATTCTCGGCGAGGGACTTGAAGCCCTCCTGCGAGATGGCCGAGAAGTGGACGAAGACGTCCGGGCCATTCTCCTGCTGGATGAACCCGAACCCCTTGGCATCGTTGAACCACTTCACGGTTCCGGTGTGTCTTTCAGCCATCTTTCTTTCCTTTGTTGTGTTCGTTTCGTTGTTCACCCGGCGTCACCGCCGGGGTCTTCCAGGGCCTCGGGTCTCGCGCACAAAAAAAGCGCCTCTCTCTTCGGTCTTCCGTCGAGAGTCCGGCGCGTCGTTTCGAGCGGTCGTTCCCTTGGACGTACTAGTTCTGCCTGAAAGCGAGGACAGTATAGCCGATTCCGGGACGTTCCGTCAACCCCTCCGACCGGCTCCCGTGAGGGTCACTGGCCGGCCGGGGCGCATTCCGGGGGCGCCTCCACGTCCGGATACGCCGTCTCTGCCCACCGGGCGGTCGCGAAGGCGTGAGGATCGAACAGCTCATCAGGGAGGCCGGAATGGGGTCGGACCTCGCCGTAGCACTCCGTCGTGACCAGCCGTCCCCCGACCAGGATCCGGATCTCACCCTCGATCCAGCCACCGGACATGAACCGGTGGTGCGAAACTCGGAACTCCACCCGGGGATGGCCGTCGCCGGGTGGTTGAATCACCCTCACCGGATACAGGTGTTCGCGGTCGTACCAGATCTGGGCGGCTGTGGTGTCGCTCGCGAGGGTGCCCACGATGACGACCGGTCGGCCCTCCCAGTCACCCTCGTGCATGGCGGTCAGGTCCACACCCAGCGCTCGCAGGCGCATGAGAGTGCTGTCCACGGGCAGCGCGTAGATGTCGAGCAGCACGAGCATCGTGATCCAGCGCTCGTCGCCCTTCGCGACCACGATGTCGCCGGCCTCGAAGGCATACAGCGAATCGGCGCGGTACATGAAGCCGCTGCGCTCCTCCAGCGGCGCCTTGTCCACCCGGACGAGACCCGGCGGCCGGATGGCCTCATACCAGAGCTCCACCGTGCCGTCCGCAGGCTCGGTCCTTTGGATGAAGGTCACGTGGGTGAACCGCTTCCCCGTGTACCGGTCATGGATCTGCCGGAAGACCGCGCTCGCGTCGGCAAACGGAGCGGTTTCCGCGTGCGACAGCGCGCAGGCGATCATGGCCACGAGAATGACGAGCCCCAGGCGTGGATCCGGGGAACGCCTCACAGTCATCCGGCTCTCCCTTCTATTCCTCAGGCCAGCTCGCGAACCGCCCGGAGCGCGGCCTCCACCTCTTCCGGCGTGTTCCGGATGGAGGGCGAGAACCGCAGATATTCGACGGCGTAGGGAGTCGTGCTCGCCACGATCTCCCGCTGCCGGAGCGCGGAGACCGCCGAGCGGGCCGACATCCCTTCGAGGTCGCAGCAGACGATTCCGGAGGAGAGGTCGTCGTCCAGCGGCGTGATGAGTTCGACCCCGTCGATCGACTCGAGGCCCTCCTTGAGCTGACGGGCGAGGTCGTGCGTCCGTTCCCGGACCCGGTCCTTCCCGATCGCGCGATGGAGCTGGAACGCCGGCGCCATCGCCCAGCGATGCTCGAACGGCTTGAAGCCGCCCGGCGTCATGCGGGCGCCGTCGGCGCGCCCTTCCGGCTCCTCGTCCCGGAACCAGGCCCTCCACGACGCCCCGTCCCGGAAGCTCGGGATCGAGGGTTGGAGGTGGGCCCACCGGTCGCCTTTCCCCCACAGAATCCCCGTGCCGCGCGGACCGAAGATCCACTTGTGGGTGCCGGCCGCGAGAAAGTCGATGCCGAGATCGTCGACCGTCTCGTCCTCGATCCCGAAGCCATGGACGCCGTCCATGCAGAGGAGGAGCCGGTCCTCCTCATCGCGGCCGTCGTTCGCTTCCTCGACGACCTCGGCGATCTCGGAGAGCGGGATCCTGAGCCCCGTCCCCGAGTGGACCCAGGTCAGGGCGAGGACCCGCGTCCGGGGCCGGATCGCATTCCGAATGGCGCCGACGATCCCTCCCGCCGAAACCCCCCCGATCTCGTCATAGAGCCGGATTTTCCGCAACGTGGCGCCGGTCCGCCCGGCTGCCTGGCGAAGGGACTCGTGCGTCACGTAGTAGTCGTGCTCGGTCGTCAGCAGCTCGTCGCCCTGGCGCAGGCGAAGGCCGTTGTAGAGGATCCCAAGCCCCATCGTGGTCGAGTCCGTGAGCGCGATGTCGTCGGCGTCGGCCCCGAGGTAGTCGGCGGCCGCCTCGACCGAGGCCCACGTCAGCCGGTCGTCATTTCGTTCGTGATAGAGGGTCGGCTCGAGGTCGAGGCCCAGGCGGTGCTCTTCGATCGCGCTCCGGACCGGCCACGGATGGCTGGCGAGCAGCATGGCCGAGAGGTCGATCGGCCGCTCGGCGATCGCGAACTGCTCCCTCACCGAGCCCCAGTCCTGGGGATCGAACCTCGGGCGTTCGCCGGGCGGGAAATCGCCTGAAGCGGCCCGGGGCCTCTCGGAGCGCGCGATCCGAGCTCCGCCCAGCCCTCCGCAAGCAGCGGTCAGGCCCGCAGCGAGCGTACCGGTCGAGGCGAGAAATCTGCGGCGGTTCATGGCCATGACTACAAGGTAGGTTAGAGTTCGATCGTCGCCGTCGTATGTCTGACGCCTATCCGGCGGCAGCCATTCACGTGGCCTGGTTTGGATACCCGTCGGGCTGGACACCGTGCCCGCGAGCGAGATCCGCTTCGATTCCATGATGGCCGCCACGCGTGAGGTGGCTTCTTGACCCGCATCATCTCCCAGGCCGAGGTCCCGGCCCTCCTCCCAATGGTCGAGTGCGTCGAGGTCATCGAAGAGGCCTTGATCGCGCGGGCCATAGGGGAGGCGAAACTCCCCGTCCGCCAGTTGATGTGGCTCCCCGACCGGAGCGGCCTCCTTGGCCTCATGCCGGCCTACCTCGGCCCGCCGCGGATCATGGGAGGCAAGTTCATCAGCGTGATCCCGGCCAACCATGGGACCGAGCTGGACACGCACCAGGGGGCGGTGCTTCTCTTCGAGTCCGATCGCGGGCGGCTCCTGGCGGTGGTGGACGCCACCTCGATCACCGAGATCCGGACGGCCGCCGCGAGCGCGGTCGCGACCCGCGCCCTGGCCCGCCAGGAAGCGGGTGACCTGGCCATCCTGGGAACGGGCGTCCAGGCCCGCTCGCACGTCGCAGCCATGCGGATCGCGCGCGAGATCCGGAGCGTCCGCGTGTGGGACCGCAACGCGGACCGTGCGGAGAACTTCGCGCGGCGAGAGTCCGGGCGTCATGGGTTCGAGATGCGCGCGACCCGGTCCGCGCGCGAGGCGGTCGAGGGCGCCGACCTCGTCTGCACGACGACCGCGGCGACCGAGCCCGTCCTCGAGGGCGCATGGCTCGCGCCCGGCGCGCACGTCAATGCCGTCGGAGCCTGCTTCCCGACCGCGCGCGAGCTCGACACCGAGGCGGTGCTAAGGTCCCGCTTCTTCGTCGATACGCGCGAGGGCGCTCTGCGGGAGGGGGGCGACTTCCTGATCCCCAGGGCCGCCGGCGAGGTGAACGACGACCATATCGTGGGGGAGATCGGCGAGGTCCTGATCGGGAAGGTCCCGGGGCGCCGTGCCCCCGACGAGATCACCGTTTTCGAATCGCTCGGGATCGGGATCTACGACCTTGCGGCCGCGTACCGGATCTGGCAGAAGGCGGAGGAGAAGGGTGCCGGGATCGAGGCCGACCTGGGGGGTCGGTGTCTCGAGCCGTGACCCGACCCGGCGAATCGTGAAACGTGTAGACTTGAGGACTTTAACCATCCCCAAGGAGGACCGAATGAGATCTTGGAAGTCATTGGCGCTGGGAGTCGCCGCGATCCTCGCGGCCCCGGCCCCCACCCCGCTTCAGGCCCAGGAGGTGGCCCTGGTCACACCGTCGGCCGAGCCCATGGACGCCGAGACGGCCGCCGCGATCGAAGCGATCCGTAGCGCAACCGCCAAGTACGCTGACCCCGAGGTCGCGCTGGCCGAGGGGTACGTCCGCGATCCCGCGAACCTGTGCGCCCTTCCCGACCAAGAGGGCCTCCCCGTTCAGCTCGGTGCGATGGGAATCCACTTCTTCCGCCCCGATCTCCTGCAGATCACGGCGATGGGACCCCGCGTCGCCGGCGTCAGCACGCACACGGACTTTCTGCAGCCGTCGGTCCTCATCTACGTGCCGGACGAGAGCGGCGCGCTCAAGCTGGGCGCCGTCGAGAACCTGGTCTTCGAGGGGGCGTGGAAGGAAGCCGGGAACGCCGGACCCCCGGAGTTCCACGGCCGCCAGTACTGGCACCGGATCGACAACCCCGCAACGCCGGATTTCGACGAGGCCCATCTGTTCGAACCCCATTACGAGCTCCACATCTGGCTCCATCACGACAACCCGAGCGGGATGTTCAGCCAGTACAATCCGGCTGTGAGCTGCGACACGTACGACGGCCCCAAGACGATGGCCGAGGCAATGGAGTACATGGCGGCGCATACCCCGCCGCCGGCCGACCAGCCGTAGACGTTCAGATCTCCTCGGGACGATAGGTCCCGAAGCTCCACAGATGGCCCTCCAGGTCCCGGACCGAGTACTCGCGCGAGCCGTACTCGGTCTCCTGGAGCGGCCGCACGATCTCGGCTCCCGCCGCCTTCGCGCGATCGTGGTGCGTCTCGACGTCCTCGACGTAGACGTAGATCCCTATCGGCTCGCTCGCCCACGGGTTGTCCTTGTCCGGCGGGCGGGCGGAGCCCAGCATGATGAAGCCGGGGCCGAACCGGAGCTCGGCGTGGGCGACAGTCCCGTCCGGACCGGGCACGACCATCTGCTCCTCGAAGCCGAACACGCGCTCGAGCCAGTTGACGGCGGCCGGGCCGTCCTTGTACTTGAGGGCGGGGAAGATGTTGGGGGTGGGGTCGTGGGTGGGTGCGTTCATGGTTCCTCCTCCGCCGGCGGCGGTTCGAGCCACTCAGGAACGTACGTACATGATACTGGATTCGAGAAACAGGCCTCTTTCGCCCGACACTGTTCTGTTGCCGTCTGGCCCGTCCGACTTTGTCCGCAGTAGGTTCGGCGCCTACACTCTCTCGGTCCAGAGGAGCCCCCATGCCGCGTACCAGGTTCACCACCTTCGTCATCTTCAGCGTCGCCCTCGGCATCGCCTGCGAGAGGGCCCCGGCGCCCGAGTCTCCATCGTCCGTCCAGCCGGATCGAGAGCGTCCTCCCGAGCCCGTGGTGACGTATTCCGGGTCCGATGCCGCGGAAGGCGAGCGCGTTGAGCAGGGTGAGGCGATCCTGGACATCGACGAAGCCCGGCGCCGGCTCCACGCCCAGCACCATCCCCATACTCCGCTCGAGACGCGCCGGCTGCCGGGGGTCTTTCGGCCCCCGCTCATGGATTCGATAGAGGATTTCGCGGTCTCGAAGGACGATCTCGTGGTCATCAACCCCGGTCCCGGGGAGTATGTCCACGTGATGGAAGGACAGCGGCACGGTTACCAGAATCTGACAATCGGGATCACGTACACGGCGCCTGGGGGTGCGCCGCCCATGCACACACACGTGGGCGAGGAGGCCCACGTCCTGCTCGAGGGCTCGATCCTCTACGCGCTCGGCGACACGACCTTCACCATGGAAGCTCCCTACATCGTGAACATCCCTCCCATGACGCCCCACTCGTTCAAGAACTTGGGCGACGACGTGGCCGAGCTCGTCGTCATTTTCCCGACCAACGTGTGGGAGTACGACGTCCTGGACTACTTCCCGTTCGCAGATGAGGAGGCAGCGTCAGCGACCCAGCCGGCACCAGCGGAGTGAGCCGGCCGGGGCGTGAAGGTCATTCCATCCCACGATCTCGCCATAGAAACAACCAGTCGAGCGCCTCCCGAGCGGACATCCCATCGAGGTCGAGCCGTCGGTAGCTCTCCACCATGGGATGCGGCTCGGCCTCCCCGAACAACGTCATCTGATCCTGTGAACGCCGTGCCGGCTCAGGCGCCAGGGCACCAGGGGCGAGCGATGGCAGGTGATCCGGGCTCCACTCCCCCGCCTCGAGGTTGGCGAGGATCTCCCGGGCGCGGCCAACGACGCGGTCCGGCAACCCCGCCAGCCGCCCGACGTGGATTCCGTAGCTCCGATCCGAAGGCCCGGGGCTGACCCGCTTCACGAACACGATCTCTTCGCCGTACTCCGCGACCTCGACTTTGTAGTTCTTCACCCGCGGCAGGATCGACTCCAGCTCCGTGAGCTCGTGGTAGTGAGTCGCGAACACGGTCAGGGGATGGGCCGGCCCTTCGTGCAGCCACTCGCTCACCGCCCAGGCGATCGCCAGCCCGTCGAATGTCGAGGTCCCGCGTCCGATCTCGTCCAACAACACCAGCGACCGGTCGGTCGCATTGTGCAGGATGTTCGCGGTCTCGATCATCTCGACGAGAAACGTCGACTGGCCGCGGGCCAAGTTGTCGGAGGCGCCGACCCGGGTGAAGAGCCGGTCCAGGATCCCGAGCCTCGCCTTCTCGGCGGGCACCCACGAGCCCATCTGCCCGAGGACTGCGATCAACCCGATTTGCCTGAGATACGTCGACTTCCCGCTCATGTTGGGCCCGGTCAGAATCACGACCTGCGTGTCCTCGCTGTCGAGCCGCGTGTCGTTGGGGACGAACGATTCCCCTTCCAGCCATCTCTCGACGACGGGATGCCGGCCACCCTCGATCGACACACCGACCTCGGCCGACATCCGGGGTCGGCTCCAGCCGTTCCGCGCGGCGACGTCTGCCAAAGACGCCAGGACGTCAATCTCGGCCAAGCAATCCGCCGTCGACTGGAGCCGGGCGGCGTGCTCCCCGACCTGCGACCGGACGAAACCGAACAGCTCGGCTTCGCGCGCCGTGATTCGCTCCTCGGCCCCCAGGATCTCGTTCTCGACCTCCTTGAGCTCGGGCGTCACGTACCGCTCGCCGGTCGAGATCGTCTGCTTCCGGATCCAGGTCTCGGGGACCTTGGCCATGTGGGTCTTCGTGACCTCGAGGTAGTAACCGAACACCTTGTTGAAGCCGACCTTGAGGGACGAGATGCCGGTCCGGCGACGCTCGGTCGCCTGGAGCTGGGCGATCCAGTCCTTGCCGTCCCGGCGGGCGCTCCGGGAGCGGTCGAGCTCGGGGTCGTGGCCCTCGCGGATGACGGGGCCTTCGCCCAGGGCTGCCGGCGGCTCGTCGACGATCGCCTCGTCGATCAGAGCGACGACCTCGGGATGGCCCACGAGCGACGACGCCAGCACGGCCCAGCGATCACCAGGCGCTTCGTCGGCGCCGTCGAGGACTCCCCGTCCCAGCCTCCCGATGATCCCCCGCACGACCGGCACGGCACGAAGCGTGTCCGCGAGCGCGACCAGGTCCCGGGGGACGGCGCGCCCCGACGCCGCGCGGCCGGCCAGCCGCTCCAGGTCGTGCACGCCGTCCAGCGCGCCAAAAAGCTCCTCTCGCGCGACGCCGTCCTCGACCAGCGCCTCGATCGCGAGCTGCCGCTCGACGATCCGGGCCCGGTCGGTCAATGGCCGCGCCACCCACTGGCGGATCCGCCTGGCGCCTGGCGCCGTCCGCGTCCGGTCGATGACGCCCAGCAGCGTCGCCGCCTTCCCGCCGTCCCTGAGCGGCTCCAGAATCTCGAGGTTGGCGAGCGTGGCGTCGTCGATCGCCATGTGCTCGGCCCCCACCAGCGGACGAGGGGGCCGCAGACTGGCCAGCGCCCCCGGCTGGACCTCCTCGACGTACTTGACGATCGCGCCGCCGGCGCCGATCCCGATCCCGAAGTCGCGGAGCCCGAAGCCGTCCAGGCCGGAGACGCCGAAGCGGCGGCATAAATCCGCCCGTGCGGTCTCGATCTCGAACCGCCAGCCATCGCGATAGGAGACGGGAAGGTCGGGCCGCCACTCCTTGACGGAGTCGAGCGCGCGCGGGGCGGCGATCAGGGCGGCCAGGACGCCGACGTCCGGGCCGGCGACGTTACCCCGCCACTCGCGCGGGACCAGGAGCTCGGCGGGCGAGAGGCGCTTGATCTCGGCCACCACCTGGTCGGGCGCGGGTTCGGCGACCCCGAACTCGCCGGTCGAGCAGTCGATCCAGGCGAGGCCGATCCGGTCGGCGTCCTGACGGGCCCCGGTGGCACCGCGACCCGCGGGGCGGGGGCCCGTGCCGCGGAGGGCCGCCACGGCCACCAGCCACGTATTCCGCTCTCTGTCCAGCATCGCCTCGTCGAGCGGCGTCCCCGGGGTCACGACCTCGATCACGCCGCGCTCGACGATCCCTTGAGCCTGCTTGGGATCCTCGAGCTGCTCGCAGATCGCCACCTTGAACCCCTTCTCGACCAGCTTCTTGACGTAGCCGTCGGCGGCCTTGATGGGGACACCGGCCAGCGGCACCTCGGCCGCCGCGCCGTTGTTGCGCGAGGTCAGGGTGAGCCCCAGGACCCGCGCGGCGGTGACCGCGTCGTCGTAGAACATCTCGTAGAAGTCCCCCATCCGGAAGAAGAGGATCGCGTCCAGGTGCTGCGCCTTGATCCCCGAGTACTGGCGCATGAGGGGGGTACCGGATCTGGTCCCGATAGTCATTCGACTCCACGCAAGGTCTGAAACGTAGTGGCGGCCGCACTCGTAGAATCCACCATTCCCCTCCGACACCCGCCAGCCACAGGAGAGATTTCGTGATCGTTCTGCCGATCGTCCTGGCCAGCACGCTGGTCTTCGGGCCCGAACCCATCGTAATCACCGCGCCCGACACCCTGATCGACGTGGGCGGCCACGAGCTCCGCATCGAGGTCCGGGAGGGTTCCCGCCCGATCACGATCGTGCTCGAGGCGGGAGGCGGCGCCGACGCCTCGGCTTGGGCGACCGTACCCGACTCGCTGGCCCTGCAGACGGGGGCCACCGTCGTGACCTACGACCGGCCGGGCCTCGGCGGAAGCGAGGTAGGACCGGTCGACCTCACCCCGGAGGAAGAGATCCGCGACCTGAGCGACGCTCTCGACCGGCTCGGGACGCCCGCTCCGAGGATCCTCGTTGGCCACTCCTACGGCGCGATGCTGGCGATCCTCCACGCCGGGCTGTACCCGAGTCAGGTGGTCGGGCTGGTTCTCGTCGACCCCATGAACCCGGTCTTCGTTCTGGAGACCGGCGACTTCGTCCAATCGACCGTCCCCGACATCGCCGAACCCGCGAACGACCGTGAGCGGGTCGTCGTCCGGATGAAGCGCACCTTCTCCGACCTGACGGCCCGGACCGCCGGGTTCGAGCCCGCTCTCTCGATCCCGATCATCGTCCTGACCGCGGGCGAACCCTGGTGGGACTCGGACGAGATCGACCGGGCCTGGCGCCGGAGCCACGAGGTCATCGCCGGACGCTCGTCCGACCGGGAGCTCATGGTGGCCAAGGGCTCGGACCACGATGTGCCGGAGGAGCGACCCGACCTGATCGTGGACGCCGTGAACCGGCTCCTGACAACGGTCGACGGGGGCGAGTAGGGCGGTCTTCCGGGTCTTCGGGGTCACCGGCGATCCTCGCGCGCGGAGGCAGATGAGAGCTCAGGGATGGGAGGTTCGTACGAGCGCGCGTCGAGGGTTGAAGCTAAAGGCTGCGGCCGACCCCCGCCAATCCTTCATCCAAGCTGTGATATACTCGGGATCCGGGTCCGCCTACCTGTCGGGAGGACATCTCGGGATCCGGAGGCCCCACACTCGAAGGGGAGATCGCGATGCGCTCGAAGACCGGTGCAGGCGTGGTGGCCGGGCTGCTCGCCGGCCTCGTGTACGGGATCGTGATGCAGATGGTGACGGTGCCGATGCCTGGCGGAGGCGAGGCGCCGATGTCCGGGGGCGGCATGCCGATGCCCGGGGAAGCCGGGATGCCGATGCCAGAGGGAGGCCGGATGCCGATGATGGCGATGGTCGCTCAGGTGGTCCGGTCGGATAGCCTCGCCGTCGGCTGGATCTTCCTCCTGTTCACGGGCGCGGTGATGGGGGTGATCTTCGCGTGGGTACTCGGCGATCGGGCGACCAGAATCGGCGGCGGGCTCGCCTGGGGAGCCCTCTACGGCGTCTTCTGGTGGGTTCTCGGCACGCTCATCCTGATGCCCATCCTTCTCGGGATGTCGGCGTTCGCGCCACTCACGATGGCGCCGATGCGCCCAGGAGCCATGTGGAGTCTGGCGGCATACCTCCTCTCTGGGCCAATCCTCGGCGCGGTCTTCGCCGGTCTGCACAGAGAGGTCGCGGCGCCGGGGCCCGCCCCGCGCGCGTAAGAAAGGAGTACGGCGAGTTCATGCCCCCGAAACTGACCACGGAAGAGCTATGGTCCGCGTTTTTGACGGGTCCGCGGTTGGGGAAAGTCATAAAACTCCGCCGTCGGCTGTTCCTGATGTTGCCTGGGACCCACCGGTGCAAGAACTGTAGTGCCCCCTTTGATCGCCCCGCCGCGTGGCTCATGCCCTTGATAGGTCACGGTCAATACAGGAAGAATCCGCGCTTCTGCAGTTTTTGAATGGCGTTCGCGAAACGGTACCCGGGTGGTGCCGAGCTCGAAATCTCCATGCTCTTCGTCGATGTGCGCGGTTCGACCCGCATAGCGGAGGGGATGAGCCCGGCAGGCTTCGGTCGACTGATGAACCGCTTCTACAAGGCGGCTACCGACGTCCTCATCCGAACTGATGCCGTCATCGACAAGCTGGTTGGGGACGAGGTGATCGGTTTGTACCTTCCCATCTTCACGGGGCCGAACCACGCGCGTCCGGCGGTGCTTGCCGCGCAAGAGCTGTTATTGGCGACCGGGCAGGCCGAGGAGGAAGGGCCCTGGCTTCCAATCGGCATCGGCGTTCATACGGGTGTTGCGTTCGTCGGCACGGTGGGTGGCGCGGAGGATACGGTCAGCGACATCACCGCGCTGGGCGATAACGTCAACATAACCGCGCGTCTCGCGTCCGTGGCCGGACCGGGCGAGGCCCTGATCAGCGAGGCCGCCTATGCGGCTGGCGGAATGGATCTCGGGGATCTGGAGTCGCGCCAGCTCGAATTGAAGGGGAAGAGCGAGCCGATCTCGGCTCGAGTGCTGCAAGTCTGAATCAATTTCATGCGGTGCAGCAGAGGCCTGCGGGGCCTACTCCCCGCCGATCTGCCCCAGCCACTCCAGGATCACGTCCGGATATCCCCCTACCGTCCGCGGCCATACGTCCCCCGGGCGGCGGACGCGGAACGTGTGGTCGGCGCCCTCGAAGATCTGCGTCTCGACCGGCGCCCCGTCGCCGATCGCCTGGAGGATTGCGGCCCGGCTGGCCTCGGCCGGCACCCGCTCGTCCTCCGAGCCATAGACGAGGAGGACCGGCACCCGGATCTGTCCCCACCAGGCGAGCGGATCGAACTCGGCGAAGCGTCGCGAGAAGGCCCAATAGGAATCGTCCGGCCCGGGGGGCTCGAAGTACCAGTCGTGCCCCTCGGCCAGGGCCGCCGCCACGTCGAGCTCCTCGCGCGGTGCTCCGCGGTACGCCACGTCCACGATCGCGTCGACGTAGGCCTTCGCCAGCGCCGCCTCGGCCGGCGGCAGCGAGGCGACGCCGATCGCGTTCCCGATGCTGTAGACCTCGACGTCCGCCATGGGCAGCCCCGCGGCCGCCGACCCGATCACGAAGTCGGCCTGCGACCGCGCCGCCGCGAGCGGCGCAATCGTGCCACCCTGGCTGTGACCGTGGATCCCGACCCGCTCGGGGTCGATCCCGGGTTGGGTTCGCGCGAAGGCGACCGCCGCCGCGGCATCGGCCGCCAGGTCCTCGAAGGCCGACTCCTGCCAGGAGCCGGTCGAGCCGCCGACCCCACGCTTGTCCCAGATGAGGGCGGCGAACCCCTCTCGGGCGAGGCGCCGGGCGAGGTAGCGCGACGCCCACCGACCCTCGGCACCGGAGCCGTGGAGGAAGACGACCGCGGGGTAGGGGCCGGTACCGAACGGCAGGAGGAGCGTCCCGGCCAGCTCGATGTCTCCGTTCCGGAAACGGACCTCCCGCTCGCGCAGCGGGAAGGGCGGCTCCGGGGACCGGCGGAAGGCGAACGAGCCGGTGGTCCCGTTCTCGACCAGCCCGCCGCTGAGGAAATGCCCGTCGACCCGACCCTCGAACTCCGTCGTCGTGGCGTCGCCGACCAGACGCAGGCGGACGACCGGCGGATCGAAGACGACCTCCGTGAACGGGATCCCCACGACCCGCAGCCGCTCGGAGTCGAACGTGCCCTTCCAGACGCCGGCCGCGTTCTCGAACCGCATCGTGACGTCGAGGGTGTCCGCATCCCGAATCCAGCTTCCGATCCAGGACCCCGCCAGATCCTGTGCCGGAAGGGTGGGCGGCGATCCAGCGAGAAGGGTGAGGCACAGCGCGACCCGCGCGCCTGCGCGAGCCACGCGGACGGATCGGATCGCTCTCAGCAGCCCCCCGCCAGCCGCTCGCCGGGCTCGTCCAGGACCGCTGCCGACGGGGCCTGCACGGCGAGGTGCGCGATGATGTCCCCGACCTCCCGCTCCAGATGGAAGGCCGCCGTGCACTCGGCGCCGATCGCCTCGAGGATCTCGGGGCCCCCGGAGCCGCTCAGGACCCAGTACGGGACGAGGGCCATCTCCGGCGCCGGCCGGCCCTCCAGGAAGGCCGCCAGATCGCTCGGCGCCGGCTGCGCGTCCCCCAGGTGGAGGACGGTCATGCCGGGCAGCTCGATCCGGTACCCGACATGGCCGATCTCCGCATGGGCGAGACCGAGCGCCTCCACCGCGAACCCGCCCATGTCGAGCCGGAGGTACGAGCCGGGCGGCAGGTCGAGCGGCTGGAGGCGTTCCCCGTAGCGCTCGAGCTGATCGGGCTCGAACGCCGCGATGGCGTCCCCGGATGCGATCAAGGAGGCCTCCGGGTTGGCATCCAGGTGCCGCGCCACCGCCGCCGGATCGAAGTGGTCGTCGTGGCGGTGGGTAACCAGCACCAGGTCGATGTCCCGGAACCGGCCGACGGCTCCCTCCAGCGAGTCACGGACGGCCGCCGGGACAGCCGGGTACTCGGGAAGGCCCTCGCCGAACAGCCCGTCGATCACGACCGCGATGTCGCCGCCCGTCACCAGGACCCCCTCGTTGGCGAGGTACTCGACGGTCGGGCCGGGCTGTAGAGCAGAGATGGGACATGGCGTCGCAACCGACCCCAGGATGAAGAGCAGCGTCCGCTGCGGGAGAAGGGCCATCACCATCATGCTAGCGTGGACGGCCCGACGACGGGAGATGCTATGTTCTACCCGACCACCCCCGAGGAGGCGCATGACCGCCCGACCCATCGATCCCGGCGTCACGATCGGCCACATCCACCTGAAAGTGGCGGACCTGGAGCGCGCGCTCGGCTTCTGGCGCGACGTGCTGGGGTTCGAGCTGACCCAGCGCTACGGCTCCCAGGCGGCCTTCGTCGCCGCGGGCGGCTATCACCACCACATCGGGCTGAACACGTGGGAGAGCCGTGGGGGATCGCCTCCTCCGCCGGGGACGACGGGACTCTACCACGTCGCGGTCCGCTATCCGTCCCGGAGGGCGCTGGCCGACGCGTTGCGCCGCTTGATCCAGGCCGAGATCGCGCTCGACGGCGCGAGCGATCACGGGGTCAGCGAGGCCCTGTATCTGCGTGATCCGGACCAGAACGGCGTCGAGCTCTACTGGGACCGGCCGCGCGACGCGTGGCCTCGCGACGCCGACGGGGCGATCGCCATGACGACCAAAGCGCTCGACCTGGAAGGCCTGCTCCGGGAAGCGGAGATTCCAGCCTCGTGAGGGCATCGATCACGTTGACGTGCTTCCTCGGCCTTGCCCTGCCGGCCGTCGGTCAGGCCCAGGAGGAGGACGAGGTCGTCCGACAAGCCTTCGTCCAGGCCTTCGGGAAGAGCCCGGCGGATTCGCGATCGACGGCGCTCGTTCCGTCACCGGAAATCGACGCCGCCATCACGGCCGGGCGTAGCGCGGTCGCCGCACCGTCCGACCACGCGCTGCAGGCGGAGTTCACCGAGCATCTCGGCCGGATCATCGACTCCCATGGAACCACGAACATCCATGAGATGCTGTTCGTAGTGTTCAAGGAGTCGGTCGCCGAGATGCAAGAGGACAAGAAGTACTACCTCGAAAAGCTGGCTCGGATGAACCAGATGGGCGAGGCACTGTCGGCATATCTGGAGGAGCTCGCCGATGCCAGCCGGCGGCTGGGCGGTATGGAGCGCGGATCGACCGGGCGAGCCTCGAGGACGGTGCCGATCGAGGTCCGAACTTTCGATCCCGTGTGGGTCGAGTCGCTCGCTCGAGACTCCGGCGACGACCGGTCGATCGTCTGCGACCGCTGCCTGACGACCCGCGAGGCCACCCTCAACGCCGAGCAGATCCAGCGCGAGCAGGAATCCGTCCTCGGAGTCCAGCGGCGTCTTCAGGCTGCGCTCCAGGAGGCGGGGATGCGGCGGGCCGAGCTCAAGCTGCGGACGGACGCCGTCGTCCGGATGCTCGCCGAGGTCCTGCAAACGATCGACAGGGAGCAGGAAAGGAACGCCCGCACAACGACGCCTTGACGTCCAGATGTTCCGATGCCTCTCTGCGCCTTCGAGGACGCCGTCCGGATATCGTTAGACAGCGCCTCACTCCACCCGCGCCATCGTGAACCCGTTGTACTCCAGGCTCTCGGCCGCGCCGCCGCCCTCCGGGAACGTGAAGTCGATCACCTCTCCGCCGCCCGTCAACTCGACCCGGAGCTGATCCTCGGCCGCCGCGTAGACCTCGGCCTCGCTCTCCGCGATCCCCATCGAGACCTCGAGGCCGTCGCCGACCACTCGCCATTCCATCCGTCCGAGCGCCGGATGCTCGTAGGCGCCGGCGTACGCCTCGAGCGGATGCGGGAGTGGCACCTGTCGCGCCGCGCGTTCGGCCAGGTGTTTCGTCAGCTCCTGGAGTTCTTGGGCGGCCCGCTCCTCCAACTGGCTCAGAGCTGCGTCGTACACGGCCGCCACATCGGTCTTCCCTCGCACGCGGTCGTAGATGTAGGTGGCCATCAGATCGGCCGCCGGCGAGGCGGGCCCGTCGCCGTTGACGAGCACGACCACGCCAATCCCGTGCGACGGCATGAACGACAGGTGGGAGCGGTAGCCGGTGAAGGAGCCGAACCGGTGGACGATCGTGTCGCCTTCGAAGGTCCCCAGGTCCCAGCCGTAGCCCCAGCCGTAGCGGTGGAAGGGGCCGAACTCCCGATCCTGATCGACGTGCTTGCGGTGGGTGGACTCCAGCACGCGGGCCGGAAAGACCCGCTCACCCCCGACGGCACCGTCGCCGAGGTGGGCGGCGACGAAGCGGCCCAGGTCCCTCGCCGTCGTGAAATGCCCACCGGCGGCGTGCATGTTCTCGTCCGCCTTGGCGAGGCGAACCGGCTGCCAGCCTTCGCCCGGCCTGATTTCGTGCGGCCTGGCGACCTGGTCCGGCTCGAAATCGGAGACTCGTGCGCTCGTGTGATCCATCCCGAGGGGCTCCAGAACCTCGCGGCGAATGACTTCCTTCCATCCATGCCCGCCCTCGGGGCCCAGGACCAGCCCCAGGATGTTGTAGGGCAGATTCCCGTAGGAGAACGCGTGGCCCGATTCGGAGGGGCCGTAGCCGGCGAGGAGCTCGACGAGCTGCCCCGCCTGGAAATCGCCTGTGAAGGCGGTGCGGAAGACGACGGGCCCGCCGTCCTGGAGGCCCTCGGTCATTGTGAGGAGGGCCTCGATCGTGACCGAATCGGCGTCGACCGGCTCCTCGAAGCGAACTCCAGGGATGTAGCGGGTCACGGGTGCCTCGAGCTCCAGCTCCCCGCGCTCGACGAGCAGCACGACGGCGGTCGCCGTCAGCGCCTTGGTGCTCGAGGCGATGTAGAAGGCCGTGCCCTCGTCGACGACGCGGCCCGTTTCCTTGTCGGCGACGCCGAAGCCGGCCGTGTAGACAACCGAATCGCCGCGCGTGACCGCGATCCCCATTCCGGGGACCAGGCCGGCATCGACCAGACGCCGGGCGAAACCGTCCACGTCGGCCTCCCAGTCGTCGGACTGGCCGAACGCCGGGACCGCCAGAAAAAGGGAGAGAGCGGAAGAAAGAGTGGTCACGAGACGCATGGGATCGCTCCTGCCGCGGTGAATGCTATCGGTTGGCGGTGAATGCCATCGGGACGGCGAGGAGCGCCCGGGCCCCGGCGCCGGCATGGATCCACCGCCAGGGCCCGAGCCCGCGGTCGTCGCGGGCGAAAGGCCGGTCCAGGTCGAGCAGGATCTGGAGGACCCGAGCTCCTCTCGGCCCCACCCGGTCGGCGTGGACGACGCCCGCCGGCTTGACCACCACGCTCAGGCAGGTCGCCACCTCGTCGAGGCGCCCTACCGTTTCGCGGATCCCGCCGGCCAGGACCAGGGTGATCCCGTCGTACTCGTGGGCATGAGCGGCCTGACGAAGACCGGGTCGGTACGCGACCTCGCGCACGCGGAACCCCTCGCCCGCGAAATCCCGGTGGACGACGGGGACGCCGCCGTTCGACGCGCATTCCGTGTCGGCCATGATCCCTCAACGAAGCCGGGCGCGTCGGGGTTTCCGGCGCTCTCCGGTTTTTTCCGTCAGAGCGATCGTCCCCGCCGCATCCTGAGGTCCAGGCTCCATGGCCCCGCGCCGTTCCCGGCCAGGAAGATCCACACGGACATGTAGAGGAGCGCCAGCTCGCCGCCGTTCAGCAACGGAACCGGCCCGCGTGGGAAATGGGCGTAGAAGTAGGCGATGATCATCTCCAGCGCGAGGATGAGCGCGACCGGTCGCGTGAAGAGCCCGAGCAGGATCAGGAGCCCGCCGAAGACCTCGAGCACGCCGGCCAGCCCCATCAGCGAGAAGAGGGGCGCCGAGCCGCCGGCCTCGCCCATGCCGCCGAACCAGCCGAACAGCTTGGGCATCCCGTGCATGCAGTACAGCGCCCCGGCGATGATCCGAAGGATCGCGTGGGTGGCGCGGGCAAGGCCGGTGGAGCTGACCGTGGTCGAGGACAGGGCCATGTGCCTCCTGAGGAAAAGGGGGTCGGGGTACCGTAATCGCTGTCAAGGATATGACGGTCTAGGCCGGGGCTCCAGTTCAGCGGGCCTCCCAACCGCCTCGCCCCGTCGAGGCTTTCTTCTCCGGGCCGCTTCCCCCCGACCAAGGAGAACCCGATGGTGCGTGTGATCCTCCTCGTGACGATCCTTCTAGCGTTTGCCGCCTCGCCCGCCTTCGCCCAGGCCGACTCCGAGGACGCGGCCGTCCGTGCTGCCCTCGAGCACTACCTGCTGGGCCACGCCACCGGCGACGGCGCCCACCACGCGATGGTCTTCCACGACGTCGCCAACCTGTACTGGATCCGGGACGGGGAGCTCGCCACCCGGACCTCCGCCGACTACATCGCCGGCGCCCCCGGCGAGCCGGCCGAGGACGAGGCCCAGCGCCACCGCGAAATCACGATGGTCGACGTGACCGGCGACGCGGCGGTCGCCAAGATCGTCCTCGATTACCCGGATGCCCTCCTGACAGACTACATGTCGCTCCTCAAGATCGACGGCGAGTGGAAGATCGTGAACAAGATCTTCACGGTGGAGCGAAAGGCGGCCGTCGAGCGGTAGCCCGGTTCCAAGGGTCCTCCCACACGACCCCGTCCTTGATCACGACCTTCGGGCTGAGCAGCGCCCGCGGGTTTTCGAGCGGGCTCGGGTCCAAGAGGATCAGGTTGGCTCGCATGCCGGGCGAACGAGGCGGCGGGTCGGCAGTCTCACTCGCCCCCCGACCGGCTGTCCAATTCCAGCACCAGGATCTCCGAGGCCTCGTCGAAGGGCTCGTCCGGGAACCAGACATAGCGGGCGAAGGCGATCTTCGAGCCATCGGGCGACCACGACGCCTGGCGGTCGTCAGCAGGGTCGTCGGTGAGCCGGCGGAGATTCGAGCCGTCCACGTCCACGACCCACAGGTCGGAGGAGGCCGAGCGCTCGGAGGCGAAGACGAGCCGCGTGCCGTCGGGCGACCAGGCCGGCCAGCCGTCGAACCCGGGGTGATTCGAAAGGTTTGCGACGTCCTTCCCCTCGAGATCGACCACGACCACCTCCCAGTTCCCATCGGCCAGGATGCGGCGGGTGGCGAGCCGGGTCCCGTCCGGCGACAGCGTCGGATAGGTCTCGACCTCGGGCGTCGACGTGATCCGGCGGACGTTCGAGCCGTCGGCGTCCATCACGTACAGGTCGATGTTCTCGTCGTCCTCGTCCGCAGCGGAGCGGTTGGAGGCGAAGAAGATCCGCTGACCGTCCGGCGACCAGAACGGGTGCTCGTCGTGGGTCTGGCTGGTCGAGAGGTTCCGGGGGTGGGAGCCGTCGGCCTCCATGACGTAGATCTGGGAAGGACCGGCGCGGAAGGACCGGAACGCGATCTGCGATCCGTCCGGCGACCAGACCGGCGTGCCGTCCTGACCGGGCGCGTCGGTCAATTTCACGATCGTCCCGCTGTCTGGCTCCATCACGTAGATGTCGAAGTCGCCGTCGGCGTTCGACATGTAGGCGACCTTCGAGCCATCGGGCGACCAGGCGGGGTACGCGTTCGTGATGCGGGTGAGGAGAGCGGCCGATCTTTCCTGCGCCGACGTGGCGCTGCCGGTGGCAAGGATCATCACCAGGGTGAGAAGAAGGCTCCTGCTCATAGAGTCTTGCGCATACGGATGCACCGCAGCTCGACGCCGTCGGCGAGGCAATGAGATTCCTGTCCGTTCTTGGCCACGGCTATTCTTGGGGACGAAGGATCCAGACCGGGCATTCAAAGATGAAGCGTCGAGATTCGCTGCCTTCAAAGAAGGGAGCGAGCTCCCGTAACAGCCATCCTCGCACGTCGTCGATACACTCATCGCCCTCCTCGACGGCCGCGATCACGTTCGTCTGCGTCACGAGGTAGTCGACCAGCCGTTCTCTCGAGAACTCCGCAAGATTTTGATACTCGTCGTGGATCTCGCATCGGAACCCGGGCTCGACGAGATCTCCGGCCGTGAAGTCGAGCGGAAACCTGGGAGGATAGGGGTATCTCTGCCAGTAGACATCTCGCATCCACTGGCGGGCGGATTCACACCTCTGAAGGGTGGATCCCGACCCCCACCCGCTCCAGCAGCTTCTGGAACCGCAGATCGTCCTTCAGCACGTCGAACGACGGCTGGACGCCGATCTGGATCGCGATGGCGTGGCGCTCGTCCACGACCCTCTCGAGGAGCGCGAGCGCTTCGTCGGTCCGGCCCAGGTTCGCGAGGCCGGCGGCCATGTTGAAGTCGTGGGCCCAGGCCCCTTCCTGGGGCCTCAGCCCCTCGACGTACGCCTCACGGAATCCGCGCTCGCCGCCTTCTTCGTAGCCGGCCCGCATCCGGCTCACCCATTCGCCCGGGATCTGGTCGGGATCCAGCTTGGCCGCCATCTCCATGGCCTGGATCGCTTCCTCGAAGCGACCGACCTGGATCAGGACCCCGGCCAGGTTGACGTGCTCGGGGGCGTAGCCGGGATCGAGCCGGAGAACCTCCCGGTGAATGGCGAGCGCCTCCTCGTATCTGCCTGCGAAGTAGTACGCCGAGCCGAACGCCATCCGCACCGGCAACGACAGCGGATCCAGCTCGACCGCGCGCCGGTGTGAGGCGATCGCCTCCTCAGGCCGGCCCCGGAACATGAGGTAGTTCCCGTACCACTGATGCAGGTTCGCTGAGGACGGGGAGCGCCGGATCGCCTCTTCGTACTCGCGACCGACCTCGTCCCACTCCCATTCCGACATCGCAGTCATGCCCCGCGCGGCATGAGGCTCGGCCAGGTCGGGATCCAGCTCGAGCGCACGCGCGGCCGCCTCGCGGGCTCGGAGGGCCGCTTCCGCGACCTTCGTGTCGGTGTAGTACGGCATGAGCGCCCACAGAATCGCCAGAGCCGACCACGCCCGGGGGTATTCGGGGTCCAGTTCGAGCGCTTTCTTGAGCGCGGTCCGGGCCTGCCGGAGAGCCTCGGACGACCGGCGCGCCATCAGGGAACGCGCCTTCAGATACCACTCGTAGGCCTCGAAGCTCTCGGTCGGCCGGCCGGTGATTCTCGCCCGCTCGCGCGAGGTGAGCCGTCCTTTCAGCGACTCGACGATCTTCCCGGCGACGTCGCTCTGGATCTCGAAGATGTCCTCGAGCTCACGGTCGTAGCTCTCGGCCCACAGATGCTGATCGGTCGCGGCGTCGATGAGCTGGGCGGTGATCCGGACCCGCCGGCCCGCCTGGCGGACGCTCCCCTCGAGGACGGCGGCCACTCCAAGTTCGCGGGCGATCTGGGGAAGTGGCTTGGAGGTCCCCTTGTACTGCATGACCGACGTGCGGCTGATGACCTTGAGCCCCTGGATCCGCGCCAGCGTGGTCAGGATCTCCTCGGTGACTCCGTCCGAGAAGAACTCGTTCTCGGCGCTCGCGCTCATGTTGGCAAAGGGGAGAACGGCGATCGAGGCCGGCGGCGTCGTCCCGCCGTGGTCCGCGGAGGGACCGATCTTCGGAGAGGGGGCGCCGGCCATGACCGCGTAGACCACGATCGGCGCCGCGAACCCCTTGAAGCGGTGCTCGCCGCGGGCCTCGAATTGGAATCCCGGCCGCTGGCGGATCTGCCGCCAGACGTCTTCGGTGATCCAGACCTCTCCCGGGACCGCGGACTCCTGAAGACGCGAGGCCATGTTTACGCCCTCGCCGTAGACGTCCCCTTCCTTCGACGGGAGAATTTCCCCGACGTGGACGCCGATCCTGAGCACCCCCGGCCCCCGCCCGGCCGACTCGGCGGCGGACACGAAGCGCGACCCCAGGTCGAGCGCCGCGCGGACGGCGCCCGTGGTGCTCGGGAACTCGGCCAGGACGGCGTCTCCGATGTGCTTGACGACGCGACCGTTCTGTCCGCGCACGGCCTCGCCCGCCGCCTCCTGCATGAGCTCGACCAGCGCGACCGCGTGGTCCTCGTCCCTGGTGGCCAGTTCCGTGTAGCCGGCGATGTCAGCGAACCAGACGGCCGCCAGGCGGTGGGATCGTCGTGTCAAGCGGATCCGTTCTGCGGTACGGCGTGACTAGCGCGTGGCCGGTACCGACTCGACCGGATAGCCGAGCTCGGTCAAGCGACGGCGGTCGCGGTCGATCCGCTGGCCGTCGACCGATGCGCGGAAGGGACCGATCCGGACACGGTAGAACCCGCGCCCGTCCACGACCGCGATCTCGACGGCCGAGTTGAACCCGTCCGCCTTGAGGCGCTTGGAGAGGTCGGCGGCGCGGGCGGCGCTCGTGAAGGCGCCCACCTGGAGATAGACGAGATCGGCTCCGCCACCCGGAGCGAACTTGGCGGGCGGCTCGAGGTCCGCGCCGGCCGGCTCCGGGGGCGGGCGAGTCTCGACAGCCGGGCGCTCGGATCGGGTCTCGGCGGGAGCGGCCGCGGCGAGGTCGGGCTCGACGGCCGCGACCGGCTCCGA
>DASRVA010000091.1:0-13251 GCA_035687745.1 Gemmatimonadota bacterium
TGATCGCCCGCCCGCGCGCCACGATCCACCGCCTCTGACGCTTCTCGCTCTGATCCCCGCCCACGACGAGGAGTTGCGGATCGCCGCGGTGGTTCGTCAAGCGGCCCGGCACCTCCAGGTCGTCGTGGTCGACGACGGCTCCGCCGACGGCACGGCCCGGGCGGCCGAGAGGGCCGGGGCGCGGGTCGTTCGCCAGACCCCCAACCAGGGGAAGGGAGCGGCCCTCCGGACCGGCTTTCGTCTCGCCTTGGGCGAAGGCGCCGAGGCGGTCGTGACGCTGGACGCGGACGGCCAGCACGACCCGGCCGAGATCCCGAAGCTGGTGGCCGCTTTCGAGGCCACGCACCCCGAGCTCGTGATCGGCTGCCGCGACTTCCGGGCGATGCCGCCCTTGAGGCGGCTCGCCAACACGCTCGGCTCCCTCACCCTGCGGCTCGCGCTCGGCGTCCGGATCCGCGACAACCAGTCGGGCTATCGGCTGGTCGGGCGGCGGGTCATGGAGGCGATGAGATCGAGCGGGGAGAGCGGCTTCGAGTTCGAGGTCGAGATGATCGCCGAGTGCCTCCGGAGGGGATGGCGGATCGAGTGGGTTCCGATCCGGACGATCTACACCGGCGGGACGAGCCACATCCGGAACAGGGACCACCTGGTCGGGTTCGTGCGGACGGCGTGGCGGCTCAGGCGGTCGACGCGCAGGCGGGGGGCGAGCTCGGAGCAGCCGGGCTAGGCGTCGCCGAAGAGGTCGAGCGGCCCGTGGCCCCGGCCCAAGGGCGGGGCATCCCGGATCCCGCGCCGCACCCATTCCCGGGCCCTACGGACGGCGTCCAGGACCTCGCTCCCGCGGGCCACATGCGCGGCGATCGCCGAGGAGAGGGCGCAGCCCAGTCCATGTGTGCTCGTGGTCTCGATCCGGGGCGATCGGAAGAGCTCGATCCTCTCCCCGTCGTAAAAGACGTCGAGCAGCTCGTCGCCGGGAAGATCTCCGCCCTTCACGAGGACGGCCCGCACGTCCATGTCCTCGACCAGAACGCGGGCCGCTGACGGGAGCTGCGCGGACTCGCGGATCGTCCACCCGAGGAGCGTCGCCGCCTCGGGCGCGTTGGGGGTCACGAGGGTCGCACGCGGCAGGAGCCAGCCGCGCATCGCCTCGACCGCGTCCTCCTCGAGCAGGAGGGCGCCGGTCGTGGCCACCATCACCGGATCCACGATCAGCGCCGGAAAGGCGTGCCGATCGACGGCCTCGGCGACCGCCGCGACGATCGCGCGATTGGCGAGCATGCCGGTCTTGACGGCGTCGGGCGGGATGTCGGATACGGTGGTCGCGATCTGCTCGGCGACGAACGCGGCGTCTACCGGGAAGATCCCCGTGACGCCCTCGGTGTTCTGGGCGGTCAGCGCGGTGATCGCGCTCGTCCCGTACACGCCGAGCGCATGGAAGGTCTTCAGGTCGGCCTGGATCCCCGCGCCTCCCGAGGAGTCGCTCCCGGCGATCGTCAGCCCGACCGGCGGCCGCTGTCTTGGCATCGCCGGAATCTAGCGGCGAGAGGCTATCGGCTGTAACCCGAAAGACGCTGCTGGATTCGCGGCAGCTCGGCGTCGCGCGTGATCAGGTTCGATCGCGGCGGCAGTTGAGCGATCATCCCCCGCACTTCCGTGATCCTGTCCTCGGTCAGCGGATGCGAGGAGAAGAACTGCGAAACCGCCCCCGGCTGGTTCTCGCGGCGGCTCAGGAGCTCCTGGAACATGGTCACCATCCCGTGCGGGTCGTACCCCGCGCCGTGCATGGTGAAGACCCCGAGCCGGTCGGCCTCGCGCTCGGCGTCGCGCCCGAAGGCGGCGAACGTGCCGGCCCCCACGATCTGGGCCAGAAGCTGCTGGTAGATGGGCGGGTTCGCGCCCAGCGCGAGCCCCGCCACGACCTGGAACCCGTACGCCTTCGAGAGCTGCTCCGTGCCGTGCCGTGCGACCCCGTGCGAGATCTCGTGGGCCATGACGCCGGCCAGCTCGGAGACGTTGTCGGTAGCCTGGATCAGCCCCGTGTACACGTAGACGTGGCCGCCCGGTGTGTTGAACGCGTTGATCTCGGGGCCGGCCACGATGTGGAACTCCCAAGGCGCCTGCGCGAGCTCGGTCTGCTGGACCAGGCGCTGCCCGATCCGGTTCACGTACGCGAGCGAGGTCCGGTCGTTCACCAGCGGCAGCTGGCGCGCGATGTCGCTCTCGAGCTGCTGTCCGAGCGCCCACTCCTCCTGATAGGAGATCATGTTGAAATCGCCCTGGTTGACGCCCGACGAGGCGCAGGCGAACGCCGTGAGCACGGCCAGCGTGAGCGCCGCGGCGGCGACTCGGGTTCGTGTGGTGACATCGATTCTCATGACGGTCACTCCCTATGGGCGTGTGATGAGCCCGACGTGGCGCTAATATCGTCGGCGGATGGGAAAGGTTCCTGTTCAGGAGGGGCTCCCCCCGCTGCCGCGCGCCCGGCTGAAGACGCTCGCCCGGCTGGGGACGAGGACCGGCCGGGAGCGCGAGGGGCTCTACCTTCTCGAGGGCCGACGCGCGATCGAGGACGCCCTCGAACGGGGCGAGCGACTCAGGTTCGTGGTGGCGACGCCGGACGCCGAGCCGGTCGTCCGCGATTGGATCGCCCGGGGACGGCTGCCGGAGGGCACCGAGCCGTTCGCGGCCAGGGCCACCGAGCTCGAGCGGGTGGCGGACACGCGGACGCCGCAGGGCCTGGTCGCGGTGGGCGAGGTCCCCGACCTCTCGCTGGCCGCGCTCCCCGAGGATCCCGGTCGGATCCTTCTCGTCGTCGACGGCGTCCAGAATCCCGGCAACCTGGGGACCCTGCTCCGCACCCTGGCCGCGGTCGGCGGGCGCTCGGCGATCCTCTGCCGGGGCACGGTCGATCCCTACAATCCGAAGGCGCTGCGCGGGGCGGCCGGCCTCACCCCTGCGCTGTCGATCGCGGCCCACGTCCCGGCGAGCGAGGCGGCCGAGTGGTGCGCGTCCCGGGACCGTCCGATCGTCCTCCTCGAGGCCGGGGCGCCGAACCTGTTCGAGGCCGGGCTGCCGGAGGGGCCGCTGGCTCTGGCCCTGGGGAGCGAGGCGGCGGGGGCGACCGCCGGGCTGGCGGAGGCCGCGACCCTCATGGTCGGGCTTCCCATGGCCGGACCGGTCGAGTCCCTGTCGGTCGCGGTCGCCGGATCGATCGCCCTCTACGCCCTGAGCCTGGGCCTCCGGGTTCGGGGGGCGCGGTGAGGGCGGGGAGGGGCCTCGGTGTCCTTCTGCTCGCCCTCGCCCTGCCGGCGGCGGCGGATGGCCAGGAGGCCCGCCCGCGGGCCCGCGACCTCGGGATCGTGATCGGCGCCCTTCCGCCCGGTCCGCTCGACGCCATCACCGACGTCCCCGGGGTCGCGGTCGGCCACGTCACCGTCGTCGAGGGCGACTCGATCCGGAGCGGCGTCACCGTCGTCGTCCCGCACCAGGGGAACGTGTTCCTGGAAAAGGTGCCCGGGGCGATCCACGTCGCCAACGGGTTCGGCAAGCTGGCCGGGGTGACCCAGGTCCGGGAGCTCGGCACGATCGAAACGCCGATCGCCCTCACCAACACGCTCGCCGTGGGGCGCGTGGTCGATGGGCTCGCACGCTGGACGCGTGAGCGGACGGGGGACGACGTGCGCTCGGTCAACGCCGTCGTCGGCGAGACCAACGACGGGTTCCTGAACGCGATCGGGGTGCCGCGGATCGGCGTGGAGGAGGTCCGGGCGGCGCTCGATTCCGTCCGCGGCGGTCCGGTCCCGGAGGGGTCGGTCGGCGCCGGCACGGGGACGATCGCGCTCGGGTTCAAGGGCGGGATCGGCACCGCAAGCCGGCGCGTCCTGGTCGGTGACTCCGTCCGGACGCTCGGCGTCCTCGTCCAGTCGAACTTCGGGGGCGCGCTCGAGGTCGCCGGCGTCCCGGTCGGGCGGCGGTTGGGGAAGGCGGGATTTCTGGAGGAGTGGATCCCGCCTGGGGACGGCGAGTCGTCCTCCCGTACGGCCGGGAGCGCCGCCGCCTGGCGCGCGGCCGACCAGCCGGACGCCGGCGGCGGCTCGATCATGATCGTCGTGGCGACCGACGCTCCTGTCGACGCCGACGCCCTGATGCGGATCGCCCGGCGGGCGCCGTACGCGATCGGCCGGGTGGGGGGCTTCTCGGCCCACGGCTCGGGCGACTACGTAGTCGCGTTCTCCAACCATCCCGACGTGCGGGTCCCGCACGCGGCGGACGCGCCGCTGGCCGAGCGCAGGTCCCTCCGCGGGGAGGCCCTCAACCCGCTCTTCCTGGCGGTCGTCGAGGCGACCGAGGAGGCGATCCTCAACAGCCTCCTCCGGGCCACCAGCGTCACCGGCTGGCGGGGAACGGCGGAGGCGATCCCGCTGGGCAGAGTGCAGGAGCTGCTCGGGACACGCTGAGGTCGCCGCCGATCGGGGGCGCCGGAGCGCGGCGGGTGGACGCTCGCGGCACTCCGGCGATCTTAGGAGCGTGATCGTCCAGGCCACCGAGCCGCTCCCGTGAGCGCCCGCCGACCTGCGCCCGCCGACCTGCTCGTCGTCGACGACGAGCCCGGGATTCGTCAGGCCCTGCGGCAGATGCTCGAGTACGAGGGCTACCAGGTCCGGACCGCCGAGAGCGGTCCGCGGGCGCTGGAGCTCTACCAGGAGCGTCCCGCCGACCTCGTCCTACTCGACATCAAGATGGCGCCCATGGACGGTCTCGAGGTCCTGGAGAGGCTGCGCGCCGAGGACCCCGACGCGATCGTGGTCGTGATCAGCGGCCACGGATCGGTCGAGACGGCGGTCGAAGCGCTGAAGCGCGGCGCGTTCGACTTCCTCGAGAAGCCGCCCGATCGCCAGGTGGTCCTGCGGCGGATCTCCAACGCCCTCGCCGAGCGCGACCTGGAGCGCGAGAACGAGGCCCTGCGGGGCTCCGTCGGCGGTCCGCGTGGACCCATCGTCGGCCAGAGCCCGCTGCTGGACGAGGTCCTCGAGAAGGTCGCCAGGGTCGCCCCGACCCGCGCCTACGTTCTCATCACCGGCGAGAACGGGACCGGCAAGGAGCTCGTGGCGCGCGAGATCCACGCCCTCTCGGACCGCGCCCGGGGGCCGTTCGTGGAGGTGAACTGCGCGGCGATCCCGCACGAGCTCATCGAATCGGAGCTCTTCGGCCACGAGAAGGGGGCGTTCACCGGCGCCCACGCGCGCCGCAAGGGAAAGTTCGAGCTCGCCGACGGGGGAACCCTGTTCCTGGACGAGGTCGGGGACATGAGCCTGGCCGCCCAGGCCAAGGTTCTGCGCGCGCTCCAGGAGGCGGTCATCCAGCGGGTCGGGGGCGACCAGCAGATCGGGGTCGACGTGCGGGTCCTGGCGGCCACCAACAAGGACATCGAGAAGGAGATCGCGGCCGGGCGCTTCCGCGAGGACCTCTACTACCGCCTGAACGTGGTTCCGCTCCACGTACCGTCGCTGGACGAGCGGCGCGAGGACATCCCCCTTCTCGTCCGCCACTTCGCCGGGCTGTACTGCGCCGAGAACGGGCTGCCGCCGAAGACGTTCGACGACGAGGCGATCGCGGTCCTTCAGGCCCGGCCCTGGCCGGGCAACGTGCGCGAGCTCAGGAACACCGTCGAGCGGCTGGTCATCCTGGCCCCCGGGGGAAGCGTGCGCGGCGAGGACGTGGAGGGGTTGACCGGCCCCCCGATCGGCCGCGCGCGGGAGGACGCGACCTCGGCCCTCCTGGACCGCAACCTCTCCTTCAGCGACTACCGGGACGCGGCCGAGAAGGCGTTTCTCGGGCGGAAGCTCATGGAGAACGAGTGGAACGTCTCCGAGACCGCCCGCCAGCTCGACATGCAGCGCTCCCACCTGTACAAGAAGATCGAGAAGTACGGGCTCTCCCGGGAGGAGACGGCCCGAACGACCTGACCGGCGCACCCGCCTTTCCTCAGTCGTCCACGACCAGCTCCCGCGCGCGCCCGAACACCGCGTCCAGCATGGGCCTCGTCAGGACACCCGTGAAGGTGTTCTGCTGGGACGGGTGGTAGGAGGCGACGAGGACCGGCGCGTCCGGACCCGGGCGGACCTCGACCCCGTGGCCGAAGCGAGGTTTCGGGGACGGGACCGGGTGCCCGCGATCCCGGAGCACACGGAGAGCCTGGTCCCAGGCGTACTGCCCGAGCGTCACGATGACCCGGACCCGCGACAGGAGGTCGAGCTCGGCCTCGAGCCAGGGGCGGCAGTTCCGCCGCTCGTCGGGCCGCGGTCGGTTCGCCGGCGGCGCGCAGCGGAGCGCCGCGGTCATGAAGCAGTCGATCAGGCGGAGCCCGTCCCCCTTCGCGAGGCTCTCGGGCCGGCTCGCGAACCCCGCCCTGTAGAGAGCCCGGAAGAGCCAGTTCCCCGACTCGTCCCCGGTGAACATCCGGCCCGTCCGGTTGGCCCCGTGGGCGGCCGGGGCGAGCCCGAGGATCAGGAGCCGGCCGTGGGGATCGCCCCACCCCGGGACCGGCCGGCCCCAGTACACCTCGTCCGCAAAGGCGCGCCGCTTCTCGCGCGCCACCCGCTCCCGCCACTCGACGAGCCGCGGGCAGCGGCGGCAGCGGGTGATCCGGGTCTCCAGCTCGAGCAGGGGGGCCGGGAACCTATCGGCCATCGGGAGAGTCTCATCACCCGGCGTCACCACGGGAAGGTAACTCCCGCGCCGAGCGTTACGAGCTTTCGTACGCCGCGTTACGGCCAGCCCTTCGTTGAGGTGCTATGATGCGAAAGATGCCCATCCTCCGTGCAGGCCTTCTCGCGCTCGTCGCGAGCGTCCTCTTCGCGGCCGAAGCGCGCCCCCAGTACTTCGGTCGCAACAAGGTCCAGTACGAGCGCTTCGACTGGCGGGTCCTGGAGACCGAGCACTTCGATCTGCACGGCTACGAGGCCATGTCCGACGTGGCGCTCCAGGACGCCGGACGGATGGCGGAACGCTGGTACGACCGTTACGAGGGCCTGTTCGCCCACCGGTTCCGGGAGCGGAAGCCGCTCATCCTCTACGCCGACAAGCCCGACTTCCAGCAGACCAACACGACCCCCGGATTCGTGTCCCAGTCGACCGGCGGCTTCACGGAGGGCCTCAAGGACCGGATCGTCCTTCCGTTCGCCGAGGGATACGGCGAGACCGACCACGTGCTCGGCCACGAGCTCGTCCACGCCTTCCAGTTCGACATCGCGCAGAGCGATTCGGGTGGTGGACCGACAGGGTTCCTGCGCCTGCCGCTGTGGTTCATCGAGGGGATGGCCGAGTACCTGTCGCTGGGCCGGGTGAACGCACACACGGCGATGTGGATGCGGGACGCCGTCCAGCGCGGGGATCTGCCGACCCTGGACGACCTGTCGCGCGACCCTCGCTTCTTCCCGTATCGCTACGGCCACGCCTTCTGGGCCTTCGTGGCCGGCACCTATGGCGACGACGTCGTCCCGAAGCTCTTTCAGGCGGCCGGACAGAGCGGGATCGAGGTGGCGATCGAGCAGGTGCTCCGTACCAGCCCGGACTCCCTCTCCCAGGACTGGATCGAAGCGACCCGCGAGCACTGGGCGCCGCTCATCGGCGGCCGCACGCCCCCGGAGCGGGTCGGGGAGCCGCTGATCTCCGAGGTGGGCGAGGACGACTGGGTGCTCGCGCCCTCGCTCAGCCCCGATGGACGCCGCGTCGTATTCCTCTCACAGCGGGACCTTTTCACGATCGACCTCTACATCGGCGACGTGTCGAGCGGAGAGGTGCTGGGCAAGCTTGCCTCGACGGATCGCAACCCCCACTTCGACGCGATCGCCTTCCTGAACTCGTCCGGCGCGTGGTCGCCCGACGGGCGACAGTTCGCGTTCGTGACCTTCGCCAAGGGCGACAACGGAATCGCGATCGCCGACACCGAGCGCCGCGAGGTCGTCCGCACGCTGGACGCGGAAGGCGTGGACGCGATCCTAGACCTGGCGTGGTCCCCGGACGGCTCGTCGCTGGCCATCTCCGGGACCCGCGGGGGGATCGTCGACCTCTACCGGCTGGAGCTGGCGACCGGGGCCGTCGAGCGGCTGACCGACGGCGTGTTCGCCGAGCTCGCGCCGACCTGGTCCCCCGACGGGACGACGATCGCGTTCGCCACCGACCAGGGGCCGGGCGCGGAACCCGACGGGCTCGATCTCCCGCGGATGGGGCTCGGCTTCTACGACGTCGCCACGCGAACGACCCGGGTCGAGCGGCCGTTCGGCGACGCCAAGCACGTGAGCCCGCAATACGCGCCGGACGGCGGGAGCCTCTACTTCGTCTCCGATCCGGGCGGCTTCAGCGACATCTACCGGATGGACCTGGCGAGCGGCTCGGTGGCCCGGGTGACCCAGGTCACGACCGGGGTGAGCGGGATCACCGAGCTCGCGCCCGCCCTCAGCGTGGCGCGGAATTCCGGGCGCCTGGCGTTCAGCGTGTTCCACGACGGCGGCTATCGCGGGGCGACGCTCCCGCCGACGTCGGCACGGGGCGAGGCGGCCGGCGGCGAGCCGGCGTCCCCGCCGGTGGCGGCGGTCCTGCCGCCCACGACGTCGACCTCGCCGGTCATCGTGGCCGAGTACCTGTCGGCGCCGCCGCGCGGGCTGGTCCGGGGCGACTTTCCGGAGCGTCCGTACCGGTCCGACCTTTCGCTCGACTACGTCGCGCCTCCGACCGCGGGCGTGGCGGTGGACCGGTTCGGGACATCGGTCGGCGGCTCGATCGGGTTCTTCTTCGGCGATCTCCTCGGCAACCGCCAGCTCGCTCTCGGCGTCCAGGGGAACGGCGGCCCCGAGGACCTGGGCGGCGTCCTGACCTACGCGAACCTGGAAAACCGGCTCAACTGGGGGTGGCTGGCCGGACGCCAGACCTACCGTAGTGTTTTCGCGAGGATTCAATCGACCGAGTTCCAGGGCGCGCCGGCCCGCGAGGTCCGGCTGGAGCTCGAGCGCACCTACTACAACCGGGCCGGTCTCTTCGCCCAGTATCCGTTTTCGACGACGCGCCGGATCGAAGGCGACGCCTCCTTCCTGAACATTGGTTTCGGGGTCGAGGCGATCCGCTCGATCTTCGTCGGCGACCAGCAGGTCGCCGAGATCGAGGAGGATCTGCCCGCGCCCGACGGGCTGAACCTGGGGACCGGGAGCCTCGCCTACGTCGAGGACTACTCGTTCTTCGGGTTCACCTCACCGGTCCGGGGCGGGCGCTCGCGGTTCGAGGTCGGGGGGAACGCGGGGACGCTGAACTTCGCCGACCTCCTGCTCGACTGGCGGCGCTACTTCTTCGCCCGGCCGGTCACCTTCGCTGTGCGCGGCTTCCATCTCGGGCGCTACGGCGGCGACGCCGAGAGCACCCGGCTGACCCCTCTGTTCGTCGGGTATCCCACCCTGATCCGCGGCTACGAGTCGGGATCGTTCGAACCGGCCGAGTGCACGGTGGTCCCTGACGACCCGACCGCCTGCCCCGAGTTCGACCGGCTGGTCGGGAGCCGGATCGCGGTCGCCAATGCCGAGCTGCGCGTCCCCCTCTTCGGGACCGAGGAGTACGGGCTCCTGGGGGCCGCCTTCCTGCCGACCGAGCTGGCCGGCTTCGTCGACGGCGCGGTCGCCTGGAACCGGGACGAGTCGCCCGAGTTCGACCTGACCCGCGAGTCGACCGAGCGGATCCCCGTCTTCAGCGCCGGCGGGGCGATGCGCTTCAACCTGTTCGGCGCGGTCGTGGCCGAGCTCTACTACGCCTACCCGTTCCAGCGGCCCGCCGAGGGATGGCGCTGGGGCTTCCAGCTCGCGCCCGGCTGGTGAGAGCGTGTCGGAATTCTGACGGTGCAAGGACCATGAAACGGGGTAGGATGGAGGTGTGACGACCGACGTCGCGCCGCCGCCTTGGAGCGCGAATCGAGATGGACTTCTCCGCAAGGAGGACAGATGAGCAGATCGACCAGGATCTTCGCCTCATTGGCCCTCGCCGGCGCGTTCGTGCTGGGCGCCTGTGAGGCGGGCACGGACGAGGGCGAGATGGCGGAACCGATCACCGACGAGACCGGCATGCCGGACGTGCCGGACCTGGACGAGCCGGGTCTGGGCGAAGCGGAAGCCCTGCCGGCCGAGGTGGGGCTCGAAGCCAAGGCCGAGAGCGGCATCACCGGGACCGCCACCGTGATGCCCGCCGCCGACGGCGTCGAGGTCGCGCTCGACCTGGAGGGCCTGACCGCGGGCCAGACGTACACGTCCCACATCCACCGCGGGACCTGCGATGACGATCTGGGCGTGGTCGCTCCGCTCGAGGACATCGCCGCCGATGGCGAGACGGCCCGTGTCACCACGACGGTCGGCCAGTCCATGCTCGACCCGGCCGCCGAGAGCCTGTTCATCCAGGTTCACGGCGCGGACGGCACGCCGGTCGCCTGCGGCGACCTGCCGGACGGCGCCGGTCTGACCGGTGGGATTGGCGAGTACGATGAGCCGGCTTCGACCGGCCAGACCACGGGCGAGTACCAGCCGTAGCCCGACCTCGCCCGGGAGACCGGCGCTCCCAGTGAGCCCGGTCTGAAACAGAGGGCGGCGTCCCCCCGGCGCCGCCCTCTTCTTTACGTGAACCGGCTCGGGGGCCGATTCGAACGGCGAGCCCGCGTGGCGTAGATTGCTGCCCTCATGGGCGTCGATCCTGAAGCCGCGCCAGTTCCACGGGGCAAACCCGTTTCCGCCAGCCACGTCACGATCAGCCTGCTCGCCGCGCCCGAAACCCGCAACATCTTCGGCTCGGTCCACGGCGGCTGGATCATGCGGCAGGTGGACGAGACGGCCTACGTCTGCGCCGCCCGCCACGCCGGCCGGCACGCGATCACGGCGTCCATCGACCGGGTCGACTTCAAGTCGCCGATCCACGTGGGCGATCTGGTGCGCTTGAAGGCCTCGGTCCACTGGGTCGGACGGACCTCGATGCTGATCGGCGTCAAGGTCGAGGCGGAGGACCTGCTGAGCGGCGAGGTCCGCCACACGAACTCGTGCCTCCTCACCTTCGTGGCGATCGACGAGAGCTTCAAGCCGGTCCCCGTGCCAGGGTTGATCCGGGAGACCCCCGAAGAGGAGGAGCGGTGGCGGGCGGCGGTGGAAAAGCGGCGGAAGAAGGGGTGAGGCGCCCTCATTCGGGCCGTTTGCTGGCCCCTCGGCGGCCATCTAGCTTAACCAGTTCATCCGGCCGCCTTGCCGCGCCCGAAAAGCCCCCATCGACCCCCTTTCAGAGGACGATCGTGAAGACGAAGACCGCATCCGTTCGTAGCAGAAAACCGGAGGCCCGCGTGACCCACACCTTCAAGAACTTCGTCGCCGGCGCGTGGGTCCCCGCCGACAGCGGCACCACGTTCGAGAACCGGAACCCGGCCGACCGGGACGACCTGGTCGGCGTCTTTGCGGCGAGCGGCCCGCTCGACGTCGAGCGGGCGGTCGAGTCGGCCTGGGACGGTTTCAAGGAGTGGTCCAGGGTCCCCGCTCCCAAGCGCGGCGAGGTCCTGAAGCGGGCCGGCGACCTCCTGACCGAGCGGAAGGACGAGATCGCCGACGGAATGACCCGCGAGATGGGGAAGCCCCTGGTCGAGACCCGGGGCGACGTCCAGGAGGCGATCGACACCGCCTACTACGCGGCCAGCGAGGGGCGGCGCCTCTTCGGCCGGACAGCGCCCTCGGAGCTCCGCGACAAGATGGGGTTCACGATCCGCCGCCCGGCCGGGGTCTTCGGGATCGTGACGCCGTGGAACTTCCCGATCGCGGTCCCCTCCTGGAAGATCTTTCCGGCGCTGGTATGCGGATGCCCGGTCGTCTGGAAGCCGGCCCAGGACACGCCGTGGTCGGCGGTCCGCTTCGTCGAGATCCTGCTCGAGGCGGGGCTTCCCCCGAACGTGATCCAGCTCGTGACGGGGTTCGGCTCGGATGCCGGAGCGGCGCTGGTCGAGCACCATGACATCACGGGGATCTCCTTCACCGGCTCGACCGCGGTCGGCTGGCAGATCGGCGCCCGGTGCGGCGAGCGCGGCAAGCCGGTCTCCCTCGAGATGGGGGGGAAGAACGCCCAGCTCGTCATGGCCGACGCCGATCTCGACCTCGCGGTCGACGGTGTTCTGTGGGGCGCCTTCGGGACGACGGGCCAGCGCTGCACGGCGACGTCCAGGCTCGTCCTCGAGTCGCCGATCCACGACGAGTTCGTGGACCGGCTGGCGGAGCGGGCAGGGAAGCTGGTCCTCGGGGACGGCCGGAAGACCGGCACCGAGGTCGGCCCCCTGATCAACGAAGACGCCCGCGAGAAGGTCGAGAAGTACGTCCGGATCGGGCAGGAGGAGGGGGCGACCCTTCGCCTCGGCGGCTCACGGCCCGACGACGACCGGCTCGCCAACGGCTGGTTCTACCGCCCGACCATCTTCACCGGCGTCACCCCCGACATGCGGATCGCGACCGAGGAGATCTTCGGCCCTGTCCTGTCGGTCCTCCGGGTGGATTCGCTGGAGGAGGGGATCGAGGTCATGAACGGGGTCCGGTACGGGCTCTCGTCCTCCATCTACACCAGGGACGTGAGCGCGGCCTTCCGGGCCATCGAGCGGATCGAGGCCGGGATCACCTACGTCAACGGCCCGACGATCGGCGCCGAGGCCCACTTCCCGTTCGGCGGCGTCAAGGACACCGGAAACGGGCACCGCGAGGGCGGCTGGCCGGTCTACGATTTCTTCACCGAGACCAAGACCGTCTACGTCGACTACTCCGGCAAGCTCCAGAAGGCGCAGATCGACACGTGAAAGGGAAGATCGAGCGAGCTCTCCGAAGCTGCCCCTGGCGCTACGCAAGAGCGGCGACGAACGCAAGGACCTGAAGAGGCTCAATCGGGCGGCGGATCGATTGAACGCCGAGGCGGCCGATGTGCTTGAGTACCAAGCAGGACCTACCCGGACCTGAACTCCGGGGCCCGTCGGGTGTATCTTGAGCGTTTTCCCGCCCGGCCCGGTCGAAGGCCGCCGTCCACGAGGAGGATGTTCTTGGCGAAGAGCCCGACGAAGACCGCATCGACGAAGTACACGTCCCCCCGGCGCGCGCCGGCGTCGCCGTCGTTCGCACGCGTGGTCTGGGAGTGGACGAAGTCGATCGCCGTCGCCTTCCTCCTCTTCATCCTGATCCGGACCTTCCTCGTCCAGGCGTTCAAGATCCCGAC
>DASRVA010000092.1:0-11287 GCA_035687745.1 Gemmatimonadota bacterium
TCCATGTCAGCACCTCCGTCCAGGACGGGCATGACCACCGAGAAGAAGGGTTCCTTCGAGATCACGACCGGTGTGCGATCCGGTTGTAGATCCACGCCATCGCACCGCCGGCCAGCGCCCCGGTCAGCGCGCCGTACGCCAGGCCGACGATGGCGCCGGGCCAGGTGACCGAGTACCCCGGGAAGTAGTTCGACAGCAGCCCGAGCGTCGCCCCGACGTTCTCGCCGTCGCGGATCAGGAGCCACGCCGTAGCCAGAAACAGCACCAGCCCTCCCATCGTGCCCATCGCCACGGCCACGATCCTGGTTCGAAGCCGGGCCACGGCCACCTGGATCGCCAGCGCCTCACGCTCGGTGGGCGGTCGCCGCAGGTCCGTCAATTCTCCTCCAGCGGATCGAGCGAGAGGGCCTCGAGCTCGCGCTCCAGCACGGTCTCCTGCCAGCCGACCATGTGATTGATCAGGACGGCCAGCGCGTACCCCCACACGAAGCCGAGCGCGAGGCCTTCTGCGACGCCGATCAGGGCGCCGGTCCAGGTCGTCTCGTAGCCGTACAGGTAATGGCCGAGGAGCGAGAGCGGGACGCCCGCCCCCCCTTTCCGCAGGAGGGTGACGGCGGTGAGGAGGAACAGGCTCGCGGCGAGGACGCTGCCGACGGCGGTCCCGAGGGCGACCGGATCGTAGCGCGCGAACGCCCGGCCGAGCAGCTCCTCGAGGCTCGGGCGGCGAGCCGCCTCCGGCGTCGCTCGCCCGCCACTCGGGGCCGCCTTCCCCTCTTCGTGGTACTCGGACTCCACGTTGACGTCCCACACGTCGTGCTCCTCGCCGGCCACGACCCGCGCCGCGAGGAGCCCCGTCACCATCGAGTGGTCCTGGTTGTTGTACCGGTGCTGCCCGTTCCTGCCGATCGTGTGGAGGTTCGAGATCCGCTCGAGATGGCCCCGGACCGTGGCCACGGAGTCAGCGTAATGGGGGTCATAGAGCGGATACGCCTTCGGCATCCGGACCACCGTGCCGCCCCGCACGTCGCTCCCGCGCACGAGCCCCAGCCGCTCCATCTCCCGGACGCCGCGCTCGAGGAGCTTCTCGTCCGGGGCGGACCAGAGGTCGTCCCCTTCGTGGACGAAGTATTCCAGGCCGAGCGCGGTCGTGGCCGGATCGGGGACCATCTCCGGGCTCCAGTTCTTGAAGTTCTGGACCCGACCGACCCGGACGTCGGGCGAGTGCACGTAGATCCAGTTGTCCGGGAAGACCTCCTCCCGGCCGACGATCAGGACCACGGTCAGGAAGTCCCGGTGCCGCAGACGGTCGGCGGCCGCCTGGACGTCAGGGGGCGGCCCCGGGTCCAGCGCCCCCACGAGACGCCCCAGGGGCATCGAGGAGATGACGCCGTCGACCTCGAGCTCACGCTCCCCCGTGTGGTCGCGGATCGTCACCGCGTCGACCCGGCCGCCCGAGTGGCGAAGGCGGACGACCTCGGTCTCCAGCACGGTCTCCACTCCGCGACGGGCCAGTCGGTCCCGCATCCGCTCCCACATCATGCCCGGTCCGAACCTTGGATAGTGGAAGCGGTCGATGAGCGTGGTGACGACCGCCCCGTCCTTCCTCCCCGAGGCCAGCGCGTGGAGGACCGCGGTCTTCAGATCCAGGTTCTTGATCCGCTGCGCGGCCCAGTCGGCGCCGATCTCGCTGCAGGGGACGCCCCACACCTTCTCGGTGTAGGTCCGGAAGAAGATCTCGAACAGCCGTCGGCCGAAGCGGTTCACGACCCACTCCTCGAAGGTGTGCTCCTCCGGATGGGGCAGGACGCGCGCACGGGCGTAGCTCACGAGGATCCGTACGGCCTCGACCGGGCCCAGCCCGGCCAGCGCGTTCAGGGGCTTCAGCGGGTAGTCGAAGAACCGGTCCCGGTAATAGATGCGGGAGAGGCGCGGGCGGACGAGGAAGTCCTCGCCCAGGACTTCCTCCCAGAGCCGCTGGACGGCCTCGACCTTGGTGAAGAACCGGTGCCCCCCGATGTCGAACCGGTACCCTTCGTACGTGACCGTGCGAGCGAGGCCGCCGACCTGGTCGTCCTGCTCGTAGACGATGGCCGGGATTCCTCGCTCGGCGAGCTCGTGGGCGGCGGTCAGCCCCGCCGGGCCGGCGCCGATGACGAGGACGGGGCGGCGCTCAGCGCTTGAGGGAACCATGCGCGTAGAACGGCGTCTTGACGACCTCGGCGGGGACGAGCTTGCCACGGATGTCGATCTCGAGGGCGGTACCGACGGACGAGCGGCCTCGCGGCAGGTAGGTGGTCCCGATCCCGTAGCCGAGGGTGGGGCTCATGGTGCCGCTCCGCACCTGGTCGACCCTCTCGCCCTCCAGAGCCACCCCGTATCCGGGCCGGGGGAACCCGCGCTCGAGGACCCGGAAGCCGACCAGCCTGCGGTCCGGACCGCGCTCGCGGATCGCCGCCAGCGTTTCCCGCCCGGCGAAGTCGCCCTTGTCCAGCTTCACGATCCACCCCAGGCCCGCCTCGTACGGGTTCGTCGTCTCGTCGATGTCGTTGCCGTAGAGGGCGTACTTCATCTCCAGGCGGAGCGTGTCGCGGGCGCCGAGGCCGCACGGCTGGAGCCCGCGCTCGCGTCCGGTCTCCAGCAGGGCCTCCCAGACCATCTCGGAGGCCGCCCGGTCGATGTAAAGCTCGAAGCCGTCCTCGCCGGTGTAGCCCGTCCGGCTGACGATCGCCGGCACGCCCGCTACCTCGCCGTCCCGCTTCCAGTAGAAGTCGATCGACCCGAGATCGAGGTCCGTCAGGGTCCCGAGGATCGTCTCGGCGCGGGGTCCCTGAAGGGCGAGCAGCGAGATCGCCTCGGACCGGTCCTCGAGCTCGGCGTCGGGAGCGATACGGCGGACGTGCTCCAGATCCTTCTCGATGTTGGCCGCGTTCACGACCATCAGGAACCGCTCCTCGTCCAGGCGGCAGACGACACAGTCGTCGACGATCCCCGCGTCCTCGTCGACGAGGGCCGAGTACTGGGCCTGGTCGACCTCCAGCGCCGCGGCGTCGTTGACCGTCACCCGCTGGACATCCTCCAGGGCCCGCCGACCCGAGAAGACGAACTCCCCCATGTGGCTGACGTCGAACAGACCGGCCCGCTCGCGGACCGCCCGGTGCTCCTCGGTGATCGACTCGTACTGGACGGGCATGAGAAAGCCGGCGTACGGGACCATCCTGGCCCCGAGCCGCTCATGGGCGCCCGCCAGAGCGGTCCGCTTCGGTACCGTCAAAGGATGTATTTCCTGAGGTCCTGGTCCTCGACGATCCCGCGGAGCCTCTCCCGCACGTCCTCGGCCTCGATCACGACAACTCCGGTCTGCACGTCCGGGACGTCGAACAGGATGTCGTCCAGGAGGCGGGTCATCACGGTATGCAGCCGCCGTGCGCCGATGTTCTCCATCAGGTCGTTGACCTCGGCCGCGATACGGGCGATCTGCCGCACGGCGTCATCGGTGAACGTGAGGGCCACGCCCTCGGTTTCGAGCATGGCCCGGTACTGCAGGGTGAGCGCGTTCTGGGGCTCGACCAGGATGCGCTCGAAATCCTTTGCGGTCAGGCTCCTGAGCTCTACCCGGATCGGGAACCGCCCCTGGAGCTCCGGGATCAGATCGCTCGGCTTGGAGACGTGGAAAGCGCCGGCGGCGATGAACAGGACGTGGTCGGTGCGGATCAAGCCGTACTTGGTCTGGACGTTCGAGCCTTCCACGATCGGCAGGAGGTCCCGCTGCACGCCTTCCCGTGAGACGTCCGGACCGCCCGTCATCTTCTCGCCGGCGATCTTGTCGATCTCGTCCAGGAACACGATACCCGAGTTCTCGGTCCGGTAGATCGCTTCGTTCACGACCTCATCCATATCGATCAGCTTGCCGAGCTCCTCCTGGAGGAGGATACGGCGGGCCTCGGACACGGTGACCTGGCGGCGCTTCTTGCGCTTGGGGAGGATCTCCTCGAGCATCTCCCCGACGTTGACGTCCATCTCCTCCAGACCCATCGGCGAGAGGACCTCGAAGAAGGGCATCCGGCCGGACGCGGTCTCGACCTCCACCTTCCGTTCCTCCAGCTTTCCGTCCGCCAGCAGCGCGCGCAGCTTGTCGCGCGAGCGCTCCCGCTGCTCCTTCAGCCGCTCGAACGAGTCGGCGGATTCAGTCTCCTGGATGCCACCCGACGGGTCCACCAGATAGCGCCGGCCGCCACCCGCCTCCTCGACGGGTCGCAGGGGCGGCAGCAACAGGTCGAGGAGACGCTCCTCCACGTTTTCCTCGGCCTGCTCGTAGACCTCGTCCTCCCACTCCTGGCGCACCAAGCTGACCGAGATCTCCATCAAATCGCGGACGATGGACTCCACGTCGCGGCCCACGTAGCCGACCTCGGTGAACTTCGAGGCCTCGACCTTGACGAACGGGGCGTCCGCGAGCCGGGCAAGGCGCCGCGAGATCTCCGTCTTACCGACCCCCGTCGGACCGATCATGATGATGTTGTTGGGCAGGATCTCGTCCCGCAGATCCTCGGAGACCCGGAGCCGCCTCCAGCGGTTCCTGAGGGCGATCGCGACCGCGCGCTTCGCCTCCTTCTGTCCCACGATGTACTTGTCGAGCTCGGCCACGATCTCGCGCGGCGTAAGGGCCTCGTACGGATCCGATCCGGTCGCGCCGCCGGACGTCTCGTCCGGGGCCGGGGGCGCCTGTCTCTCCTCGGTGACGGGTTCGCTCATTCCGCCTTCAACTCCAGGATCGTGATCTCGGTGTTGGTATAGATGCAGATCTCGCCGGTGATCTCGAGCGAGCGCCGGACAACCTCGCGGGCGTCCAGATCGGAGTGGGCCAGGAGCGCCCGCGCGGCCGCCAGCGCGAACGGGCCGCCCGAGCCGATCGCCAGGATTCCGTCGTCCGGCTCGATGACGTCGCCGTTGCCGGAGACGAGCAGGCTGTGCTCGCGATCGCAGACGGCCAGCATCGCTTCGAGGCGCCTGAGAACACGGTCCGAGCGCCAGTCCTTAGCCAGCTCGACGGCGGCCCGCGGGAGGTTGCCCGGATAGCGCTGGATCTTCTCCTCGAACTTCTCGAACAGGGTCAGGGCGTCGGCGGTCGATCCGGCAAAACCCGACAGGATCTCGCCGTCGTGCATGACCCGGACCTTGTTGGCCCGGCTCTTCATGACGGTGTCGCCAAAGGTGACCTGGCCGTCGCCGCCCAGGGCGACCGCGCCGTCCCGACGCGCACTCAGGATCGTCGTCGCGTGGACGGGCACCTGGCGCAGCGAGGCCTCCGAGAGGGCGTTCATCCCGCTGATGATAGCCGTTCGTCCGGATTGGCCAAGCGCGGCCGGTCAGGCACGGGGATGGGCCAGCTCGTAGGCCGCCTTCAGCCGTTCGCGCGAGAGATGGGTATAGAGCTGGGTCGTCGACAGCGACGCGTGGCCGAGCAACTCCTTGACCGCCGTAATATCGGCCCCGCGATCCAGCAGGTGGGTCGCGAACGAGTGCCGGAGGGTGTGCGCCGATACGCCGCTGCGCTCGGCGATCCGGGTCAGGGCGCGGGTCACGATCCGCTGGACCTGTCGGACCGACAGCGGCCGGCCGGTCCGGCTGACGAACACGGCCTCCGGCGTCGTCTCGCACGACCGCGCTGCCTCGGTGCGCCACGCCTCGAGCGCGCTCACCGCCTTCCCGGTCAGAGGCACGCGGCGCTCGCGGTCGCCCTTGCCGAAGACCCTCACGGAGGCACCGTGCAGGTCGAGATCCGACCACCTCAGCGAGGTCGTCTCACCAACCCGGAGCCCGGCCCCGTAGGTGACCTCGAGGAGTGCCGCGAGACGGCGTGCGTAGAACCCTTCTTCCTCGGCGGTCCGGTCGAGGAGTCCCGCCAGCGCGTCCGCCCCGAGCACCTGGGGTAGCATCCGTCCGCGCTGCGGGAGCGCCACCGCCTGCGCCGGGTTCCGGCCCGCCCATCCTTCACGGCACGCATGGCGGAAATAGCCGCGCAGAGCGGCCAGCCGGCGCGCCGCCGACCGCCGCGACAGGCCGTGCCGGCTCCCGTAGCCCAGGAAGGCGCGTACGGTGGACACGTCCACGGCGTCCAGGTCGATCCGCGTGGTCCCGAGGTGCTCGGCGCAGAAGCGGAGCCACGCGTCGAGGTCGTTCCGGTACGCGGCCACGGTGTTGGGGCGGTAGCGCCGCACCGCCCTCAGGTAGCGCAGGTAGTCCTCGATCCTGGGCTCCTGCGGACGCGCGGGCGTCATCCGACCTCCGCCAGGGCGGGGTCGTTCTCCGCCGCCCACGTTTCGATCGTTTCCAGCGCGCGCGCGACCTGGGCCCGACGGCGCTCGCGCTTGTCGCGGCTCTTCGGGTCGGGCGCCGGGAGGAGGCCGAAGTTGGCGTTCATCGGCTGGAAGCCGTCCGGGTCCGCCGTCTGCAGGTAATGGAAGAGGCTGCCGATCATGGTCTCGCGCGGGGGCAGGCGCGGCTCTTCGCCACGGTCGAGGCGGACGGCGTTCCAGCCCGCCACGAGCCCGCTCATGATCGACTCGACGTACCCCTCGACGCCGGTGAGCTGGCCCGCGAAGAAGAGGCGTGGCCATCCTTCGAGGGGCCGGCCGGCGGCATCCAGGGCCGTCGGGGTGCGGAGGAACGTGTTGCGATGGACCTGCCCGTAGCGCAGGAACTCGGCGCCGGCCAGCGCCGGGACCACGCCGAACGCGCGCCGCTGGTCCCCGTACCGGAGCCGGGTCTGGCAGCCGACCAGGTTCAGCATCGTCCCCTCGGCGTTCTCGCGCCGGAGCTGGAGGACGGCATGGGGACGGCCCCCGGTCGAGGGATCCGAAAGCCCGACCGGCTTGAAAGGACCGAACCGGAGCGTGTCCCGGCCGCGGCGCGCCATCTCCTCGATCGGGAGGCACCCCTCGAAGAACATCGTCCGCTCGAACGCGTGGAGGGGATAGGGGTCGGACTCCAGCAGAGCGTCTACGAACGCACCGTAGGTCACTTCGTCGAGCGGGCAGTTGACGTAGTCGTCGCCCCCCTTGCCGTAGCGGGAGGCGGCGAACCACCGGCCCTCCGCCAGCGAGTCCGCGGCCACGATCGGGCTGATCGCGTCGTAGAAGGCGAGTCCCTCGGCGCCCAGGATCGTCTCGATCCGCCTCGTCAGGGTCTCCGAGGTGAGGGGTCCCGTGGCGACGATCGTGAGCTCGTCCGGATCGATCTCCGTCCGCTCCTCGCGCACGACCTCGATCAGAGGCTCGGCCAGGACGCGGGCGGTGACGGCCGCGGCGAACCGCTCCCGGTCGACCCCCAGCGCCGCCCCGGCCGGGATCCGGGACTCGTATGCGCTCTCCAGGAGCGCGCACGAGAGCCGCTCCAGCTCGGCCTTGAGGAGACCGTGGGCGTTCTCGACGTCGGTGGTCTTGAAGGAGTTGGAGCAGACCAGCTCGCCCAGCCGGTCGGTCCGGTGGGCCGGTGTCGCGCGGGCGGGACGCATTTCGTGAAGCGTCACCGGCACACCCGCGCGGGCACACTGGAGAGCGGCCTCGCAGCCCGCCAGCCCGCCGCCGATGATCCGGACGCGCGTCACGACGGCTTCGACTTCTTCCGGGCGGTCTTCTTCGGAGCCTTCTTCCTCGACTTCCTGCCGCCGGGCCGCTTGGACGACGCCTTCCCGCCGCCGCGCCGGCGACCCGGACCGCGCGCGGCCCGCTCGGCGAGGAGACGGACGGCCGTCTCGTGCGTGACGTCCTCGAGCGGCACATCCTTCGGAATCGAGGCGTTGGTCTCGCCATCGGTCACGTAGGGACCGTAGCGGCCGTCACGGAGCTCGATGGGGCTCCCGGTCACCGGCGACGGCTCGAAGGTCCGGAGCGGCTCGGCCCGCGCGCGGCCCCTCGAGCGGCCCCGCTTCGGCTGGGCGAGGAGCTCGACCGCCTGCTCCAGCGTCACCTCGAGCGGCGACATGCCCGCCGGGAGCGAGCGCGTCTCGTCCCCCGCCTTCACGTACGGGCCGTAGCGACCGGTGTGCACTTCGACCGGCTGGCCCGTCTTAGGGTCGGTCCCGAGCTCGCGCGGAAGCGAGAGCAGACCGATCGCCGTCTCCAGGTCGACCGCCCCCGGCTCCATTCCTCTCAGGAGCGAGGCCCGCTTCGGCTTGCCGTCGCCGTCGCCTTCGCCGAGCTGGACGTAGGGCCCGTAGCGGCCGGTCTTGAGATAGACCGGCTGGCCGGTCTCCGGATGGTGGCCCAGGGGCTCCTCCGCCTTGGCCCCCTGGCGAAGCAGCTCGACCGCCCGCTCCAGCGAGAGCTCGTCGGGCGGCAGGTCCTCGGGAAGCGACGCCCGGCGATCCTCCCCCTGCTGGAGATAGGGGCCGTAGCGGCCGACCCGCACTACGACCGGCTCCTCGCCCTCGGGTGTCCCGATCGGGATCGTGCAGACCGCCCGCGCGTCGACCTCGTCGACCTTGTTCTCCAGGAGCTCCTTGAGCCCGGTATCGCCGTTCCCGAAGTAGAACCGCCGCAGGTAGTCCACGTGGGCGAGCTCGCCGCGGCTGATGGCGTCCAGCTCGTCCTCCATCCCGGCCGTGAACTCGTAGTCGATCAGCTCCGGCAGATGGCGCTCGAGGAGGCGGATGACCGAGATCGCGACCCAGGTCGGTACGAGCGCGTTCCCCTTCCTGAACACGTAGTCCCGCTCCTGGATGGTCTCCAGGATCGACGCATACGTGCTCGGCCGCCCGATCCCGCGCTGCTCGAGCGCCCTGACCAGCGACGCCTCGGTGTAGCGGGCGGGCGGCTGCGTCGTGTGGCCCTTGACCTCCAGGCCCATGCAAGTCAGAGGCTGCCCCTCCTGGACGGGCGGGAGGAGCGACTCCTGATCGGCCAGCTCCGCCTCCGGGTCGTCGCTGCCCTCGACGTACGCGCGCAGGTAGCCCGCGAAGTCGATCGTCTTCCCGCGCACCTCGAACCGGGCCCCCCCGCCCTCGATCGTGATCGTCATCCGGCGGCCCCGGGCGTCCGACATCTGGCTCGCCACCGTGCGCTTCCAGATCATCTCGAAGAGCCGGTACTCCTCGTCGGTGAGCTCTCCGCGGAGGGCCTCCGGGAGCTCGAACGGGTGGCCGGCGGGGCGGATCGCCTCGTGGGCCTCCTGCGCGTTCTTGACCTTGGACTCGTAGGTCCGGGGCTCCTTCGGCAGGAACCGCTCGCCGTACTCGGCCCGCACGAGCTCGCGGGCCGCCTCGACCGCAACACCGGCCAGGTGGGTCGAGTCCGTCCGCAGGTAGGTGATGTGACCGCTGTCGTAGAGGCTCTGGGCCACCCGCATCGTGCGCCGGGCCGAGAACCCCAGCTTGCGATTGGCCTCCTGCTGGAGCGTGCTGGTCGTGAAGGGCGGGGCCGGCCGCGAGGTGTACGGCTTCTCCTCGACCGCGGTGACCCGGAACTCCGCTCCCCTCAGGCGCTCGGCCAGCGCGGCCGCGGCCGCCTGGTCGAGCAGGAGGAGGGCCTCGCCCTGGGGTCGCCCGGTGGCGGCGTCAAAGTCCTTCCCGGTCGGCACCCGCAGACCGTCCGCCGCGACCAGCCCGGCCTCGAACGCGCCGTCCTCTCCGCCGTCCGTGGCGCCGTCCCGGGGCGAGAAGGTGCCCATGAGATCGTGCCACGTGGCGGACACGAACCGCCGCCGCTCCCGCTCGCGCTGGACCACCAGCCGTACGGCGACGCTCTGGACCCGGCCCGCCGACAGCCTGGGCGCGATCTTCCGCCACAAGAGCGGCGACACCTCGTAGCCGTACAGGCGGTCCAGGATGCGACGGGCCTCCTGGGCCCGGACGAGCCCCTCGTCGATCCCCCGCGGGCTCTCCAGCGCCCGGTCGATGGCCTCGCGGGTTATCTCGTGGAATACGAGCCGCCGGACCGGCACGTCCGGCTTCAGCAGCTCGCACAGGTGCCAGCTGATCGCCTCCCCCTCGCGGTCCTCGTCGGTCGCCAGCCAGAGGGCATCGGCCTTCTCGAGGAGCCCCTTGAGCTTGGTGATCTGCTTGGACTTGCCTGGAACGGTGATGTAGATGGGCTCGAACCCCTGGTCGACATTGACCCCGAGCCGCGCCCACGGCTCGTCCTTGAAGCGGGCAGGCACGTCCTTCGCCCCCCGGGGCAGGTCGCGGACGTGGCCGATCGACGCCTCGACGACGAAGTCGGAGCCCAGGAACCGCTCGATCGTTCGCGCCTTGGCCGGCGACTCGACGATCACCAGGTTGGGCGCGCCCTTGCGGCGGACGGACTTGCGCGGTTTGGCGGTCATCCGAAGTAATATACGCGGCGGGCCGGGCGGTTCACGAAACGGCCCGCTGGAGCCGGGCCGACCCGCCAGCGGAATATTCGCGAAGCTCGACGGTAAACGTGGTAGAGACCGCCCGCGGGCGACGAGCCCCGGCCGGACGGGGCGAAGATCACTCCCCTTCCGGCTGGTGCACCACCGCGGTGACCACGAACTCGACCGCGTTCGTGCCGGCCGCGAGCGCCACGACCGCGTTCCGGCCCTCGGTCGCCCCGAGGAGCTGGTTCTGCGCGAGCCCGAATGCGTCGGTCACCGTGGTCGTGGCGAGCAGCGACCCGCCGCCGTCCGAGACCACCCACTGGACCGTCACGCCGGCCGCCGGCTGGTCGAAGGCGTCCAGCGCCTGAACCACGAACGGATTGGCGTCGCGGCCCCTGAAGTCGGGGCTGCCGGGAGCGTTCAGGGTGTCGATGACCGCTGTCTGATCTTCGCCCGCGATCGCCACCAGCTCCGCCGCCGGCGCGGCGGTGGCGGTGGCGGTGAACGTCACCTCGAAGGCAACCGGGTTCGCGCCCGCGCCGGACAGCGTGCGGGCGGCGACCGAGTAGGCGCCGACCCGGGTCCCGAGCTTGAGAAACGCGCGGGCGTGGCCGGCGGCGTCGGTCACGACCTGGATCTGGCCCGCCGTCGTGCCGTCGCGTGCCGGGGCGACGCCCGCGGAGGGCCCGGCCGCCTGCTCGAGCGTGAACGTGACCGGATGCTCCGCCACCGGCAGTCCGTCAGGGTTCAGGACCCGGACCTCGAGCGGATCGGCCAGGAAGGCACCCGCCGGCCCGCTCTGCCCGTCGCCGACAGTCTTCTCGAGCTGGGCGGCCTCGGCCGGGTCGCTGAGCACCTGAACCTGGAACTGGAGGCCCTCGATCCCGTCGGCGGTTTCGGTCCGGGCCTCGACGATCGCGACCCCCGCCGCGAGCGGGCGAAACTCGACCTG